>PEVN01000151.1:14086-22455 GCA_002779825.1 Armatimonadetes bacterium CG06_land_8_20_14_3_00_66_21 | reverse complement strand
CGACGAATCGCTGGAGATACTCCTCGAAGCTGGGCGCCTCCAGTTGCGAGGTGTCGGGCGCGCCGAGGGTAGCGTAGCCGGGAAACAGGTTGATGTACGCCAGCTTCCCGGGCGCGTACTTCCTGACTGCGGCGACGCCGGCGGCGAGCTTCGGGAAGAGGCTGGCGCCGGGCTCATCCACCAGGTAGTACCCGAGCACCGCCTCGCTGCGGCCGGCGTCGTCGATCATCCGCTTCACGAAGGCGTCGATCTCCTCGGCCGGCAGCTTCTTCCACTCGTCCCGCGAAAGGGGACCGCGGTCCGCACAGCCGAACATGAGCGCCTTGAGGCCCAATTGCTCGCAGACCGACAGATCCCGGGGCTTCACGAACCCCGCCATTGTGAAGTTGCACTCTGCGATGCTCTCCACGCCGTGCTTGGGCTCCACCGGTTCCTTCCAGCCATGCAGCGGGTCCCAGGGGAGGATCGGGAAGAACTCCGGCGGGGTCGCGAGCGGCTCAGGTGCTGACATTGTTTCCGTCCTTCCCGCATTGCCTGCAGTCTCCGCGACGCAGACAGCGGTCGACGCGGCGGCGAGGGCAACATTCCAAGCGATCTGTCTGAAGAGTCCGTGCATGGGGAACACACCCGACTATACTGGGCCGCCGGGGCACTCGCGTTGGACGGCCGCGATGGCGGCCTCCATGTGCTCCTCGGGGGTGCCGCGGCCGGGGTAGAGCTGCACGTATGCGGAGCCGCTCTGGGCAAGTTCGCGGATTCGGTCGTCGATAACGGCCGGCGATAGCTCCAGCATTTCCTGCGGGGTGAGCTGGGTCCAGAATCTGTCGCCCATGATGTCGTGCATCTCCAGCAGCGTCAGGTTCTTGCAGCCCGCCCCGTGGAACTCGGTGATGCCTACCTCGTCGCGAGCGATCCGCAAGTGCTCGGCCCGCAGCAGTTCGCTGTGCATGAACCGTCGTTCCTGGCCCGCGTGCAGGCGCTGGTAGCAGGGCACGGCGAACCGGCGGTACAGCTCCGGTGACAGCAGCCCGGAAAAGTCATCCCCAGTGTAGGTGAAGCCCCGGTACTCCTCGCCGCACAGCGAAGCGTCGAACGCAGCGACCGCCTCCTCCGCCTCCACCACAACCTCCAGCAGGCGACGCGCCCCGGCGGGGTTCTCGACCATGCCGGCCAGCACGCTGTTGCCGCTGATCTCACAGGCAATGCTTACCACGCTGCCGCCGTATCCCCCGAAACGAACGTCGTAGCCCTGCTCGCGGTAGTACTGCCAGGCCGCCCACCGCTGGGCCATGAGACCGGTAGACCGCGGGTCGCCGAGCCGGATCAAGTCGGCGTCCGCGACGTCTGTGATCGGCGGTCGCGTCGTGTCGACGTAGGGCACTTCATCCGCCTCTGGGACCACCACCGGCATGCCGAGGAACGAGGCAAAGCCGCAACTGGGGCTGTCCACGTGCGGGTGGATGAACCGGCCCACGCCGAACCGCTGCTCGGCAAACGCCTTCGCCGCCAACTGCGCCTCGAGCATGACCGCTGGCGACCCGTAGTAATCGCGATACGTCACGCCCGCGTACTCAGTGAAGGTTACGTTGCAGAAGGCGATGTGCCACTGGGGGGCCATGGCCGCCCTCATTCGGGAGCCACTGGCGAGTTCCTGCTCAAGGGTGCGTTCCATTGCCAGAGACCCGTGGCGCCCTCCCCGGGGGAACTGCTGCCGAGGTCAAGACCCGGGCGTAGCGACAGACCATCGTCAGGGCTTGCAGGCCCCGACGGGGACTGCTACCCTCGACGGAGCCGCGGCACAACTGGCAGGTTAGTGCGAAAGCAACACCTGCTCTATCTTCTCGGCGCCGGTGCGCCCCGCCTCACGTCCGCGCTGGCTGCGGTAGGCGCGCTCCGCTACGCTCCACGCGCCTACCGCAGCCATTCCTGCCTCCACTTCTGTACCTCCTGCTTCCCCGCTCTACCTAACACCTTCACTGCCACCAGGGGGGTACGATGTCTGTTCCCTTTCCCACCCCTCCTGGTCTACCTCCAAGGTGGCGACGGCACCCGCGCCGCCAGCCCCTCCTACCCGAGGATGATCGCCGAGGAGCAGGAGTTCGTCTGTGTGATTCTCCCGCTCTTCAAGCGGAGCGTGGATCCTGCCGATCCCGCCAATACTCCCCCCCCGATGATCATCCGCGACGCCGACGGGAAATCCGCCGGGCCGCTCTACAAGGAGATGCTGAGGCGACTCGAGGAAACGGTGCCCAATCTGGACCCCCACCGGCGAATCCTCGGGGGCTTCTCAAACGGCGCGCACATGACCGGCGAGCTGATCGACCAGTCTGAAGGGGAGACTGCGGGCCAGTTCTCGGCCTTCTTCCTCGTCGAAGGCGGCGGCCGGATGCGGCGCTACGATCTTCTCAAAGGCAAGCCGCTGCTCCTGATGTACGGCAGCCCCAAAGCACTGAACCGGATACAGCAGATGCACGACTCGGCAACTGCCGCGGGTGCGAAGGTCCCCCTCCACGAAATGAAGGGCGTCGGTCACGCATTCCCCTCGGAGCAGTTCCCGGCAGTGCGGGAGTGGCTGCGCGCGAACGCGCAGTAACCTCGGCAGACAGCCCTGCCGGTACCGGACTCCTGTCCGGGAAGGCACTTCGGGAGAGCCGGCCTGCGCCACGAGCCAGGCGGCGGGCAGCCTCCGTCATTGCGCCCCCGTCTGCACCTGAACGCCCGGCGCCGCCAAGGCCGCCAACACCTTCCCGCCGAACGCGAGTTGCCGCCCGTCCAGCAACGCCCAGTCTGCGGGCGCCTCGTTTGCCACCCGGACGAACCCAGCGGATCCCTCCAACTGCACCTGCCCCGCTGAACCGGCGTCGCGGCTGAAGGCGAGCAGGTCAGTGGTTTGCGGCCACCGGACGGCGACGCCCACTGCACCCTCGCCCGCCAGCGCTTCCACCGTCGGCCGCGGCGTGCCTTCGCGGCGCGGCACCAGCACCACCACGAACTGCGGGTCGGCGCTGCGGACGGTGTACTGAAGGCGCGGGTGGGCGCCTTCGCGCGAGGTCACGAACCAGTCGGTTGTCACCTTGCCGCCGGCCGGGCGGAGGGGAAAGACGTCCATCGTCACCGGCGTGCCCGTTGCCGCGGCTGGATTGTGGACAACGAAACCGCCGCCGTCGAGTTTGGCGTCCTCTATTCCCATGGAGGGAGCGCCTGCCGGCGAGCCGTCGGGATCGACCGGCGCGGGAGCGTCTTCGGGCAGCAGCACAAAGCGAGCCAGTTCCGCCTGTCGCTCGCGGATCTCGAGCCGGATCGAGTGCTCGCCAGCGGTCAGGTCGAAGGCGCGCGGTCCAGCCTCCGCCCGATCCTGCACCGGGTCCCACGACAGCGCGGCGCCCGTCTTCAGATCCCACGTCAACCGGTCGCCGCCGTCGACCGAGACGAAGAAGCTATCGGACTTGCTCAACTCCGGCCCGCCGGCGCGCACCAATCCGTAGAGGACGTACTTGCCCGCGGTCGGCACATTCAGGCGGAACGTCGCCGTGCCACCAGGGCCGGCCGCTTCGGAGGTGAGCACGTCGTGCGTCATCCCTCGCGGCACTGCCGACCAGACGCTCTCCGACACGGCAAACGCCCGGTCCGCCGGAATGTGCCACTGCCAGGTGTAGTCGTGCTCGCCAACATCCTTCGCGATATCGTCGTACACCACGAGGTAGCCGGGCACGCCCTGCTGCGGGCTGGGGCGCACGAAGACGAACGTCCTGTCCGCCCGAGCGACAGGGGGGGTCGGGCTGGGCACCCAGTCGCCGTCGTAGCGCACGCTCCACGCTTCGCGGGCGTCCACGCGGATCCAGTCCAGCAGCGACGAGTGGTGGAACCCGGTGACGTGCCCGCTGCTCTGGTTGTGGTAGCGCATGGGCTGACCTTCGCCGTCGATCAGCACCACGTTGTGGGCGTAGCTGCTGCCGCTCTTCTGCGGGTCGCCGTCGTTGCCGTAGCCGCTGTCGATAGCCAAGTCGGCGCCGTACGCGCCGAGGGTGAACGTGCCCTTGTCGCTCTGGTCGTGTCCGGCCGCGTGGGGGCCGGCCTCCACTGCAAGGTGGAAGTCGTCGGGACCGAACCCGGTGCGACAGACCACCAGCCCGCGGCCGCGGAAATGCAGGGCGAGGGGGAGGTACTTGGCGGGGTCGTCAACCGGCTGACACGGTTCGTAGAGCAGCACATGTGCCAGCGCCTCGCGCGGGTCGAGGGCAGCCGGGTCGCGGCTCCCCGGTCCGTGCTGCCACTCCCAGCCCATCAGGCCGGCAAGCGCCGGGTAGTTCAGCCGCCGTGGACCGGGCGACTCGGCGAACTGCTGCAGGTAGTTCAGCGGCTGGCGCAGTTCGAGGCAAGACCACCGTTCGCCCGCGACCGGCGCCTCCGTCTTCGCCAACTCCGACAGCCGACCGCAGGCATAGAGATACGCAGGCCAGTTCCGCTGGTCGTGCCCGCAGTCGGACAGGTTGTTCCAGCGTTTGCCGTCGGGCAGCGTCTCGGCGAGGAGCCAGGGCGGAATCAACTGGTAGTTGGTCTCGGTGAACAAGTCGCCGCGTCCCTGGCGGCGCAGCAGTTCGACAAACTCGACTCCGGCGCCGCTGCCGTAGCCCAGGTAGATCGGCCCTTCATGCCCGCAGCCGTCAGCGTCGATGCCCAACGTGAGGTAGTCGCGCAGGTGGCGCCGGCAGTCGAACAGGATTCCCTTCTCGCCCAGGCGCGTCTCGCCTTCCAGCGCCAACAGGCCCACCCCGCAGGCACCCATCAGCCCCGGGTCCCAGTTCCACACCCGGTGCAGCGGCCGCCGCCCCCAGCCATCGGTCTGGCTGTGCTCGTGGATGTTCGTGACGAAGCCCAGCAGCGTCGCCTTCACGGTCCGCCGGTCGTCCGGGGTCAGCTTGTCCCACAGCCAGTCGTAGCCGAAGGCCAGCGCGCGGACGTAGAGCGTTCGCGTGTAGTAGAAGCCGCGATCCAGGAACGGCTCGTCCACCGTGAGCCGCTTCGCCGCATTCGCCAGCGCCTTGGCGCCCTGGTCGCCGAAGCGCGCGTCGCCGGTGAGCTGGTAGGCCGCGCCGAGCACCTCCAGCGGCCAACTCGCCTCGACCAACTGCCCCTCAAACGCCGCCCGGAACGGCGTGCCCTCCAGCTTGCTGGTGTCCACCAGTGCGTAGAGCTTGCCCAACGGGTCGTTGGCGTCGTGGCTCTTCAGCAGCTCCTCGGCCGCGGCGATCAGGCGCTGGTAGGCGGCTTGCCGCTCGCCGCCAATGGCCGCCTTGGCGCGGTACCGCGGCAGCCAGTCAGGCGTGAAGAACAGCCGCGGGTGAGGCGCGCCCGAGACCTTGTCGGCCGCGAGCAACAGCCGCTGCCGCGATTGCGCCTTGACCTCGCGCGCGAGGGCGGCGCCATCGGCAGCGTTCAGCAACGCGACGGAGTCGATGTCGATCGACACCGGTGCCCGGCCGTCCACCGACGCCAGGAACTGAATCAGCTCACCCGGCTTCAGCGCCGCCGCCTCAATCGTCCGCACCGGCCCCCGCTCATAGCGCAAGTCGCCAACCGCCACGTAGAACGGCACCCACTCGCCCTGGCTGTCAGCCAGCGAACCGAGATCGCTGCGGAAGTAGCTCATCTCCTGCCCGGCCGCGCCCTGCAGGCACACGTGAAACAGCAGCGTCCCCAGGGTCCCAACCGGCGCCCGGAAGTACCCGTGGATGCCGTGCAGCCCGGTGTAGTCGGCCTCCGGCAACCCGGTGTGCACCCAGCCGTAGGCGAACTCGGCCGGGTCGATGGTGAACCGAAGCGCGCCCCCGCCCGACTGCGGCCGGTCGGCGACCACGGCGGTTGTGGTGTTGGACTTGTGGTTCCACACTTGGGCGGCGTCGCCGGTGTCGAAGTCGAAGGACACGAGGGGGGCGGCCGCTGCTGCTCGCAGCGACAGCAGGAGCGTCAGGAAGGCATACCGGTTCAAGCTCATGCCCTACACAATTCGGGGCGGCGGCTCGACAACCTGCTCTGCCGGCGCTCGGCCGGCCTTGACGCCGGCGCCCCGATGCCGCAGAATCTGGGGCAGGACGGGAGACCCGCCATGAAGCTCCTCGAAGAGATCACTACCTTCCCGGAAGGACCTCGGCTCACGCTGGAGCGCCAGTACGGCATTGGGTCGGCAGAGGCGTTCTACGAGAACGCAGTCCGGCGGCCGGACGGAATCCAGCAGGCGCTCGGGATCGATCAGGCAGAACTCGACCGCCTGCAGCGGACCGTCGAGGGCTACTTGGCGCCCGACTTCGTGGAGCGGTGCCGCCAGCCGGTGGTGAGGAGACCGCGCGGCGCCCTGAGTCCCTCCGATTACCCACTTCGCCGCAAGGCTCAGGCAAGCGCTTCCTCGCCATAGAGGCGGACGTAGGCGAAGGGCAGCGTGCCGTACCCACGCCGGAAGCGGCTCTGCGGAGCCCATCCCGTGCCCCACGAGTTGCGGAAGATGAACGCTCCGCCCCCCGGGTGTTCCGGGCGGAGTTCGTAGCCGACCAGGCACACTGCGTGCGCGCCATCGTCCTGGGTGTCGGGCAAGGGCATCTGCACGTCGCCGGTGTCGGCCACGCTGGGGTAGTCCCACGAGTCAAAGGTGAGGACAGTCAACACCACGGGGTGCCCGTCATCCAGCAGTGCACGCATGCCGTCGACTTCGCCGGCACTGACCATCGCTCCACCTTCGAGCCGGTACTGCGCCGCTTCCTCTTCGGCTCCCTGGGGCGGCGGCCCCTGACCCTCGGTTGGGCCGATTAGCAGCGGCTGGTGCGGCCACGTCTCCGCCAGGCACGCGCCCTGCTTGGTGAGGACCTCCAGCGCCGTTTCCACAAAGGTGCCTTGCACGCAGGGCACGCCATCGGCCTCTTTGCAGGCCCAGTAGACGAACTGCTCGGAGTGGTGCGTCGGTCGGGGCGACCCGTCGTACAGGGTGGTACTCGAACCATGCAATGGAGGCGAAGGCCACGCAGGTTGGTCGCTGCGCCTGGTCTCTTGCGGCTGGGAACCGCTGACCGAAGAAGACCGGAGGCTTCGCCGCGGCCCGGCTCGGCCGGGGCTGGGCGGGAGGGGTCTCGGCACACCGGTGACGTTCGCTCGCCACCAGTGCCCCTCGCGGCCGTTTGACCAGCGGCCGCGTGCGGCCCGCAGCCATCAGGTTGACGACGTGCCCCGGACCCGAGGCCGCCACCCCACGCGTAGCGCCCGCTGGCACTCGGCTCATCGTGAACCGCACTGGCGACTCCCCCAGGTAGTCCACCAACAACTGGCGGTTGCCGTAGGCCCAGTGGTCCCGCAGCTCCTCAACTGTAGAGATGCCCATCGCCACCAACCGCGCCAGCGCCACCTTCGGCAGTTCGCAGTCCACCAAGGGCAAGTACAGGTCTCTGCGTTCTTTCGTCAGAACCACGCCGGTTCCCTCCTTCAGGCTTCGGCCGAATCCAGCCCCGCAACCAGAGCCGCCAGGTTCGCCGCTGCCTCTGCCATGCCTTCCTCCTCGGCCACGTGCTGCGCTTTGCGGAGAAGCTCCTTTGCGTCGCCGAGCCGCCCTTGCGTCGCTGCGAGCATGCCCTTGAGATGCGTGGCGCCGACCTCTGCGCGCTTGGAGCTGCACGCTCGCGCCAGCGCGAGCGCCCTGTCTGCCAGTGCTTCCGCCTCGGCGGGCGCCCGGGCGGCGGTGGCTGCGGCGCGTGCCAGGAGCAACTGCGCCTTCGCCCCGTCCGTCTCTGCTTCAGCCAATGCCTCGTCCAGCGGCTGGGCCAGGGCTTCTTCCATGGCGGCGGCTTGGGCCGCTGCCATAGCTGTCTCGCGCATGGCGTTGAGCAGATCCTCGTTGCCCAGCGTCGTGGCAGTCTCCAGCCCTTCGCGGAGGCGCTCGACGGCGTCCTCTGGCCGGCCCAGTACCAGGAGGACCCGGCCCAGCGCCAACAGGTTCATCGCCACATTGTGGGCGTTGTCTTCATTGCGCGAGGCAGCCAGCGACTCCTCGAACACCGCCAACGCCCCGGCGCGGTCGCCGGCCTTCACCTTCGTCACCGCTTCGCCGTGCAGCCGGACCGAGTCCGACTGTCCGCCGCTCCCCTCCGCCAACCGGCGCAGTGCCTCCAGCAGCGCGCTGTCGCCCAGTTCCTCGGCAAGCTGCCTCCCTTCGTTCAGGCGCTCCGCCGCTTCCTCGGGGCGATTGAGTATTCTCAGCGTCTGCGCCAACGCAAGCAAGCACATCCCCACGTTGTGCGCGTTCTCTTCGGCGCGAGAGGCAGCCAACGCCTGCTCGAACAACGGCACCGCCGCCTCGGGATCGGCCGCCTGGATCTTCGCCATGGCTT
>PEVN01000151.1:6371-14078 GCA_002779825.1 Armatimonadetes bacterium CG06_land_8_20_14_3_00_66_21 | reverse complement strand
GCCCGCCGCCCCCAACCACCTCACCCCGCGCCGCGGCCTCGATTGCCTGCAGGATCTGTCGCACCATCGGCACCTCGCCCGACCCCACGCTCTCCAGCAGGGACAGCGCCTCTCTGACCATCTCCACCGCCTTCGCGAAGTTGCCCTCCGACGCCTCCAACTGAGCCAGCATGACCAGGGTGCTGGCTTTGCCCCCGGGACTCCCGAGGTCCTCCTCGATCGCCACCGATTCCTCCCACAACCGACGCGCCTCCGTCGGGTTCCCCTGAGACGACTCAATGATCGCCATCTGATGCAGCGACGCCGACTGACCCTGACGGTCGCCTGCCTTCTCATCGAGGCGGAGGCGCTCTCGCAGACATTCCACCGCCGCGTGCGGCGTGCCTCGCCCAGCAAGAATGACGCCGCGGCGGTATAGTTCGTGCGAGAGCGCGGTCTCGTCCTTGGCGTGAGACGATGTCTGCCGCAGGTCGATGGCACGCTCGTGCCACTGCTCGCCGAGAGCCCACAAGCCGCGCCGGTGGAAATAGTAGCCCAGCGAGTCCGCCATCGACGCAAGCGCGCCATCCACGGCCTTGGCTCGTCGCGGCCTGCTCAGACGGACTCCATCAACGCCATCGCGTTGCCGAAGCAGCGGTCGATGGCGGGGTAGTTGTCGGTATTGGCGTCCAGGTACCTGGCGTAAAACGCCAGCAGACCGAAGGCCGCAACGGTGTGTTCCTCCTCCGGCAGCTCAGCATGGTGCTGCGCGTGCTCCAGGAGGGTCTGGTGGAAGGTGTAGACCTGGGTTGTCTGGTCGTGGTCGAGGAAGGCGGCGCGTTCGAGTTGCTGGAGGGCGGAGGGGAGCCAGGGGACGGCAGCGACCGCGGGTAGCTCATCCGAGCCGCGAACGTCAGAGAGCGGTCCGGTCTCGGCGGGGGCCCGGTCCGTTACCGTCGCGGCTCGGATTGGGTGGGCGGGTCGGAACTGCTCGGCGGCCTGGCAAGCGGCTCCCATCTCTTCAGGCGTGAAGCGGGCGGTGGGGAAGAGGGGGAGGTAGGCGAGCAAGCGCTGGCCTTCTTCGCCGACGAGGGCGAGCCCGGTGGCGAGGAGGTCCTGGAGTTGGTCGGCCAATTCGCCGGTCAGGCCGGCGAGTGCCTCGTCCAGGGCGTCCATGCCGTGCCGCGCCATGCCGACGGCGACCTCGATCATCCGGGGGTGGCCCGAGACGCGGCGGCTGATCTGCGCGCAGCGGCCCTCCACGCGGTGCTCCTTACTCTCGCGAGGCGGTTCGTTGCGCAGGGCGGCGATGCCCTTCGCGACGGTCACTCGGTAGGCGTACTGGGCGCCGTTGTAGTCGTCGAGTCCACGGGTGAGGGGGAGCGATTGGACGCACTTGCGCCGCTCAAAGCCCGCCAGACCCACGCGCGCAGTGAGGAGGGCGCGCGAGCCGTTGCGGGGCATCTGCTCCACGAACCGCACCAACGGCTCGGCTGCCTCGGGCGGCAGTGTCTCCAGGTTGTCCAGGACCACCATCGCCGGCTCGCCGCCGAAAACTGCCAGCAGCCCGGCCCCGGGATCGTCGGCGGTTGCCCCTTGTCGCAGGCGCGACAGCGCCGCCCGCAGCACCCCGGCAGCGGTGCCCTCGGTCACCTCACGGGCATCGACCCAGGCAACCCCACCCGGGTAGCGCCACCCGTTACGCCGGGCGATTTCTGCGGTCAAGTGAGTCTTGCCGATCCCACCGATCCCCCAAATGCCGAAGGCAGTCTGGTGCCGGTCGTCCAGCGTGTTGGCGATTCGCAGGTACTCGTCCGCCCGGCCGCAGAAGTAGCCCAGGTCGGGCAGACCGACCGGCGGGCCGCCTTCCACGCGGCCGGTGCGCTCGCCCGGCGCCAAGCCCTCGGCCGGGCGCAGGTCGGCATCGCCCACGAGTTGCACCTCGGTGGCCCCGGGCAACCCTTCCTCGGTCAGGTAGTTCGCCGCCCGCTGGTGGGCCTCGCGCACCGAGTAGCCGTCGAGGAGTTGCTCGTAGAGCCGTTGGGCGTAGGCAATGGCGGAGACATCGGCCACCGGCCGCTCATGCCCCAGCGCCGTCTTCACGACGCCGTCACGCACCAATCGCTCGCACAGCGACACCACGCGCCCGGAGCCCGACCAGCACGCATTGATGATTGCCAACTCGATCGGCGAGTCCTGCAGCGTCTGGCGAATCTGCGCCACCTTGACCAGTTCGCCCGAGCCGTCTTCTCTCTCGAACCACAGCCCATCTTCCGCGCCGTGCCCAAGAAGGTGCAGGATCTTCGGCTGCCGGAGCCGCAGCGCGTTGGGCGACAGCTCCCGCTCAAGCTGCCGAATCGTCGGCGGGTACACGCGCCGCAGCCGAATGGGGATCGGCGCGCGGCGCACCTCGTTCTCGAGGTCGGTCACCTCGTGGTGCAGATCCAGCGACGGTGACACGTTCACCGGCGACGAGCACACCAGGAGCACGTCCAGGTAGTCTGGGGCCATCCGACCAGCCTCTGTTTCCGCCATGATTCCTCCCCGCAGTCCGTGTTCGCCCGCTGGGCGAGCGTATGATACCCGAGCGCTGGGAGACCGGCAATGGATGCGGTCGCCCGGCCTCAACGTCTTCGTCGAGGGCGGCACGCAACGCCTGCTCCAACAAGGGCTTCGCCGCCTTGTGCGGCCGTCGTGTACAATGACCGCACCTCGCCTCCTGGAAGATAGGCGTCAGCCGGTCGCCTTCCGCCAACGAGGTGTAGACAGAACCGGCTGACGCCTGTCTTCCACTGTGTGGCGCCGCTGTTGAAGGAGGACCCACACCATGCCCAGACCTCAGTCCATCCTCACAGGGCTCACCGCATTGCTCACCGTGACCCTCCTCACCTGCGCCGGCTGTGCCGCTGAACAGAAGCAGGACGCCAAGGCGCCGGCTGAGATCACAGTCCCGCCCGAACCGGTCGACATGGTGCCGATCTTCAACGGCAAGGACCTCACTGACTGGTCGGGCGACCCCCGGCTTTGGTCCGTCAGAGGCGGCGCGATTCGTGGGGAGACGACGAAGGAGAACGCGACGAAGGGCAACTCGTTCCTCATGTGGACCGGCGGCGAGGCGAGTGACTTCGAGCTGCGCCTGTCGGTGCGGATCCACCACGGGAACAGCGGCATCCAGTACCGCAGCAAGCACTTGGAGGGTCGCCAGAGTAACGACTGGGTGGTGTCCGGCTACCAAGCGGAAGTCGCCAACGAGCCGGGACGGGCCGGCTTCCTGTACCACGAGCGCGGGCGGGGGCGGATCTGCCTCGTGGGCGAGAAGGTAGTCATGAGCCCCGAGGGCAAGAAGCAGGTGGTGGGTACTGTGGGCGACGCAGCCGCCATCGCCGCCACCTACGAGAAGGCGCTGACTCAAGACAACCCGCCCTGGAACGAGTACGTGATCCTGGCAAAGGGGAACCACCTGCAGCACTGGGTCAACGGCGTGCAGACCATCGACCTCACTGACGACGACCCCAAAGGCCGGCTCCTGAGCGGGATCATTGCCTTGCAGATTCACGCGGGCGGGCCGATGGGGGTGGAGTTCAAGGACCTGCGCCTGAAGAAGTACGAGGCGGCCGCGACTCAGTAGCCCTGTGGCTGCCTCAGACTCCGGGAGTACACCATGCTGACTGCTGCCTACCCTCTGAACACACTCCGTGCCCTCCTGCTGCCCTGGGAAGACTGGCACCCGTTCCCCACCGCCGCCGACCGGCAGCCGTGGGAGGCGTTGCCTGCGGAGGTTCGGGACGCCCTGATCGCCCGCGGTGAAGAGGCGCTTGAGACCGATTGGCCGCCGCTCCCCGCGACGCGGTTCCTTGACTTCGCCCGCGACGGGAACCGGTCTCGCTACGAAGGACTGAGCTTCCCGCGCCGCTCCATGCTGTGTCGCTGGGTGCTGGCGGAATGCGTCGAAGGACGGGGGCGGTTCGTTGACGACCTCGTCAATGGTGTCTGGGCGATCTGCGAGGAGTCGTTCTGGGGCGTGCCGGCGCACATCGGCGCGCAGCGGGCCGGCAGCGGCTTGCCGGACACGGCGGAGCCGATCGTCGATCTATTCGCCGCGGAGACGGCGGCGCTACTGGCGTGGACCTGCTACCTGCTGGGCCCGCAGCTCGACGCCGTGTCGCCCCTGGTTCGGCCGCGCGTGCACCGCGAGATGGACTACCGGATCTTGACGCCGCTCATGGAACGAGAGGACTTCGGGTGGATGGGCTTCGGCGGCGGCGGGCGGCCGAACAACTGGAATCCGTGGATCAACTCCAATTGGCTCACGTCGGCGCTGCTGATGGAGCCGGACCCAGAGCGCCGTCTGGCGGCGGTGGCCAAGAGCATGCGGTCGCTGGATTGCTTCCTCGACCCGCATCCGCGCGATGGCGGCTGCGACGAGGGCCCCGGCTACTGGGGCCGGGCGGGCGCCTCGGTGTTTGACTGCCTCGAACTGCTGCGTAGCGCCACCAATGGCCGGATCGACCTGTACGATCAGTCGCTGGTCCAGGAGATTGGTCGGTTCATCTACCGCATTCACCTCGACGGGGAGTACTTCGTCAACTTCGCCGACGCCTCAGCGTTGGTGGTGCCGCCGCCGACGGTGGTGTTTGGCTACGGGAAGCGGATCGGTGACGAACGCCTTCAGGCATTGGGCTCCTGGCTGGCGCGGACGCCGGGCGAGGTCAAGCGAGAGAGCCTCGGTCGAGTCCTCGCCGGCCTGTTCGACTTCCCCGCTCTCCGCTCGACCGAAGCGCAGCCGCCGCTGCCGCGAGACGCTTGGTTGAACGAGATCCAGGTCATGGTCGCGCGCGACCGCGCCGGCTCGCCAGCGGGGCTGTGCCTGGCGGCAAAGGGCGGGCATAACGCCGAGAGCCACAACCACAACGATATCGGCAGCTTTGTGGTGTACGCCGACGGCAAGCCGCTGCTCATCGACGCCGGGGTGGAGGCGTACAACCGCAAGACCTTCAGCCACCAACGCTACGAGATCTGGACCATGCAGTCCGCCTTCCACAGTCTGTTGCCAACCGTCGACGGCATCATGCAGGCGCCGGGCGGGCAGTTCGCCGCGCGGGACGTAACGTACTCATCGAGCGACACGGCGGCGGAACTGACCCTCGACCTCGCCGGCGCCTACCCACCCGAGGCGGGGCTGAAGTCGTGGGTGCGGACGCTCACCTTCGCCAGAGGCGAGGAGGTCCGGATCACGGACCGGTATGAGTTGTCGAAGCCGGTCGGCGAGATCATGTTGGGCTTGCTCACGCCGTGCGAAGTGGCATTGGGCGAGGGCGAAATTGCGCTTCGACAGACGGCCATTGACGACGGCCGGCAGGCAGGGAGCGGCCTGGTGACCTATGGCGAGAACGTCGAACCAAGCGTAGAGGTCCTGAAGCTGGAGGACAGCCGCTTGCGGGCGGTGTGGGGCGAGCGGCTATCGCGCGTGGTGTTTCGAGTGCGGGAACCGGGTTCGGCAGGGGTGTTGGCGTTTCGGGTGAAGCGGTGAGCGCGAGTCGCGAGCGCCCGCCGTCGGGTCGGCGACCACCATGTTGCCCGCCGACACGGGCTGGATAACAATTGGGAACACGCAGGAACCCGGAGGCACGCCAGTGTTAGGCTTCGACCGTATCACGTTCGATCAACACAAGATGGGGGGGGCGTGCGTGCATTCGCGACATGCGCATCACGGTCTCACTGATCGTGAACCTCGTGGCGAACGGAATGACGGCCGACCAGATCCTCGCCGACTACCCGTACCTCGAGGGGGAGGATATCCGTCAAGCGTTGACATATACCCGCGAAGGTTAAGAACACACCGAAGTGGAAGTTCGCGGAACTTCCCCGGCAGGCGTGCAGCAGACGTAGGACAGAGGGTATTCTCCCAGACGGAGCCGAAGTCGCACCGGGACTTCGGTGTGTTCTTAACCTTCGCGGGTATACGTGGCCTGGCTGGCCGACGAATCTGTCCATCCTCTGGCGCCGGCGATCGGATGAGGTTCCTGGCCGATATGGGTCTCTCTCCGCGTACGGTGGCGTTCCTGCGCCAGTTCGGCCACGATGCCGTTCACCTGCACGAAGAGCGACTGGACCGCGTCCGTGATCCGGAGATCCTCGCGAAGGCCGAATGCGAGCGGCGCATCCTGCTCACGCACGACCTCGACTTCGGTGAACTGATCGCGGCGAGTGGTGCGTCCCTGCCAAGCGTTGTTCTGTTCCGCCTTCGGAACATGCACCCGGGGCGCGTGAACATGCATCTGCAGAGGGCTATTGACCACCACGAGAAAGCGCTGCTTGAGGGGGCGGCCGTCA
This sequence comes from Armatimonadetes bacterium CG06_land_8_20_14_3_00_66_21, assembly GCA_002779825.1. GTDB lineage: Bacteria > Armatimonadota > Abditibacteriia > CG2-30-66-41 > CG2-30-66-41 > CG2-30-66-41. The sequence goes on along the minus strand of PEVN01000151.1, from coordinate 7,766 downwards.
CGATAGAGGAGGGACGCATCCGGCTACGTCGCCTCCCTATCGGTGGCGCTCCTACACAGTAAGGCTGCGAGCAGTCGCCTCACAAGGAGGACCTCCATGACAAACCCACCTGGCCTCTCCCGAAGACGTTTCCTCAAACGGACAACCGGCGCAGCGGCGGCGGGGCTTGCGGTGCCGTACTTCGCCACCGGCCGGGTGTCGGCAGCTCCGGGACGGCCCGGCGCCAACGAGCAGATCGCCGTCGGTTTCATTGGCACCGGCGGCCGGGCGCGGCAGCTTATGGGCTTCCTGCCGGCGGGCGGGCGCATCGTCGCGGTCTGCGACTGCTACCAACAGCGCTACCGGGAGGCGCTGCAGCAGAAGCAGCAAGACTGGCCCGCGTACCAACACTACCGGGAGATGCTCGAGAAGGAGAAGCTCGACGCGGTGGTGGTCGCCACGCCGGACCACGCGCGGGTGATCCCGTGCCTCCACGCCCTGCAGGCGGGTCTGGACATCTACGCCGAGAAACCTCTGACGCTGACCATCCACGAAGGCCGCGTGCTGGTCGACGCGGTGCGCAAGTACAAACGCGTGTTCCAGGTCGGCTCGCAGCAGCGGACGATGGAGATGAACGCCTTCGCCTGCAAGCTGGTCCGCACGGGGGGGCTGGGCAAGATCACGAGGGTGCAGGGCATTTGCTACCCCGGCCCGCGCGACTACGAAGGGCTGCCGGAGGAGCGCGTCCCCGCGGGCGACGACTGGGAGGTCTGGCAGTCCCGCACGGAAGCGCGGCCATTCAACAACGCGCTGCAGTTCGGCTGGATGGGCTGGCGGGCCTACTCCGGCGGCGAGATGACCAACTGGGGCGCTCACGGCGTCGACCAAGTGCAGTGGGCCCTCGGCAAGAGCCTCACGGGACCCACCGAGATCTGGCCGGTTACCCCCGGCGCGAACGGCAAGGTATCGATGCGCTACGCCGACGGCGTGCAGGTGGACTACGAGTTGGAACAAGGCCCCTTCGGCGGCGCGATCTTCCACGGTACAGACGCCAAGCTCGAGATCGACCGCAACCGGTTCGCGGCCACCCCCAGCGAAGTCGTCACCAACCCTCCCGACCCCGAGGTAGCCAAAGCCTGGGAGGGGGAGGGCTGGAACGCGGGACCGCACCTGCAGAACTGGCTCGACTGCATCAAGACGCGCCGAACGCCGAACGCCGATGTCGAGATCGGTCACCGCTCCATCTCCGTCTGCCACCTGGCCAACTTTGCCCGTGAGATCGGCCGCAAGCTCCGCTGGGATCCCGACAAGGAAGTCTTCCCCGGCGATGACGAGGCCAATGCGTACCTCGAGCGGCCGCGGCGCAAGGGGTGGGAGTTGCCGGAGCTGACGTGAGATCCGCGCAGGACAGGTTGC
>PEVN01000151.1:0-6360 GCA_002779825.1 Armatimonadetes bacterium CG06_land_8_20_14_3_00_66_21 | reverse complement strand
CGGGTCTGCCCCCCCCGCCCGCAGGGCGGGCCCGCAGGCGCCGCCCCTACGCCCCGCGGCCCGCGTTTCCAGAGGAGTCCCCATGTCGACAACAACACGAATCATCGTAGCCGCCGTGCTCGCCACAGTACCGAAGGCCGGTTTGGCCGAGAACGCCCCCTCACCCACGTACAAAGCCCTCCAATGCCCCGCTCCCACCGTCGGCACGACGTGGGCGATTCTCGAACGCGATGGCGCCAACCGGCAGGTTCAGCCGTATCTGTCGTCGCTGGGCCAAGGCGAGACAGGCACGGGCGTGGTCTCTTCGCCGCCGTTCAAGATCGGCGACGACACCCTCACGTTCACTCTCTGCGGTCACGACGGACAGGGCGGCAGCCGGGGCGAAAACTACATCGCGCTCGTCGATGCGCGCAAGGGCAACGTCCTCCTGAAGACCATGGCTCCGGGCAACGACGCGCTGCAGGAGCGCTCGTGGGACACGAGCCAGTTTCCGGGCATCCAAGCGCGTATCGAGGTCCACGACGGCCTCGCCGAAGGCGCCTTCGCCTGGCTGGGCGTCGGCAAGATCGACGCGAGCCCGTCGCTGGTGGTCGACTTCAGCAAGGGCATGCCCAAAGACTGGGAGCGGCCGGAGCGTTCTGCCGAGGCGCAGTACGAGGTGATCGCCGGAGGCATTCCCTTCCAGCGGCATGCCGAGGCGTTCACGCTGATCCCCAATACCGGCTCCGTGGAGATCCCTTGTGGGTTCGCCGCGAAGCGGCTCTACTTCCTCGGCTGCACCGTTGCGGGCGGCAAGCCGCTGACCACCTACGGCGGCATCGAGATCCACTACCGCACCGGCTCGCCCGAGGTCTTCCCGCTGATGTGCGGCTTCACCCTCGACGGCCGGCAGAAGCTCCTGGGGCGCTCGAAAGCGATGCACCTGCACCCCTCGGCTGATCCGTTCCAGCACTACCTCGCCATTGCGCCGCGCGCCGACGAAATCGAGAAGATCCGGTTGGTAGCGACGCCGTCGAAGTACCTTGTGCCCCGGATCACCGCCATCACTTGTGAGACGCTGGCGACGAGCGCCCGCCTCCTGCCGCTGCCAGACACCTCGCCCGCCGCGGACGAAGCCACCTGGATCGCGGCCCACACCATCTCCGCCGGGGTGCCCGCTCTCGGCGACGTGATGGACGAGATCCGCGCAGCAAACGGGATGCCGCCGACCGAGGCAGACTCGGCGGTCCACTTCCGGAAGTACACCCTCGACACGGCATTCCGCAGCGAGGGCGTGGCCGTGGCCGACTTCAACGGCGACGGTCAACTCGACATCGCCGCCGGCAATGTCTACTACCACCGTTCCGATGGTGGCGCGAGGGCCGATTGGAAGCGGCAGCCGATGCTGGGCGAGCCGAAGGAGTTCCCTCGCCTCGGCTACAGCGACGCCTTCCTCTGCTTCGCCGACGACCTCAACGGCGATGGTGCTATCGACCTCCTCGTGGTTGGGTTCCCGGGCGGCGAGACACGTTGGCTGGAGAACCCCGGCAAGGGCGGCGCCGTGTGGAAGACACATCTGGCCCTCGCGCAAACCGGCAGCGAAAGCCCCGCCCTGGTCGACCTCGACGGCGACGGCCGCCAGGAGCTGCTCTTCATGGACGGGCAGCGGTGCTCGGTGGCCCGACCGGGCCCCGACCCCACGCAGCCGTGGATCACACAGGCGCTCGCCGGCCCCGATGACCCCGGCCCGGCGCACGGCCTGGGGACAGGCGACGTCAACGGCGACGGCCGCACCGATGTCGTCATCCCCAACGGCTGGTGGGAAGCGCCCGCCGAGGCAGGCAAGCTCCCGTGGCTGTTCCACAAAGCGGACCTGTTCGGCGGCGCCCAGTTGTGTGTGTATGACTTCGACGGCGACGGCGGTGCCGATGTCCTCGGCAGCAGCGCTCACGGCTACGGGATCTCGTGGTGCGAGCAGACGCCGGCGGGCTGGCAGACCCACGAGATCGACACCAGCCTCTCGCAGACGCACGCCCTCCACCTGGTCGATCTGAACGGCGACGGCCTGATGGACTTCGTCACCGGCAAGCGCGTCTGGGCGCACAACGGCCACGACCCCGGTTCCTGCGAACCTGCGGAGCTGTGCTGGTTCGAGCAGACCCGTGCCAACGGCCAGGTGTCGTGGACCAAGCACCTGGCCGATGTCGACAGTGGAGTCGGCCTGCACGTGGTGGTCGCGGACCTCAACGGCGACAAGCTACCGGACCTGGTCACCTCGAACAAGACCGGCGTGCACTACTTCGAGCAGGCCGGCAAGTAGCCCGCAGGAATCACTCAGGTTCGCCCTCCGGTTGGGCACCGCGTTGGATGGAAACCCTGCCACCGGACGCCCGAACTTGTTCGGGAGCTGAGTGCGGGTGAGGGGGCACCCGCAGGGCTCAACCTCTCGGGCTGCCTCGCCCCTCCGCAGCCTCGGCGTATCGCTCCCGCACCCGCCGCAGGTTCTCCGCCCACACCTCCGGGTCTCGTTGGGTGGCGTTGCCGCCGTGTAGCCGGTAGGTGACCGTCGCCTTGCCCAGTGTCGTTAGCGTGCAGCAGTGGGCCACGGGAAAGCGGGAGGCGATCCGCAGCCAATACTCCCAATCGTCTGCATATCGGATCGACTCGTCGAACCCGCCCAGCGCCTCGAACGCCGCCCGCCGCATGACCACCGCACTGGCCGGAATCCAGTTGCCGTGCACGAGTTGCCCGAAGTCGAACTGCCGGCACCACGGTGTCCCCAAGTCCTCCCGCTCCACAAACTCTCGTAGCGTAGGTCTCCTGACCTGCAACCGTTGCCCAGGTCTCCCCGCCTGGGGCCGGCGGAAGTACCCCCGGCATCTCCGCACGTCCCCGTACACCAGTGCCAAGTGCGGGTACCGCTCCAGGAACCCCACCAGCGTTGGCAGATGATCCGCCGTCCACACCTCATCATCATCCATGTGCGCGAAGTAGACCCCTCGCCCCACCCGCATCCCCGTGTTGCGCGCCCCCGCGATGCTCCGCCCTTCCTGCCGAACGACGCGGACCGTCGCCGTCGTAGCCGCGCGCGCCAAGCGCGTGGACTCCGCCGCATACCGCTTCGTCAGCGCCACCACTTCTCGCTTCGTCGCCGCCACGAGGACCAGCTCCACGTCGTTCAGCTCCTGCCCCAGCACCGACTGCACGCTCTCGTCGAGGATGTCGAGCCGGTCGCAGGTCGGCATGACAACCGTGACCCGAGGTCGGTAGTGCGCCGCAACGTGCGCCAGCGACTCGTGCGCCTCGCCCCGCGGATGCAGCAGGTCCGGCCACTTGCGCAGCAGCTTCCTGCGATTGCGCCTCAACAGGTCTTTGTAGTCGTACGCCTTGCCTTCCCAGCGAATGCGCCAGTTCCGCTTCCGCAGCGTGGTGCTATGCTCGTGGACGATCTCAAAGTCGGGCGCCTGCCCCACCGACCAGCCCTGCGACCGGACCTGGAAGCACAAATCGTCATCCTCGCGGGAGGCGGGCGAGAATCGCTCGTCCAGCACGAAGTCGCCCACCTTCCCGCGGTCCACCACCAGGCACGAGCCGTTGACCATCTCAGCGTCGCCGCCGAGGCGGTCCAGCTCGGGGAAGTAGTAGTCCTGCCCCGTCTTGCCGGCGAGGAAGTAGCGGTGCTCGCCGCGGGTGAGGCACAAAGCGCCCAGCCGCCAGTCGGCTCGGAACAGCCGCGCGGCCCGCTGGTTCCAGCGCGGCTCGCGGACGAAGCAGTCGGAGTTGAGCAGGCAGACATAGCGAACGCCCGAATCGACTTCGGCAAGCGCCCGGTTCACGCCGCCGGGGAACCCGAGGTTGCGGCCGGAGCGCACTAGCTTCACTGCGCCCCAGCAACGGTGCCTCCGCTCCAACTTCGGCACGGCGGCGACGAGTTCGTCCCATTCGGCGCGGCTGCTGCCGTTGTCCAGCAGCACCACCTCGAAGGGCACGGCGGTGTTCTTCAGTACCAGGTCAAGGCAGTCCCGCGTGCACTCGCGCCAAGTGCAGTGGTTGAGGAGCACCACCGACATCTTCTCGTCGCGAACCCACGGCGGCACTGGCAGCGGCGGAGTCCACTCGCTGACAACGCGACCGTCGGCCACCGAGAGCACCGTCCGCGCCCCAGCGTAGCCGCGCGCCCCAGCGTAGCCGCGCGCGCCAGCGTAGCCGCGCGCGCCAGCGCGTGGACGATCCTCACGTAGCCGCGCCCGCAGAGGGCGTGGAGTCACACTGTCAGCCGCTTCCTCCTCCCCGGTGAACGGCTCCATGTCCTGGGTCGCCCGTTGGGCCGGTGCGGCTACGAGGTCGCAGAGCGCCTCCACCAGCAACTCCCGCGTGAAGGCACGGAGGCAATCCAGCGGCGGCTGGTCCGGGTCGTCAGATCGGAACGCCGGCCGACACGGCGGGGCCACCCCGTCGCGCCTCAGGTTCCAGCCCCACAGGTCGCCGCACGGAAAGCAGCCCAACGCTGGCTGCAAGACGATAAACCGGTCTGCCAATGTCAGCCGTCGCGTCGCTTCGAGGTGACTGAAGAGCCCGACCAACGGCTTCCGGAACATGGCGGCCGCGTGCAGCAGCCCGCTGTCCACCCCCACGAAGGCAGCGCACTCGGACACCACGGCGAGGGCTTCCGCTACGCTCAGCCGACCCGTCAGGTTCACCACCCCGCGCTTCAGCCGCAACGGGATCCGGTCTTCGTGAAGCAACACGACCGGACCGCGCTCGCGCAGCGCCGCCACGAAGTCGGGGAGCTGCTCCGCTGGCAGCGACCGCGTGCGCGTCCCGTTCGCCGCCAACGGCGCGAAGGCAATGGTGAGCTGATGGGGAGAGGAAGAGATGAGGGGAGGAGAAGAGCCCGCGGCGCCTTCCGCCGGCCACCTGACACGCGACACCCGACACCTGACACTTGGCACGTGACACTTGGCACCCGCCACCCCCAACTCCCTCGCCCGCTCCCGGTACTTCTTCGGCACCACCGGCGCGCTGACGACCCTCCGCGGCGCCACGCCCGCCAGCAGCCCCATACCCACCGAGCGCTCGCCGGGGAAGTTCTTATCCAGGTACTCCTCGTGGTCGAAGACGGCTTCGTATTCGTGCCCTGGCGGCTCCGTGAGCACGCGGTCAATGAACCGGAACCACCTGATCCACTCGGCATGCGGCTCACTGGTGAGGAAGTCGATCCGCGCCCCCGGGCAAGCGTCGTGAAACGCCTCCGCCGCCGCCAGTGCAAACAGGATATCGCCCAGTCCGCGCTCGCGCCGGACAAGCACCCGCCGCGTCAGCGGCGGCAGCGCGGCCGAGTCGAGGGCGAGCGCAGGGGGTGTAGTCAGTGCGCCCGCCTGCCGGTGAGCAGCGCGCAGAATCGCACCCGCAAGCCGGTCGGGCGAGACGGCGCGCAGTGTCTCAGGCAGAGTCATGGCGACATCCCGCAGTGACCAGTGCATCGGTGACCAGTCACCAGTGACCACTCACCACTCCATCACTCACCACTCACCAATCACCTCGGCCACCGCCTCCAAGTCAGCGTCTTCTGCAGCACCGGCTTCACTTCGTCCTCGCAGCGGGTGAAGTAGCCCTCGACCGCCACCCGGTCGATCCCGCGGCCGCGCTCGGCGAAGATTGGCCAGGCTTCGGTGGGGCCGTAGGGCCACCAGTTCGGCCGCGAGGTCAGCAGGCACGTCAGCGGCACTTTGCGCTGCGACTTCTCGAGCAGATGGGTGGCGGCGTCCCATGCCGCTCGCGCCGACTCGTCTTTCCACGCTGCGTCGATGAGCACCTCGTCGGCATAGCCTTGGGCCACCCACGTGAGCCAGTCGCTGCAGGTGCGCGCCTGCACTTTGGGCGTCAGGTTGTACTGATCGCCGCGCCCTACCACTGCCACCTTGCCTTTGGGCACAGCTTGCCTGAACACCTGCACCAACTCGCCCAACAGCGCGCCGACGGTGTCCAGCCGCCAGTTGAAGAACTGCTGCACTTCCGGGTCGCGCGTCTCCGGGTGGTCATCGTACATTGTCAGGTCGAGCGGGTCGATCTGCCGATACCGGATGTACGCCGCCCGCGCGCCCTCGTCGAACCCGTGCATCCAGCCCTCGGGCAGCCGGCAACACAGCACCAAGCCGTCGAAGTCGGGGTACTGAGTCACCAACTCGCGGACGACGTCCACCAGCACCGGCTTGACCTTCGGGTTGCAGGGCGAGGCGAACTTGCCTTCGCCGATCGGGTCCGTCGATTGCTCGAAGTTGATCGCCTGAAGCTCCGGGTGCTTCTCGAACGGGTCGAAGGTCTGCGGGTCGATCTTCTGCCACCAGCGAAACAAGTCCAGCGCCGCCCAGCACTCGATCC
>PEVN01000170.1:23635-23783 GCA_002779825.1 Armatimonadetes bacterium CG06_land_8_20_14_3_00_66_21 | reverse complement strand
TCGCTGCCAGGATCGCGATAATCGCGATGACCACCAGCAGTTCGATCAGTGTGAAGCCCCGCGCACGAGTGGTGGATTTCATGCCTGCGTTTCCTCCTTGGTGTGTCGCCCCGGGGTCTCGGATACCCCGAATGCCGGGGTCCCCATA
>PEVN01000170.1:0-23571 GCA_002779825.1 Armatimonadetes bacterium CG06_land_8_20_14_3_00_66_21 | reverse complement strand
GATGCTGCACCTCCTTCGAAAACGTGTCGCCATGCGCCGGAAGATAGGCGGCAGCCGGTTGCTCCCGCGCCTCGTCGGCGGAGGATGACCGGCTGCCGCCTATCTTCCCGACGGCGTAGCGTGTTCTATCGTCGGGGTGCAGGTTGGGCTGCATGAGCGATCCCTCTGAACTACGGAAGATGACGAGGCAGGGAAAAAGTCCGTCACAGGCCGCTGCCGCGCTCCATGGCCTACCTGTTCGGCTCACCGCCTTGCTCTTCCTTCCCTCCCTGCCGCATGATTTCCTGCAGTTTCATCAGCTCCGCGAGGGTGAGGAGGCGGCAGTGAACCGAATCAAGGCGAGTGTGCTTCAAAGGCGGACGGCAGCGTTTCTGGCACGGAATCGTATCACAAGAACACTCAGGATGCAATGTCTCCGGCGTTGGCATGTTCGGCGGGGTCAGGAGACCCTTGCCGAGTACGGCTACGGAGTGTCTTCTCGCTGCCGAGTGAGTCACCCTATATCGAACGGACTTTGTGCCGACGGGCCTACGGAAGGGACCGAGGGGCGGCTCTCGGCGAACCAGCAAGTTGTTTGCACACACGCCTGTTTGCGCCGGCGGTGCGTCGCCCACGGGCTGACCCGGAGTACGCGGGGCGGCTGGCTGGCCGAGTAGACGTTGCGGAGTCGGAAAGACCACGCGGCGAGTCGTCCCCCGGGGCGAAACACCCTCCGTCCGGAGCCTGGAGAAGGAATTGTCAACAGCAGGTCAGTTCAGCAACCGAAGAGGACTGTACGAACCGCAGTATGAGCACGACGCCTGCGGGGTGGGATTTCTCGTCCACTTGAAGGGGCAGCGGTCGCACAAGCTGATTGAGGACGCCCTCACGGCTCTCAATAACCTCAATCACCGGGGCGCTTGCGGCTGCGAGGAGAACACCGGCGACGGTGCAGGAGTGCTCCTGCAGGTGCCTCACGAGTTCTATCTGGAGCAGTCGAAGTCGCTGGGCATCGACCTGCCCGGGCGAGCGGAGTATGGGGTCGGGACGGTGTTCCTGCCACCCGACTCGACCTCGGCAGCCCAAGCCAAGAGGCTCTTTGAGGCCCTCACGCTGGAGGAGGGACAGCGCTTCCTCGGCTGGCGGCAAGTGCCGACGAACAACGAAGGGTTGGGGGCGACAGCGCTGACCCAAGAACCTGGCATGGAGCAGGCGTTTGTGGGGTGGGGCGGCAGGATCGCCGATCCCGAGCAGTTCGAGCGCCGACTGTACGTGATCCGCAAGCGGTTCGAGCACGCCGTGGAAGCCTCGGAGATCAACGGGCGGGACGCGGTCCACCTGCCCAGCTTGTCGTGTCAGACCGTGGTCTACAAAGGCATGCTGACCCCGGAGCAGTTGAGCACGTATTTCCCCGACTTGCACGACGAGAGTCTGCGGAGCGCCCTGTGTCTGTTCCATTCGCGTTTCAGCACGAACACGCTTCCCAAGTGGAAGCTCGCCCATCCGTACCGATTGCTCGCCCACAACGGAGAGATCAACACGCTCCGAGGGAACATCAACTGGATGCGGGCTCGGGAGCACCTGATGGATTCCAGCGTCTTCGAGCCGGGAGATCTGGCGAAGATTCACCCGGTCCTCGAGGACGGCGTCAGCGATTCGGCGACGCTGGACAACGTGCTCGAGCTGCTGGTGAGAGCAGGCCGAAGTCCGGCGCACGCGATGATGATGCTGATCCCGGAGGCGTGGGAGCACCACGAGGGGATGTGCCACGGGAAGAAGAGCTTCTACCAGTTCCATTCCTGCGTGATGGAGCCTTGGGACGGCCCGGCTTCCATCGTCTTCACCGATGGGAAGACCATCGGCGCGACCCTCGACCGCAACGGCTTGCGCCCCTCCCGCTACTGGGTCACCAAGGATGATCTGGTAATCATGGCCTCCGAAGTCGGGGTGCTCGACATCCCGCCTGAGAACGTTGTGACGAAAGGCCGGCTGGAGCCTGGCCGCATGTTCCTGGTGGACATGCAGCAAGGGCGCATTGTGGACGATGAGGAGATCAAGCACAGCATCTCTGGCGCAAAGCCCTACAGCTCTTGGCTGAAGGAACACCAAGTGGCCTTGGCCGATCTCCCCCCCGCGCCGCCGCCGCCCGAGCCGGACCGGAAAACGCTCCTGACACGGCAAATGGCCTTCGGGTACTCCTTGGAGGACGAGAAGTACATTCTCCAGCCGATGGCGACGACTGGCATGTGGGCGATCGGCTCGATGGGAACCGACATTCCGTTGGCGGTATTGTCTGACCGGCCGCAGTTGCTCTACAACTACTTCAAGCAACTGTTCGCCCAGGTGACCAACCCGCCGCTCGACTGCATCCGCGAGGAACTCGTCACCTCGGTCCTGACCAATCTCGGCGCCGAAGGCAACCTGTTGGAACCGGGACCCGAGGTGGCGCACCGGGTCCGCCTGAACAGCTTCGTGCTGTCGAACCAGGACCTGGCCAATCTCAAGCAACTGGATGGGTGGCGCGGGTTCCGCTCAGCCACCTTGCCCATGCTGTTCCCTGCGGCCGAGGGTGCCGCCGGGTTGGGACGGGCCCTGGAGGGGCTCTTCGCGGCCGCGGACAGAGCCATCGAGGAGGGCGCCAACATCCTGATCCTCTCGGATCGGGGTCTGGATGGCAGAGACGCCCCGATGCCGTCGCTGCTCGCCTGCGCCGGCCTGCACAACCACTTGATCCGGCATGAGACCCGAACTCGCGTCGGGCTGGTTGTGGAGAGCGGCGACGCGCGGGAAGTGCACCATTTCTGCTTGCTTCTCGGGTACGGAGTGGGTGCGGTCAACCCGTGGGTTGCGTTCGAGAGTCTCGACGACATGATTCGCCGCGACGTGCTCGATGGCGGCTCCGAGGTCGGCGGCGCACCCCGGGAGGGCGAGGCTCCTGCCGAGCCGGCAAGCCGAGGGGGATTGGCTCGGCGGGAGCCTCGCCCTCCCGGTCACGACGAGGCGGTGAGGAACTACACCCAGGCGGTCTACAAGGGGGTCGTGAAGGTGATGGCCAAGATGGGTATCAGTACCATCCAGAGCTATCGCGGCGCGCAGATCTTTGAGGCGATCGGGCTCAACGAGGAGTTCGTCGACCGGTACTTCACCAACACCTCTTCACGCGTTGGTGGTCTCGGGATCGCCGAGATCGCGGCGGAAACGCTCGCCCACCACCGCCGGGCATACCCCCAGCGCCCGGTCGGTCCGCCGCTGCTGAAGTGGGGCGGACAGTTCCAATGGCGGCGCGATGGGGAGTACCATCTCCTCAACCCGGACACGATCTACAAGCTCCAATCGGCGACCCGGACCGGGAGCTACGAGCGCTTTAAGCAGTACACCCGCGCGGTGAACGATCAGAGCCAGCGGCTGTGCACCTTGCGCAGCCTGATGCAGTTCCGCTTTGACCAGCGAGAATCGGTGCCTCTCGACGAGGTCGAGCCGGTCGAGAGCATCGTCAAGCGGTTCTGTACGGGCGCCATGTCCTACGGCTCCATCAGCCTCGAAGCGCACCAGACGCTGGCCATCGCCATGAACCGGTTGGGCGGCTGGAGCAACACCGGTGAAGGCGGCGAGGACCCGGATCGGTTCTTGACGGACGCCAACGGGGACGACCGTCGCAGCCGCATCAAACAAGTGGCTTCCGGCCGATTTGGGGTCACCAGCGCCTATTTGGTCAGCGCCGACGAGCTACAGATCAAGATGGCCCAGGGCGCCAAGCCCGGCGAGGGTGGCGAACTCCCCGGTGGCAAGGTGTATCCGTGGATTGCCAAGGTCCGCCACACGACGCCGGGGGTTGGGCTAATCAGCCCGCCGCCGCACCACGACATCTACTCGATCGAAGACCTCGCCCAGTTGATCTACGACCTGAAGAGCGCCAACTCACAAGCGCGTCTTTCGGTGAAGTTGGTGGCGGAGGTCGGTGTCGGCACCGTGGCGGCGGGCGTCGCCAAAGCCCACGCCGACGTAGTTCTCATCAGCGGCCACGACGGCGGCACCGGGGCCAGCCCGATCACCTCGATCCAGTACGCCGGCATCCCCTGGGAATTGGGGCTGGCCGAGACCCAGCAGGTGCTCGTCCAGAACCGCCTGCGCGACCGGATCGTCGTCCAGACCGATGGGCAGCTCCGCACCGGGCGCGACCTCGTCATCGCCGCACTGCTGGGCGCGGAGGAGTACGGGTTCGCCACGTCGGCCCTGGTGGTCATGGGCTGTGTCATGATGCGTGTCTGCCAGAAAGACACCTGCCCCGTCGGGGTCGCCACGCAGAACCCGGAGCTGCGCAAGCGGTTCCGCGGCGACCCGGAGCACGTTGTCAACTACTTTAGGTTCCTGGCAGAGGAGGTCCGCGAGCTGCTGGCGCAGCTCGGCTTTCGGACCCTGGAGGAGTTGATCGGACGCAGTGACCTCCTGGACATGCAGCAGGCCCTGGACCACTACAAAGCCAAGGGACTGGACTATCGCCGAATCCTCTACTGCCCGGACCGGATCCCCGACGTTGCCGTTCGCAAGGTGCGGGAGCAGGACCACGGGCTGGCAGACGCTCTCGATCAGGAGCTGCTGCGTGACCCGCAGATCCGGGCGATCCTCGACACGCCGGTCGCCGTCCCCTGGTGCCCTGCCGTCCAGGATTTCGGCGGCAAGACGCCGGTAGCTCGCCTGTCCGGTCGCGGCATGCCGACAGCCGAAGTGGCGAGGCCGATTCGGAACGTGCATCGGGCCGTCGGCACAGTCATCGGCAGCGAGATCACCCGGCGCTACGGGCCTGCTGGACTGCCCACCGACACGCTGCGCCTCAAGTTCACCGGGTCGGCAGGGCAGAGCTTCGGGGCGTTCGTTCCCCGGGGGATGACGCTGTCCCTGGAAGGCGACGCCAACGACTACTTCGGCAAGGGACTCAGCGGCGGCAGGCTTACGGTGTACCCGCCGGGGCAGTCGCCGTTCGCGGCGGAGCGTAACATCGTCGTCGGCAATGTCGCCCTCTACGGGGCGACCTCCGGCCGGGCGTTTGTCCGCGGGGTCGCCGGCGAGCGGTTTTGCGTGCGCAATTCGGGCGCCCACGCGGTTGTGGAAGGCACCGGCGACCATGGCTGCGAGTACATGACCGGCGGCCTCGTCGTGGTGCTCGGCCGCACCGGCCGCAACTTCGCCGCCGGGATGAGTGGCGGGGTGGCCTATGTGCTCGACGCCGAGGGCGACTTCAAGGTGCGCTGCAACCGCGAGATGGTTGACTTGGAGCCGCTGATGGACCAGGAAGATCAGGACACAGTGCAGCGGCTGCTGCAAGCGCACCTCCTGCAGACGGGTAGCAGTGTTGCCTCGGCGCTTCTGGAGAACTGGGAGCAGACGCGCCAGGACTTTGTGAAGGTCATGCCGCGGGAGTACCGTCGAGCGTTGGAAGAAGCGAAGGAAGCCGCCAAGAAGGGCGAGAGTGAGGTCGTGACTGTCTGACATGGGCAAGCCAACCGGATTCCTCGAACATGAACGCGAAACGGCCAAGGCACGGCCGGCGCATGAGCGCGTCCGCGACTGGAAGGAGGTCTATTTCCGCCTGTCTGGCGCGAGGCTCCGCGAGCAGGGCGCGCGCTGCATGGACTGCGGGGTGCCCTTCTGCATGCAAGGCTGCCCGTTGGGCAATGTCATCCCCGACTGGAACGACTTGGTCTACAAGGACCGTTGGCGCGAAGCCATCGACCGACTGCACGCCACGAACAACTTCCCCGAGTTCACCGGCACGCTCTGCCCGGCGCCCTGCGAGTCCTCGTGCGTGGTGGCGGTCAACCAGCCGGCGAACTTCCTGCCGAGGCAGGAAGCGGTGACAATCAAGCAGCTCGAGCTGGCAGTCATTGAGCACGCCTGGCACCATGGCTGGGTGCCACCCGAACCACCCGCGAGGCTGACCGGCAGGAAGGTCGCAATTGTCGGCTCGGGCCCGTCGGGCCTTGCCTGCGCGCAGCAACTGGCACGGGCCGGTCACGAAGTCACGGTGCTTGAGCGGGCCCCCCGCGTGGGCGGCCTACTCCAGTACGGCATTCCCGAGTTCAAGCTCGAGAAGCAGCGACTGGACAGGCGCCTCGCCCAGATGGAAGCCGAGGGGGTCGTTTTCCGCCCGGGCGTGCATGTTGGGGTGGACTTCCCCGCGACGGAGTTGGGTGAGCAGTTCGACGCATTGGTCCTCGCCGGCGGCGCGACTGCAGCTCGTGACCTGCCGATCCCCGGGCGGGAACTGAAGGGCATCCATCAGGCGATGGAATACTTGCCGCTCGCGAACCGACTGGTATGGGGCGAGGCTGTGCCGGAAGGCGAACTCCTCTCGGCCGAGGGGAAGCAGGTCGTCGTCATCGGTGGCGGCGACACCGGCGCCGACTGCCTGGGCACTGCCCACCGCCAACGGGCTGCGAGCGTGACGCAGTTTGAGATTCTCCCGCGCCCGCCGGACGTTCGTTCGCCCGGGAACCCGTGGCCGCAGTGGGACAACATCTTCCGCGTCTCCAGCGCACATCAAGAGGGCGGCGAGCGGGAGTACGAGATCAGCACCCAGGAGTTCCTCGGCGACGAGGACGGCCACGTGAAGGCGCTGCATACGGTGCGCGTCGAGATGAAGCTCCAGGACGGCCGGATGGGCTTTGTCGAGGTGCCGGGGTCAGACCGGACCTACGAGGCGCAGTTAGTGCTCCTGGCCATGGGGTTCGTCGGCCCCGAGAAGGAAGGCATGTTGGCGCAGTTGGGTGTCGAGTTGGACGGCCGAGGCAACGTGAAGTCCGACGGAGACCGCATGACCAGCGTGCCGGGCCTATTCACCTGTGGCGACATGGCTCGCGGGCAGAGCCTGGTCGTGTGGGCCATCACCGAAGGCCGGCACTGTGCGCACGGCGTGGACAAGTACCTGATGGGCTCGACGGACTTGCCGGCCCCAATGGCGTTCGGGAACGATCAGCGGCCGTTCCCGTAGGACCGCGACTTCCGGCGCGGGCGGGTTGGTGCAATCTGCGCCGGTACACGCTCTTGGGGGGCGGCGAGAGGCTTGCGTACTGAGGCGTCCGTCATTCCTCAAGGGAGGTGACCTGTGGCGCCGTTCGGCAGTGCGGAAGGTAGGGGGAGGGGTCGCCGCGAATAGCGCCGACGATTCACCCACGGAGGACCATCCCACATGGCTGCAGTTCCCCCGTTCCGCCGTGCTCGCTCGCGAAGGCTGACGGCTTCCTTGGCGTATGTTCTGTCCACAGCAGTCTGGGCCTCTGCCCGCCCGACGCTGTCCGTCAGCGGCACCTGGCAGTTCCACCTCGACACCGCCACGGAGGCCAAGTGGGAGGCAGGTCCGGCGTCGGTTACCTTCGCGGACAGCATTGAGGTCCCCGGTTGCTGGGAGGTGCCGGGGTTTGGGAAGCCGACTGACCGGATGCGCCACCACGGAGTCGGCATTGGCTGGCACCGTCGCACCTTCATTCTGCCCGGCGACTGGCGCGGGCAGCGCGTCTGGCTGCGAGTGGGCGGCGCGCACCGGTCGGTGCGGGGCTGGGTTGATGGGCAGCTCGTCGGCGAGCATTGGGGGTATCCGACGGCGTGCAAGTGGGAGGTCACGAAGGCGCTAACTGCTGCCCGGGAGCACGTCGTCGTGCTGGCCGTCGATAGCCGCCGACACTGGGAGCGCGACTCGTTGACCGGCAGTTTCGACATGCTCGACTACATGGACGTCGACTGGGGCGGTCTCTTCGATGACGTGACGCTCGAGGCCACCGGCAACGCTTGGATTGACGACGCCTTCGTGGTGCCGGAGCCGGC
This sequence comes from Armatimonadetes bacterium CG06_land_8_20_14_3_00_66_21, assembly GCA_002779825.1. GTDB lineage: Bacteria > Armatimonadota > Abditibacteriia > CG2-30-66-41 > CG2-30-66-41 > CG2-30-66-41. The sequence continues at coordinate 15,774 of PEVN01000170.1, read as the reverse complement.
TCGACACCGCGCCGTGGTGCGCCTGGAGCTTGGCGGCACGCCCGAGGCGGGGGCGTCGCTGCGCTACGAAGTGCGCCGCTGGTCCCCTGTCGAAGGCCCCCCTCCGATGCTGGTCCACGGCGAGGCGACCATTCGTGGCGCTGCGCCGACGCTGACGCTGAACCTCCCGCGCGCGCCGCTCTGGTCGCCCGACGCGCCGAACCTCTTGGCGTTGCGGCTACGGCTCTGCGCAGCGGACCAAGTGCTGGACCAGCAGACAGTGCGCTTCGGGCTGCGTCGACTGGAGGTGCGTGGCAACGACTTCTTCCTGAACGACCGCCGGTTCTTCCTGCGCGGCTACGGCGACGATTGCACTCTGCCGTTGGAAGTGGTTCCACCAGCCGACCGCGCCTACTGGCTGCACTACCTCGGTCTGCGCCGGGAGTTCGGCTTCAACGGCGTGCGGCACCACTCCATGATGCCGCCGGAGGCGTATCTGTCGGCAGCCGACGAAGTCGGCATGTTTGTGCAGCCGGAGTTGCCTATCGCCTATCGGCCGTTCTTCGACCGGTCGACGGACGCGGGCAAGGACCTGTACCGGCAAGTCTGGCGCGACTACCTCCGCCAGATGCGCAACCACCCCAGCGTGTTTGCCTGGTGCATGGGCAACGAGTTGTGGAACGGCTTCCCCCTGGGCGCCGAGTTGTACGGGGCAGCCAAGGAGCTGGACCCGACACGCCCGGTCATCGACGCCGACGGCATCCCGGCGACCGACCGGCCGACGCTGGACTACCTGAGTGTGCAGTTTGCCGAGAGCACCCTCCCGTGGGGCGCGAGTCGGGGGAAGTACAAGCTGGCCAAACCGGCCCCGAAGCCGGTGCTGGTCCATGAGATGAGCAACCTCTGCACGCTGCCAGACCCGGCCACTATCGACCGCTACACCGGCCCAGTCATCCCGTTCTGGCTGCAGACCATGCGCGATTGCCTAACTCAGCGCGGGTTTTCGTGGCGACTGCCGGACATGCTGGACGCCTCCAACCGCTTCCAGGCACGGCTGCTCCAACTGAACCTCGAGGCGACGCGACTCAGCCCCGAGATCGACGGCTACCACCAGTGGCTGTTCCGCGACTACTGGACACAGAGCTCCGGCTTCGTGGATCAGTTCGACGCACCGCGGAAGCTCACGCCCGACTTCGCCCGGCAGTTCAACGGCCCCGCTGTGCTGCTGCTCGACGCCGACCGGGTATCGTTCGCGGCGGGCGAGACGGTCCCGATCCGGCTGTTCGTGTCGGACTTCCGCGAGCAAGCCGGCACTGCCTGGAACAATGTGACCGTCAAGTGCGGGACCAAGGAGGCGTCTCTCACTCCACCCGCCAATCGCAGCGGCCCCGGGCTGCTTGGACCGTGGACCGGCGCCGCCGCCGCGCCGGACGTGAACGCGCCGACTCGTCTGCGCCTCACCGCGATGGCGGGTCAGGTGCGGAACGCCTGGCCCGTGTGGGTCTTCCCGCCGACGCCGACTGCGGTGACCGACGCCGACCGGAAGCTGATCCTCGGCCAGTTGTCGGAGACCGGACTGAAGGACTTGGAGCAGGGCGCGAGCAGGTTGCTGGTGAACGCCGAGGGCGTGTTCCCGACGCTATCGACCACGTTCAAACCGTCGTGGTGGAAGGGCGGGAACGACACCGACCACAGCTACGGACACCTGCTGCTGCCGCATCCGGCTCTGGGCGCCTACCCCCTCCAAGGGTACGCCGACCTCGATTGGTACTCGCTGATGGCCGGCCGGCCGGTGGTCCTGTTGGACGACGTGCCGGGCCGGCCTGAGCCGATCATTTGGGATCTTGATGTGCCGTGGCTCATGCGGCGGAAGGCGTTCTTGTTCGAGGCGCGTGTCGGCGACGGGAAGCTGCTGGTGAGCACCCTCAACCTGTCCCGCGCCAACCGCTCCGCTGACCCAGCCGCCGCGTGGATCCTCCGGCAGTTACTGACGTACGTGGCCAGTCGAGACTTCCAGCCGGCCGCCCAACTGCCCGCGGACTGGCTCCGGCAACAGCTCCAGGGCGCGGACTTGCCCGACCCCGCGACCTTCGTGAACGGCTTCGCGCAGCTCGTCGAAGCGACTGAGCCGGGGCAGACCTGGCATTCCTACCGCGAGAACGACACCCCCAGCCTCGCCGTCCGCCAGACCGACGGGAAGCAGCGATTGGTCTGGGAGACCGCTGCCGTACCGACCAACTGGCCACACGACACGGTGACGTTCGTCTGGACAGGTGGCGTCGGCTGGCGGACCGAGCCGGAAGGCGGCCACTTCACCCTCGCCCTGGACGGGACGCCTCTTCTCGACTTCCCATTCACCCAGCAGACAACTCGCTGGAAGACTGAGGACGGCACCGGGCGCTTCAGCTACGTCGTCAAGCGCTTGCTCGGCCCCGACAGCTTCGGCGTGTTCTACCTGACCGTCCCGAGAGCCAGTGTCACCCCCGGCCGACCGTCGCAGGTTGCCGTGACCGCTACTGCTCAGGACTCGCACCGCTGGTTGGGGCTGAACCCGTACACGGACACGGTGGAGCATGAGGCGGGGTACTGAGGAAGCGCTCGGGTCGTCCGAGTCGCCGCGCCGGCACTCGGCTTCACCTCTGGCAGACCAGCATTAGCGACGACAATCTCGTAACCGGCAACCATTCTCGAGGCAATGCTAAGGCAGGGGTGAGACTCCTCGGCAAGGGGCGGTGAGTGCCAACAACATGGAGTGAGCAATGAGGCTACGAAACGGCTGGCTCAGGGCCGGCCTGAGTGTCGGTCTGACCGGCATCTTGTGGGCGCCCGCAGCCTCGCGAGCTGCCGATCCGGTTGAGGGGGGCAAGCTGTCTGAAGGGACGGGGCTGGCGTCCCGCTATCCGGGCGACGCCGGCATCGCTGACGATCCGGCCGTCCTGTTCTCCGAGGACTTCGAGTCGGGGGACTTGAAGAAGTGGGACGACCTCGACGGGAACAAGCCGCCGCAGGTGCGTCTGGTGAGCGACGGGGAGTTGGTGCACAGCGGCAAGATCGCGGCGCAACTGGAGGCGCCTCTGGGCAAGGGAGCTGGGGCCGATCTGACGAAGCTGTTTGCCAGCGGCCATGAGGTCCTGTTTGCCCGCTGGTACTGCCGGTTCGCCGAGGACTTCGATCAAGGCAACCTGATGCACTTCGTTGGTCTGGCCGGTCTGCGAGACCGTTGGCAGTTGGGGCGCTCTGGTGAGAAGCCCGACGGGACCGACTTCTTCAGCACCCAGCTCGAGCCGTGGCGCGACTGGGGCCGAAACCCCGCGCCGGACGCGTTGGGTTTCTACTCCTACTACCCCGACATGAGACCGGACCCGTCCGGGCCGTACGACGGCAATGCGTTCCGCCCCACGGACTCGCCCGTCCTCTTGCAGCGGGGACGCTGGTACTGCCTGGAGATGATGGTCAAGGCAAACGACCCCGACCGGGCTGACGGCGAGCCAGCGTTTTGGGTGGACGGCGCGCTGACGGGGCATTACACTGGGCTGCGCTGGCGCACGACGGATGCGCTCAAGCTGAACTGCCTCTGGATGCTGCTCTACATCCATGACAACTCACAGGTGAACCGGGTCTGGCTCGATGACGTCGTGGTAGGCAGCCAGTACGTGGGACCCATGGTGAGATGAACGGCATGTAGCGGGACCCGCTCCGCGCGCAGTAGGAGACAGGCGGAGCGATACCGCCTCGTTACTGACGACGGGAGAGTGAAGCCATGAAGATTAGCGTGTGCTGCTTGGTTGTAGTGTCCGTCTGCGTGAGGGTCCCGCTGGTTGGCAGCCTTTGCGAGGCTCAAGCGGCCGTCGCACTCCCGGCAGGAGTGCGAGCCGTCTGGGACCTCGGCAAAGCCTACCGCGAGACAACGCCTACGCGCGAGCGGATCTGCCTCAACGGCCTGTGGGAATGGCAGCCGACGGACCCGAAGAGCGAGGCGGTGCCGGAAGGCGACTGGGGGTACTTCAAGGTTCCGGGCTGCTGGCCGGGGATCACGGACTACATGCAGAAGGACTTCCAGACGGTGTACCCGAACCCGAGTTGGCAGACCGCGAAGCTCGGCGAAGTGGCAGCGGCCTGGTACCAGCGGGAGATCACGATCCCGGCCGACTGGACCGGGCGGCGACTCGCAGTGTCCGCCGAGTATGTGAACTCGTACGCGGCGGTCTATGTGGACGGGCGGAAGATTGGCGAGATTCCGTTTCCCGACGGCGAGGTGGACCTCACCGCAGCCTGCCCTCCCGGCAGCAAGCGCACGTTGAGCTTGCTGACTGTGGCGCTGCCGTTGAAGGGCGTGATGCTGTCGTACAACGACACCAACTCCGCCCGCGAGGTGAGGGGTGCGGTGGATCGGCGAGGCCTGTGCGGGGACGTCTTCCTCGTCAGCACGCCGGCAGGCGGGCGTCTCGGCGAGGTGACGGTGAACACGTCTGTCCGCAAGTGGGAGCTCACCCTCGGCGCCGGGATGACAGGGCTGGCACCGGCCGGCCGGTACTCGCTTCGCGCCGAAATCACGGACAACGGCCGGCGCGTGAAGGACTTCACGAGCAAGGCGTTCTCGGCGGCCGATGTGAAGGACGGCCGCTTCACCTTTACGGAGAAGTGGCAGCCCGACAAGCTGTGGGACATTCACACACCACAGAACCAGTACGACGTGGTCGTGTCGTTGATGGAGGCCGACGGCAAGGTGCTTGACACAGGCGCGCCGCACCGCTTCGGGTTCCGGGAGTTCTGGATCAACGGGCGCGACTTCTACCTCAACGGCACCCGCCTCTTCCTGTCCGCCGTCCCGCTGGACAACGCCCAGGTGGGCGCGGCGCCGTCGAGTTACGCGGGAGCGAAGGAGAGCTTGCTGCGGCTGAAGTCCTTCGGCATCAACTTCGTCTACACCCACAACTACGGGTGCGAACCGGGCGCCCACCTCAGCTTCGCGGAGATCCTGAGAGCAGCGGACGACGTGGGAATGCTGGTGGCCCTCTCGCAGCCGCACTTCAGCGCCTACGACTGGAAGGCGCCCGACGCTGACTCCAACAACGGCTACGCCCGCCATGCCGCGTTCTACGTGCGCGTCGCGCAGAACCACCCGGCCGTGGTGGCGTATTCCACCAGCCACAACGCCACCGGGTACAGTGAAGACATGAACCCGGACATGATCGACGGAATCCAGGATCCTCGCAACGAGTGGTCCCTGCGGAACACGCAACTCGCGCTGCGGGCGGAGGCAATCATCAGACGGCTGGATCCGAACCGCATTGTGTACCACCACTCGTCCGGGAACCTCAGCTCGATGCACACGGTGAACTTCTACCCCAATTTCGTGCCCCTCCAGGAACTGGACGACTGGTTCGAGCACTGGGCCACCGAGGGCGTCAAGCCGGTGTTCCTGGTCGAGTACGGCGCGCCGTTCGGTTGGGACTGGACGATGTACCGCGGTTGGTACAAGGGCGCCCGCACCTTTGGCAGCGCGGTGATTCCGTGGGACTACTGCCTCGCTGAATGGAACGCCCAGTTTCTCGGGGACTCGGCGTACCAACTCAGCGATCTGGAGAAGCGGAACCTGCGCTGGGAAGCAGAGCAGTACCGCACCGGGACCCTCTGGCATCGCTGGGACTACCCCACTCCCGTCGGCGAGCGCACACTGGACGAAATGCAGCCGGTGCAGGAGGCGTACACCACCGACAACTGGCGGGCCTTCCGCACGTGGGGGCTGTCGGCCAACTCGCCGTGGGAGCACCACCGCTTCTGGAAGCTCCGCGACGGCATCGACAAGACGCGGAAAGAGCTGAAGGTCGACTGGGACAACCTGCAACGCCCGGGCTTCAGTCCCGACTACCTCGACCAGCAATACGAGCGGATGGACCTGGCCTTCGAGCGCACCGACTGGATTCCGACGCCCACAGCCAAGTCGCTGACGCGCAACAACATGCCGCTGCTGAGCTACCTCGCCGGAAAGCCCGGCGCGTTCACCAGCAAGGACCACCTTTTCACGCCGGGCGAAACCGTCGAAAAGCAACTCATCGTGATCAACAACTCGCGCGAGACGATCACCTCGGACTGCGCGTGGTCGTTCGGACTGCCTCAGGCTGTCACCGGCTCCAAGGAGGTCGCGGTAGCGACAGGCGACCAAGCGCGCATTCCTCTCCGGGTCGACCTCCCCGCAGACCTCAAGCCCGGCACCTACGCACTCAACGCCACGTGCAAGTTCAGCACTGGCGAGACGCAGGAGGATGCGTTCACTGTCAATGTACTGGCACCGGCCAAACCCGAAATCCAGAGCCCCAAATCCGGAATCAGGCTGGCCTTGTTCGACCCGAAAGGCGAGACCGGCAAGCTGCTAACCGCCATGGGTGTTCGCTTCCAGCTTGTGGCGAGCGATGCTGACCTGTCCGGCTACGACGCGCTGCTCATCGGCAAGGCGGCGTTGACGGCGAACGGGGCCGCTCCCGACCTCGGCCGCGTTCGCGACGGGCTCAGAGTGCTGGTCTTCGAGCAGACGGCGGAGGGGCTGGAGAAGAGACTGGGATTCCGCATCGCGGAGTACGGCCTGCGCAACGTCTTCAGGCGCGTGCCCGATCACCGGGCGTTGGCCGGTCTGGACACCGAGGCCCTGCGCGACTGGCGTGGCGCGGCGACCCTCCTGCCGCCGCGGCTTGCGTATGAGCAGAGCGACACCTTCAGCGGCTCCCCCGTCGTGCGGTGGTGCGGGCTGGAAGCTCCGCGGCTCTGGCGCTGCGGCAACCGCGGCAATGTGGCGTCGGTGCTCCTCGAGAAGCCGGCGCGGGGCGACTTCCTGCCACTTCTGGATGGCGGCTTCGGCCTGCAGTACAGCCCGCTGCTGGAGTACCGCGAAGGCAAAGGCAAGGTGCTGTTCTGCCAGCTGGATGTGACCGGCCGCACCGAGGCGGATCCGGCGGCGACGCGGTTGGTGGGCAATCTGCTGTCGTACGTGGCCGACCTGTCCGACAAGTCTGACAGCAGACCCACCGCACAGCGCACAGTAGTCTACATCGGCGAGCCCGCCGGCAAGCGCCACCTCGATCGCGCAGGCATCAAGGCGGCTGCCTACGACGGCGGCGCCCTCTCCGCCGACCAAGTCCTTGTGGTGGGCCGTGGTGGCGGCCAAGCACTGAAGTCGCACAAGACCGACATCGCGAACTGGCTCAAGGCCGGCGGGCACGTGCTGTCCCTCGGACTCGGCGCCGACGAAGCGAACAGCTTCCTGCCCGCTGGGGTGACCACGACTGACCGCGAGCATATCGGTACGCAGTTTGGGCCGTTCGGTGTCGGTTCGGCGTTCGCCGGCGTGGGGCCGGCCGAGGTCCACAATCGCGACCCTCGCGAGCTGCCGCTGGTGACAGGTGGTGCCACGGCCCTCGGCGACGGTGTGCTGGCCCAAGCGGGGAACGTCGTCTTCTGTCAGGTCGCGCCCGCTAGCTTTGTGACGGCGCCGGAGGACACACCCGGGCTGTCCGCGAACGGGGACGACGCGGCGGAGGGGAAGCAGAGCGCGCTCGTGACCATGGGGACCGTACCGTGGGCACAGGTCGGGCAGAAGGTGGAAGCAGGGCATGCCGGCAAGACGTACACCTTTTCGGTGCTCGCCAAAGGCGTTGGCAGTCCGGTTACCGCCCGGCTTGAGGTCGAACGCGCCGGCCGGCCGTGGGACCGGGCGATTCGCGGCGAGGACTCTCAACTCCCGGCCGACAAGTGGACCGACTTGCACGTCACCTTCCAGGTCGAGGTCGACAAGCCCTATCCGGAAGGCTGGCAGGCCTACCTGAACGTGGGGCAACCCGACGTGCGGGTGAGAGCGGACCTCTTCCGACTTTACGAAGGGCAGTACGTCGCGGCGCGGCATATCGCAGGAGGCGCTGCCGTTCCTGTTGGTCGGAACCTGTTCGCCAACGCCAGCTTCGAGACGGGAACAGACCCGTGGTTCTTCAACGCGCGGGCCGAGCAGCAGAACCTGCGGAAGACCTACCGGCGGACCGCTTTCCTGCTGACCCGCCTGTTGGCCAACATGGGCGTGCGCGGAGAGACGCCGTTGCTGTCTCGGTTCGCGACGCCCGCGACTGGGACGCCCAAGGAGTCGGTGGTGAAGAACGGCGGCTTCGGGCTCGACGCAGACAACGACGGCATGCCCGATGGCTGGCAGTTCAGTTCTAACACGAAGCAGGCGACGTGCGCGATGGTGGAGGTCACCCCCGGGGCCGCCGAACGGTGCCTTCAGCTTGGCTGCCCGGCAGTCGGCGGGGGCGAGAAGCCTGGTCTCATGCTGTCGCAGCCGGACGTCCCCGTGGAGGAAGGCCAATGGTACGTGCAGTCCTTCAAGGCAAAGGCGGAGGAGCTGGGAGGCTCGCAGGTGCTCCTGGCGCTGCAGGACACCACAACCTGGCGAGCATTGATCGACTACCAACGCTTCGCTCCCACCGAAGCCTGGAAGGACTTCAGCTTCCTCGTGCGCGCCAATGGCACAGCCCCGTCGAAGACGCGCTTCCAGATCTGGCACGACAGGACCGGCACGCTCTGGCTGGCTGATCTCCGCATGGCGCCCTGCGACCCGCCGTCGGAAGGACGCTGGTCGTCCGGTCTGTACCTGGACAAGGTCCAGGACTGGGATGATCCGTACCGGTTTTTCCGGTGGTGAAACACAGGCGAGGGCGGAGGACCTCCCCCCCTACTCTCGATCCGGCCTCACCCAACTCCGTTCGTAGCTTTCTTTGGTTGTTGACGGACCGGCGGATCCAGTATACTGGGTCGGGGACACCTCTGACGGGGGTTGCGCCGTCGGGGAAGTCCGGAGCTGGCCGTGCGCCAGACGCCCAATGGGGAGACCCGCAAATGCCGGCCACAATGAGCAAAGAGCAAGCGCACCAACTGGTGGACAGCCTCCCAGGCGATTGCACTTGGGAGGACTTGATGCGTGAGATCTATGTCCGCCAGGCTGTCGAGGAGGGGCTGGCGGACAGCGATGCCGGCCGGACGCGAGATGTGAGCGAGGTCCGCCGGAAGTGCGGACTCGCAAAAGGAGAGTCCACTGGACGGAGTCGGCGCAGCAGCACCTCGAATCCACGACTACTTGGCGCGCAACTCTCCCACCTACGCAAAGCGCGTCGTCGATCGGCTGACGCGTCGGTCGGAGCAGAGTGCTGACTTTCCGCTTTCGGGTAGGAGGGTGCCCGAGTACGACCTCGACCGGATACGCGAGGTTATGGAGGGCCCTTACCGAATGATCTACCACCTCAAGCCAGACCAAGTGGAGGTGATCGCGGTGCTCCATGGGGCGCGAGATGCCCTGAACAGGCCGGCAGAGCCTACGCCCAACAGGCGCCCCCCTGAGGGAAGTGAACTCCCATGAAGCTCTTCATGCACTGGGACATGGAAGGAATCAGCGGGTTGTTTGCCCGCGAGCAGGCGTGGTTCTGGGAGGAGGGGGTGCGGCCGGAGGCGGAGGAAGAGGGCCGGCGGTTGCTGACTGCTGACGTCAACGCGGCCGTCGCTGCCGCCCTTAGGGCTGGAGCGGACGAGCTGATCGTGTGCGACACGCATTGCGGGGGCGGCAACCTGATTCTCGATCAGGTGCTGGCCGATCCGCGCGTCACGTACCTGGAGAAGTCGCGAGGGTACCAGGACGGCAGGCTGCGCTGGATGCCGGGGCTGGACCAGTCCGTGGACGGGTTCCTGCTGCCCGGACACCACGCGAAGGCGGGGACTGCAGGGGCGTTCCTGCCGCACACCTGGATGCTCGAGTGGGCGGACTTCCGGATCAACGGCCAGAGCGTCGGCGAGATGGGAATCGAGGCGTGCTTCGCCGGGCACTGGGACATTCCGGTGCTCTTCGTGCAGGGCGACGTGGCGGCGTGCCGCGAGGCGGAGCGGCAGTTCCCGGGCATCGCGACAGCGTCTGTGAAGCGCGCCGAGAGCTTCGATCTCTGTTCCGGTCCCTACCCCGAAGCCGCTCGCCGGCTGACGGCCCGGAAGGTGGCGGAGGCCGTCGCGAACCTTCGAGCTGACTCGGTTGCGCCCTACAAGCCGGCACTGCCGATGGCTGTTACCGTTCGGTTCCGCTCCGTTGAAAGTGCAGAGGCGGCAAGTCGGAAGCCTGGCGTGGAGCGGCTGGACGAGCTCACGGTCGCCGCCTCCGTCGAGCGTCAGTGCGACGTGGTCAGGTGGATCGTGGACACGGGCCTGTAGTCGTGGTGCCGCGAACAAGGTCAGGGGTGCGAGCGTCTCGGTCAAGACACTGACCAGAGGTGACGAATTTGAGCACATGTCGACGGATGCTGATCGTGACCCTCGTTGCAGTGCTGCCCGTCGCGGGTTGTGTCCCTCGGTGTCAGGGCCAGGGGGTGCCGACGACGAAGCTGGGCGCGGCGGAGTGGGCGGCGAAGATCCACGCCGGCTGGGTGGGGAAGGTCAGCGCCGGTTCCGGCGCGCTGCCCACGGAGAGGTGGACGAAGGAGCAGATTCGGGCGCAGTACGGAGAGTTGAGCACTCCGCCGCAGACGCCGACGGCCCGGGGGCCGCTGGATGACACGACGTTGGCGTTCCTGGGCTGGTGTGCGGTCCGGGAGCATGGAGCCAACGTCTCCTCGGCTGACATCGCCAAACAATGGGCAGACCACCTCGCCGAGGCTGACCTGAAGGGCGGCGGCTACGGGCAGGAGTTTCTCGAGGTGCTCAGCCGGCTACGCAAGGGTGAGCGGCCGCCCATTCACACGGGGTCGTCGCGTGACGAGTGGATTGCTGCGCAGATGCGGGCGGAGATCTGGGGCATGCTCGCCCCCGGTGAGCCGGAGCTGGCAGCGGAGCTTGCCCGGCGCGACGCCGTGATCTTCAATGTGGGGAATGGAGTCTACGCGGCGCAGTTCGTCGCCGTTCTGGCGGGCCAGCTCATGGTGGACCCACACCTTCCGAGAGCCGTGGACACCGCGCTGGGGCTGATCCCTGCCGATTCGGTGCTCGCCCGAGTGGTCGGCGACACGCTCCGGTGGCACGCCGGGTACCCCAAAGACTGGGAGGCGACCTGGCAGTCGTTCGTCGAGAAGTACCGGGACCGGTCGCTGGAGAAGGCGTTCGCGGCGTGGAGTCCCGGCTGGTTGGTCGAGACCAGCGGCTGGCCGGAGGCGGAAGTGTTGAGTGTGTACCGGGGCCGGAAGAGCGTGCTGCGGACGCACCCGTTCGGCGCTACTGAACCGGCGACGCTGACGACCGAGGTGAACGTGCCCCCGTCCGGTGGAACGCTCAAGGTGTCGGTGAACTGCAACGAGCTCCCGGCCAACGTGGACTGGTTGCTCCGAGTTCGCCTCGCGGAAACGGTGATAGAAGAGCCCATCCACTGGGTAGACGGGCAGCCGCGCTGGCAGGAGTTCTCGTTCGACCTGAAGCCGTGGGCGGGGAAGCGGCTGACCATTTCTCTGGAGAACGACGTGCTCGGCAAGTTCGCCTGGGAAGCTGGGTTCTGGACGAAGCCGGAGCTGGTCGACGGCGACGGCAAGCCGCTGCTCGGCAAGCCGCCCGCGGGCCGTGCGTGCCGCTACCCGGTGGACTTCGCGCCCAGAATTGTCCGCGAGACGTTCAGCGTGCTGGTCGGGCTGCTGTACGGCGAGGGCGACTTCCGCAGGTCCGTGAGCCTCACGACTATGTGCGGGTTCGACACCGACTGCAACGCCGGCACGGTTGGCTGCCTGCTGGGGCTGCGGAACGGACTCGACGCGATTCCTGGCGACTGGAAGGCGCCGCTTGCCGATACGTATGAGCTGCAAGTCTCCGGGTACCCACGCACCCGGAAGATCGCCGACTTGGCGCGGCGAATGGCGGAGACGGGGGCGGGTTTGGCGAGAGGGCATGCCCGTCCGACAGGTCAGACAAGTCAGCCACGTCAGACCGCCGCCCGGGCTTCTGTCACTACGGCGCCGGTGGTCGACCCGCCGGAGGGCTTCGGCGCGTCCGCCAAGGGCGGCGAAGGAGGCAGGACCATCGTGGTCACGACATTGGCCGACAGCGGGCCCGGTTCGCTGCGCGACGCACTGGGCGCGCAAGGGCCGCGAGTCGTCGTCTTCGCCGTAGAAGGCACCATTGCCCTGCAGAGCCGCCTCCGGTGCACCAACGGCAATATCACCATCGACGGCGCCACTGCGCCCGGCAAGGGGATCACACTCCTCAACCACGGCATTCAGTTCCGCGGCGACTGCGACGATATCATCGTCCGCAACCTCCGCATTCGCGTGACCACCGGAGGCGACCAGGGCGATTGCCTGCTGTTCTGGGGGACGCAGGGCGGCACTGTGGAGCGCGTGCTCGTGGATCACTGCTCGCTGATGTGGGCCACCGATGAGGTAGTCAACACGTGGGGTCAGGCCAGAGACATCACTGTTCAGTGGACTCTCATCGCAGAAGCCCAGCTCCCACATACCAAAGGCTGGCTGTCCGGGGTTGGGTCGGACCGCGTGACCATCCACCACTGCCTGTTCGCCCAGAACGGCGACCGCAACCCGAAGCTCGAAGGCGGCGTGTACGACGTGGTCAACAACGTCTTCTACAACTGGCAGGTGAACAACGCCGCGAAGCTCGAATCCGGCGCGCAGGTGAACCTCGTCAACAACTGGTTCCTGCCGGGACCGGACTCGGCACCGGCTGCCGGCTGCGTGTTCCCACAGGACCCGGAGAAAGGCACCAAGGTCTACCTGAGCGGCAACCTCGGCCCGTACTCGCCGACAGGCGCGGAGGACCAGTGGCCGAATGTCACCTGGTACGAGCAGCAAGGCGGCAAGTGGGTCCAGCGCCGCCCGGCTCCCGTGGCCTTCCGGGCCGACAAGCCGTTCGCAGCGGCCACCGTCACGACACAGCCCGCGAAAGAAGCCTACGAGGCTGTCCTCGCGCAGGCGGGAGCGAAGGTCCGAGACGACGATGACCTGCGGGTCCTGCAATCGGTTCGGGGCCGCACGGGACATGCCGGCCGGCAGAAGTGACGCGAGTCCTCAGCGGGCGGAGGGGCGGCCGCCGACTCACTCATACTCACTTGCGGCTCCTGGGGCGCCTTCGCGGGGTCTGAGGGCGTGTCGCCTGCGGGCGCTTGCGACGGGCAAGTGGTTTGCGCCCCTTGGCAGGGCCGCCGGCACGGCGTAGAATCCCCCAGGCAACTCCGCCGGCGCCCGCCCAAGTTTTTGTGGGCGCTGGGCGGCAGCCCGAATGACGCGCTCGGGCCACTCGAGCGCATCGGCCTGAACAGAGAAGGAGACACTAACTGTGCCACGAGGCATCGGCGGCAGCATCCAGCGGGTGATGCATTTCTTCATGCCGAAGGAAGAGGAGTTCTTCGGGCTCTTCGCCCAGATGAGCAATGAGGCGCACAAGGCGGCACTGTTGCTGCAGACGATGCTGCAGGAGTACCCCGGCGGCGAGGTCACTCCCGCTCAGATCGAGGAAGTGGAGCACGGCGCGGACAAGCTCCGACGCGAGTGCATCCATCGGCTCAACGAGACCTTCGTGACCCCAATCCTCTTTGATCGCACCGACATCCTGCAGTTGACCGACACGCTGGACGATGTGGTCGACTACACGAAGGCCGTCTCTGACCGGATGAACCTGTACGAGGTGGCCTCGGTTCCCCCGGCGGCGCACAAGCTGGCGGAGCTGCTGGTTGCAGCAACCGACGCTCTGCGGGAGGTCTGCGGGCGGTTGGAGCAGGTGAAGCCCGGAGAGATCGACTTCGTCCATCGGGTCAACGCGCTCGAGAACCAGGGCGACGATGTCCTCCGGCAGGGACTGGCCGACCTCTTCCACAGCGACGTCGGCCCCATCGAAGTTCTCAAGTGGAAGGAAATCTACGACTACCTCGAGGAAGCCCTGGACCAGTGCGAAAGCACCGCCAATGTGATCGAGGCGGCGCTGGTGAAGAACTCGTGACGGGGAAGGACGGGCAGGCTGCACATGGATAATCCCTGGGTGTGGGGAGTTGTGTTGCTCGGGCTGACGTTCGAGTTCGTCAACGGCTTCCACGATGCCGCCAATGCCATTGCCACCTCGGTGTTGACGCGGGCGCTGACCATCCGAAGTGCCGTGCTGATGTGCGCGGTGCTGAACTTCCTGGGGGCGCTCTCCAGCAAGGCCGTGGCCACAACAATCGGGAAGGGGATCGTCAGTCCACAGGAGGTGACCCACACGGTTGTGGCGTCGGCGTTGGTGGGCGCGATTGTCTGGGACGTGATCACTTGGCGACTCGGGTTGCCGACCAGCTCGACGCATGCCATCGTTGGCGGGATCATCGGTGCTTCCGCCGGCTACAAGGGCTGGAGCATCATACATCTGGCAGGGACCCAGAAGGTCTTCATTGGGCTGATCCTCTCGCCCCTTGTCGGCGTTCTGGGCGCCCTGGTACTCATGACGGTGTTCCTGTGGGTCTTCGGCAGGCAGCCTCCCTCGACAGTCAATCGCCGGTTCCGGCTCGTGCAGGTGGCGTCGGCGGGGCTGATGGCCTTTAGCCACGGCTCGAACGACGGCCAGAAGTCCATGGGAATCATCGCCATGGCGCTGGCCGCCGGCGCCGCCATGGTCCACAGTGGCGCTCTGGCCGGATTCGAGATCCCCACGTGGGTCATGGTCTCGTGCGCCTTGGCGATGGCACTTGGGAGCGGTGCCGGCGGCTGGCGAATCATCAAGACGTTGGGGCGCGGCGTGATGGAACTCCAGCCGATTCATGGCTGCGTGGCTGAGCTGACCGCTGCCACGATTATTCTCACGGCCTCGCACGTGGGCGCGCCGATCTCAACTACGCACACGATCTCCGCGACCATTATGGGAGTCGGCGTCTCGCGTCGCCTCAGCGCCGTGAAGTGGAAGGTCGTCGGCAACATCGTGTGGGCCTGGATTCTGACCATGCCGGCCTCAGCACTGGTCGCCTTCCTCTGTGTGAAGCTGCTGGTAGCGCTCGGGGAGTGAGGGCCTGGAACGCGGCGCAGAATCCGCGGCTGGCGCCTGCAGGTCGGAGTTTGTGATAGAATCGGTCCGGTCCTGGCAACAAGTACGAAAGAGGTATGCACCCAATGTCAAAGGTCCGAGTAGCCATCCTTGGTTGTGGCGGCATGGCCGGCGGTCATGCCAGACGGTTCGCGCAGATGCCCGACGTCGAGATCGTGGCTCTGGGGGATGTCACGGAAGCGCAGGTCGAGGCATTCATCGAGAGGAACCTGGCGGACTATCAGCCCAAGCCGCCCATCTTCACCGATGCCGCGAAGATGTACGCGGAGACGAAGCCCGACGGAGTCGTCATCGTGACGCCCCACACGCTCCACTACGAGCAGGGGAAGCAGGCGCTGGAAGCGGGCTGCCATGTGCTCATGGAGAAGCCCATGGTGACCAGCTCAGACGACGCTCACGCGCTGAAGGCGCTGGTCGAGGAGACGGGCAAGGTCTTCATCGTCGGCTACAACACGCCGTGCACACCGGCGCTGCAGTACCTGCGCAAACTGATTCGTGAGAACGCCCTGGGCAAGCTCGAAGTCGTGACCGGCTGGATCTCTCAAGACTGGAAACGCGGCACCACCGGCAAGTGGCGGCAGGACCCGGCGCTGTCCGGCGGCGGGCAGATGTACGACAGCGGCGCGCACCTGTTCAACAGCTTGGTGTGGACGGTCGAGCAGTCGGTGAGCGAAGTACACGCCTTCATCGACAACTGCGGCACGCCGGTGGACATCAACGGCACGGCCAACATTCGCTTCGCCAACGGCGTCCTGGCCACCATCCTGATCTCCGGCA
>PEVN01000373.1 GCA_002779825.1 Armatimonadetes bacterium CG06_land_8_20_14_3_00_66_21 | reverse complement strand
AAGGGCTCTGGAGACCTGTCGGTCCGGGGAGCGGCGGGGTCAGGAGACCCTCGCCGAGCACATTCGCGCTAAGTACGGTTGTAGTATTAAGCCGCTGAAGCTGATCAAGCAGGAGAACGGGTTCGAGCTTGCCGGTCGCGTGGCCATGGACAATGTCCGTCTGCACAGGAGCAGGATGGAGTGCTACACGTGCCACGCCTCGTGGTCGCCGCAGTGCTATGGCTGCCATGTGAAGGTGGATTACTCGAGAGGCAAGACCCGCTTCGACTGGCTCGCCGCCGGACACCGCCACGCTCAGCCCGGGCACGCTGCCGACCCGAGCGAAGGCCAATACGCCGTTGCCATCCCCGGCGCGCTGGAAGAGGACCGCTCATACACTCGTTGGGAAGACCCGATGATGGGCGTGAACGGCGAGGGGCGGATCACCCCGCTGGCGCCAGGTTGCCAGCCTTCCATCACGGTCATCGGGCCCGACGGAAAGCCCCTTCTGCTCAATCACATATTCCGTGCTCCTCCGAACACTGAGGGCGGCGGCGCCAAGGGGCAACTGTGCATCGACATGAGCCCCAACCAGCCGCACACGATGATGGATGGGGCCCGCCCCTGCGAGTCGTGCCACGCGTCCGACAAGGCGTTGGGCTACGGTATCTCGGGCGGCGAAGCGACGCGCCCGCCAGACAAGCCGCTCTATGTGGATCTGGAGACGGTGGACGGGACGGTGCTCGCCAAGAAAGCCCAGGTCCAGTGCGAGCCCATTGAGGGACTCAGCCACGACTGGTCGCGGATCGTGACAGAAGACGGCAAGCAGCTCCAGACGGTCGGCCACCACTTCAGGCTGTCGCGTCCGCTGAACAACGTGGAGCGCCACCGCACCGACCGGCGCGGGGTCTGCCTTGGCTGCCACAAGGAGATTCCCGAGCGCTCCCCCGCCGTCAGCCTGCTCCACCATGTGGCTGAGCACCTGGGTCAACTGCCCAAGAACCCCAGAGCGCACAACGCGCTGATCCACAAGATCCTGTTGTTCTCGGCCTGGGGGCAGGTCGCTCTCGGTCTGGGCGGGCCCCTTCTTCTTGGTGGTGGCGTGCTGTGGGGTTGGCGCCGACGCCGGCCGGCGGGCGCCACGCGCCGATGAATCGCCTCTTCCCGCGCAGCGTGGTAGAATAGCCCCGTCTCGGCAAGTGCCTGAACTGCCAAGTCGGAGGCACTGGCGGGCACGGTCCGCAGGACCGCCGGTCTACTCGGGCGACGGGGGGCGTCCTTCCCATTCGTCGAGCCCTCGGACGAACTCAGACACCGCATGGACGTAGCCACGCCAACTCCCCAGTCAGAGGACACCGCTCTCGCCGCCGGCGAGAGCGGCCTGCCGGAGAGAGCGCACCCGCCGTGGGAGGAAGCGCCTCACGCATTCAGAGAGGCAGTGCAAGACCCAACACCCGCCAAGAGCTGGTCTCCCGAACGACTGGCGGCCCTCCGTTCGCTGACAGCCCCAAGCACGACTGACTTGGGCACCGACCAGTTGCTCAACTGGGCCATGGATGTCCTGTTCACCGGCACTGGCCTGGAGACAGAGCAGGGAAGCATCCTGCTCCGCGACGACGCCACCGGGAAACTCGTGGCGGCCGTCACCTGCCACGGCGCGTCCGCCGTTCCCGAAGCGCACCTGCTCGAGACCAATCGCTCCTTGGTGGAGAGGGCAATCAAGCATCGAGAGGCCGTTTGGGGCGAGTTCGCGGGGGAGGAGAGCCGTCTCCCCGAACCGGGAGAGCCGACGAGGCCGCCGATACGCGCTCTCTTGTGCGCTCCCCTTGTCGACGCGAACTCCGTCCACGGGCTCATCTTGCTGGTGACACACACTGCCGTGGAGGCGGCGGGCGGTGAGGACTTGGACTTCGTGGCGGCGGTGGTCAATTTAACGGCGCTGCACCTGAGTACCCGCCGCCTGACCGGCCTGCTGGACACGGAACGGCAGCTCCGGGAGGAACTACAGCAGTCTTCGGCAAAGGATCGAGCTGCCCTGGAGGCGAAGCTTGCCCCGCGCCAGCTTCTCCCCCTGCTCAGTGAGCATTTCAGCCGGCAGACCTCCAAGGCCGACGTCGAGGGCAAGCCGGTCTCCCTGTTTGTGCCGGTGAGCAACATGGCGTCCGGTCGCTCCGCCGAGGTTGTGCGGAGCGCCTTGGCGCAGGTCGATGGTGTCACCGAGACGGACGTGAGTCTGGACTCCAAGGGCGCAACCATTCGTCTCCAGGTCCAGAGGGCCAGTACTCAGCGACTGATCCAAGCCGTCGAAGCTGTCGGCCACGAGGTCCCCGTCTCTGAGCGGACCCTCCAACTGGAAGGGGATGTGGACGACTGGGTCGTGCTGGAGGCGACGCTACAGCAGGTACCAGGGGTCGTTGAGGCTTCCATCGACGAAGACCGAGTGGCGAAGCTTCGCGTGTGGGATTCCTCCTCGGTGATCGCCGAGCTTCAGTGGGTGTTGTCGCAGGAGGGTCTCCGCGTCCGCTCGGATCCCGACGCCGGAGAGCCGGGCCGCGCCAAGCTCGGCGTGTCCCATTGGCGAGTCCGGGCGCGGTGGGCCTGCGTCGGCGCAATCGCGCTCTTCGGCGCAACGCTCTTGGAGCGGGACAAGCCGCTGCCTTCACTCCCCTCGCAGCAGTTGGACTATGCGAAAGGGCTGCTTGCCGCTGCCGTGGTCTTCTGGGCCGGCGGGTCGCTCTACCGGGAGGCCCTCCGGTCGCTGCTCCGATCGCGGCTCAGCTTCGGCGTGTACGTCGGCCTCTGCGCCTTCGCCGCTCTCCTGGATGGGGCCGCCGGGACTTTGCAGGCGCCGCTCATGCGGGGGGTCGAAGACCCGCAGGGCTACTTCTGCGTTGCTGCGCTGATGGTTGCGTTGGTACTGTTCGGGCGGCTGCAGACGGAAGTCTCGCGGCAAGGAAGCGACACCTCCGTTCGGCAACGGATTCACGGCGGCGAGCGCTACGTGACGAAGGTGGTGGAGGACGAGGAGGTGGTGGTTCCGGGTCACTCCATCGAGGTCGGCGACCTGGTCGTGGTGCAACCGGGCGACCGGATCGCTGTGGACGGCCACGTTGTGTCGGGTGAGTCGGTCGTCGACGAATCCACGGTCACGGGGGAGAGCATGCTCGCCGACAAGTCGCCGGGAGCGGAGGTGGTGAGCGGCTCGGTCAACCGGGGAGCGCGCCTGCTGGTTGAGGTCGCGCGGGTGCGCGGCGATACGGTCAGGTCGCGGATCGTCCGGCAGTTCATGCGGACCCGGGGCACCCAGTTGCCGTTCCTGCCTACCTCCGAGGCTGTTGGAGGATACGCGGTTCCTGGGGTGTTGGTCCTCGCAGCGGGCACGTCGTTGCTCTGGCTTGTGTACGGTCCCAAGCCCAACTTGTCCCCCGCGCTGCTGTACGGAGTGGCCGTGCTCATCGTCGGGTGCCCGTGCGCGTTGGGGTTCGCCGAACCGCTGATCGTGGCTGCCGCCGTGCTGCGAGCGAAGAAGTTGGGCTTCCTCTTCAAGTCGCCTGAGACCGTCGAACTGAGTGCCGGGCTGACGGAGGTGCTGCTCGACAAGACTGGAACCCTCACCCTCGGCTACCCCGAGGTCGTGGAGATCACCCCCGCCAGAGGGCGCCTCCGCAATGCCGTGTTGAGCCTGGCGGCCTCGGCGGTGCGATACACGGATCATCCACTAACCCGGGCGATCCTCCGCACGGCAAATCGAGACGAACTCCCCATTGCCACACCGGAGGACACTGTCGCCACCTCGCGACTCCAGGTTTCCGCTCTGGTGAACGGTCGCCGAGTGGAAGTTTCGCGGTGGGACTGGAGCCGGGGCGAGTTACTGGAAGACACGGCGCTACAGCGAGCGGCGCAACGGTTCGCCCAGGAAGGCAAGGCCATCCTGACGGTGCGGGTTGAGGCGGAACTGGCGGCAATCATCGCCGTCGCCGATCCGCTGAAGCCCACCGCCCAGGCAGCCGTGGAGAAGCTCCATCGGTTGGGGATCAAGACGGCGATGGTCACCGGCGACAGTTGGGTCGTCGCAGAGCACTTGGGCGAGAAGCTGGGTCTGAGTCGCGTCCTCGCCGAGGCGATGCCCGGCCGCAAGACCGACGAGACCCGGCGGCTGCAAGCAGAAGGTGAGCTGGTGGCTGTGGTGGGTGACGGCTTCAACGATGCGCCGGCACTGGCCCAGGCCGAGGTGGGGATCGCCATGGCCGGCGGCGAGGACCTCACCGGGGAAGCGGCCGACATCCTCCTCCTTGCAGCCGACCCGCTGAAGGTGCCCGAGGTGATCCAACTGGCCCGCCGCACCACGCGGGCCGTCCGCCAGAGCACGGTGTGGGCGTTCCTCTGCCACGCGCTCGCCCTCCCAGTTGCTGTGGGTGTTGTGCCGCTCTACACCCCCGTCCACTTCGGCCCCGAACTCGTGCTGGGCGCAATCACACTCAGTTCGCTGTTGCCCCTCTGGCACGCGCTGCGCCTGTGCCTGTTCCGCCCTCGCGCGTAGCCACGAAGGTCCAAGCGAGTGGAAGCTCCCCTCGGCTTGCCGCCTCGGGCTACGGGCTGCGCGGCTACTCCAGCTTCGCGAAGTCCCCCGCCAACAGCGCCTGCTTCGCGTCCATGTAGTACCGGAAGTTGTCCCACGAGATATCGGGGGGCACCGTGTGGTCCACCGTCGGGATGAAGCCGCCTTCCTCGATCAGCGGGATGAACTCGCGAAGGTGCTGTGTGGTCGCCTCGGGCCCGCGGGCAATGATCCGCTTATCGACGCCGCCCCACAAGCGCAGCTCCTTGCCGAACTGCTTTCGCCATTCCTGCGGGCTGATGTCGGAGGCGCGCTCGATGGGCCAGACCACGTCGACGCCGGCGTCCATCAGGAGCGGAATCAGCACGGTCGGGTCGCCGTCGGTGTCGACAGCGAAGTGCCTCGTTCCGTGACTGCGGAAGAACTCTACCATCCGCTTGAGGTGCGGGAAGATGAACTCTCGGTACGTCGCCGGGCTCAGCAGCGGGCCGGCTTTCATGGACATGTCCTCGTTCAGGCAGAAGTACTCGACCTGGATCTTCTCCAGCACCGGCCGGCTCGTCTCGATGACGAAGTCGGCGTAGAACTCCATCATCTCGTGCAGGAGGGAGGGGTAGTCGTACCACGCAAGCGACAGCGGCTCGGTCCCCATCCACTCCCGGGCACGCCAGTAGAACCCGTTCGCCGCGCAGTTGTGCCCGAGGATGAGCGGGTAGTCGCGCTGCTTCCAGCGCTCGACCCGCTGGTCCAGGTCGGCGGGGTAGCGCTCCGGGGCGGCGGCCACGAGGCGCCGCTTCACGTCGGCGAAGTCTTCCGGCTTCGACACCGGGAAGCCGAGGTATTCATCCATGCACATCCGCGCGCCACCAACGGAGCCTTGCTTCAGCGCTCGGGTGACGATCCCGTTGCCGTTGCGGGCTACCACATAGCGATCGGTCTCCTCGAGCACCTCGTACTGATATCCCGGAATGAAGCCATAGTTGACGCCGATGTACTCGCGCTTGTCGAGGCCAATGGCGGGCTCGTCGTCGAACCACGACCAGTGGAAGTCCTTGATGGCGTCAGGATTCTCCTTCTGCCAACGCGCTCGCGTCTGCGCCCACGCACCAAGTTCGTGGTTGGGGCGACGGGCGGAGGGTTCGTAGTCCATGCAGGCGAGGAATCGTTCGAGGTCGGTGGGCATGAGGGTGTCTCCTGGGGAAGGGTGGAAGAGCCGAGAAATGGAAGGACGAAAGAGTGGAGGGATGGAAGAGCGGAAGGGCGGAGGTTAGCCGGAATCTGGATCGGGCGCAACGAATGAGTCCTCCCAATCGCCTTCTTGACGTTTCGACTGGAGGCTCGCGATCAAGCGCTTCAGGCGGTTCTCGAGCTTGAAGACACGGGCATCAGCCTGCGCGACCTCCGTCTCGGAGACCTGACCGGCGTTGCGGCAGGCGTGAAGGCCGGACACCGACTCCCCAGCCGAGCCCATTGCGTCGTTGAGGTGCTGAAGGTACTCGTTGAGGCGGCGACGACAGTATCCCTCGGCAATGTTCCTGTGAACGGAGTCCACGGCGGAGCTCTGGTTCGAGACCACGCGCCTCAACTCGTCCGGGAACGCTCTGAAGATCCGGCAGGTGATTGCGTAGTAGTCGATTGCGTCCTGCCAAACGGCAAGCGTCCGGTACCCTCGGTTGACATTGCGCCGAGGGCTCGCCACGCGAGCTCGCTGCGCCCCTTCCATGCCTTCCGTGCCTTCCATCCTTCCAGCCTTTCCTCACTCGTACGTCAGCCACGCCGTGGCCGTGCAGTCTCGGTTCGCGGTGAAACGCACCCAACGCGCGTGGTATCCCTTGTGGACATGGTGGACGAACACCTGCGTAGACTCGACCGTGAAGGCGTCGTACACCACCCAGTGGCCGTCGCCAACGGGGTCCACCTCGACGACGAACTCGACGGCAGTGTCTGCGTCGTGCGTGAGCGTCAGCGTCTTCGCATCGTAGCCCGCCATCAGGTACGGATCCGACCGTTCGCCGCCCTTGACCGGGGTGTCCTTCCACGGTCCACCTTCGCCGCGCGGCTTGCCGAGCTTCCACAGGTCGTCGATCGTGCCGAACCAGAGCCCGCAGCCGTCGTCGCCGGCGAAGAACTGACCGTCCTGCCGGGCGCCGATCCGGGCCCCGCTCATGACGAACAGCCCACGCCAGGTGCAGAAGTCGGCGATGAGCTTGTGGTGGCTGCACACCGGCTTCAGCTTGCTGAAGTCCGGCACGGCTTGCGCGCCCCAGCGAGGGACCTCGTAGAACGTGCCGTGGAGGTTGGCGAGGAAGCGCTCCGACACGGCCTCGCGAATGCCGCGGGGCCAGCCCGAAGGGAAGGGTCTGTCGAACGTGGGCGAGCCCTTGGGCAGTCGCCAACGTCCGCCCTCTTTGTCGGTCACGATGACGGAAGCGGCGTCGACCTCAAAGTCCTGCTTGAACGCGCCCACGTCCAGCAGCCACTTCGAGCGATCTTCTTCCGGTTGGCTGAACGTCAACCGCGTCGTGCCTTCCAGGTGCACGTTTCTGAACACGGTGGCTGCCGCCTTGCCATTCCCGTCCACCTGCTGCGACACCCACTCCAGGCCGCGGTGGATCGCCGAGGGGCGGAGGATGCCGCCGATATAGCTCGTGGCGTCACCGGCGTCGGGCAGCGCGTCGAACAGTTTCGCCTCGGCCGCGTCCTCGCGGCGTGGCGTCAGGTAGTGGAAGTACGCCGTGGCGGTGCAGTCGCGGTCGGCGGTCACGCGGATCCATTCGCCTGGCGGGTTGTCCGTGGTCGCGTGGCACGCGTAGCCGCCGGCCGGCACGCGGATCTGCTCATACGGCTCCCAGTTTCCGTGGCCATCGCGGTCGACCTCCAGGGAGAAGGTGACGGTGTCTTTCGCATCGTGGAACAGGTGCGCCGTTCGCTGCCGGTAACCGGCCCACAAAAACGGCACCGACGGTTCGCCCGCCGTGATCGCGTCATCCACCCAGACACCACCCCAGCCGACCTGTGGACCGAAGCGTTCGAGTCGGTCACGGGTGCCGAACCACAGATTCGACTGCGCCTGACCACACAACTCGTTCTCCATCATCGACGAATCGTCGGCGCCGAGCACCACCCGACCATTCCAGTGGCAGAAATCTGGGATGTAGCGAAGGTGGGTGCAGATCGGCCGGATGCCGCCGGTTGCCTTGGCGCTGAAGCCGATTGGGAAGTCGAACATGCTGCCATGCACGCACATCATCGGCTTGCCGGGCTCGATCTCGCGGATCCGCGGCCACTCGGTGAACCAGCCGTGACGCGGATCGAAGGTGTGGCTGCCCTTCGGCAGGCGAAAGGTGTGCCACTGCCCGCCGTCCAGCAGCTTGAGGCTGATTGAGCGCTTGTCCCAGCCGAACGTCCAGAGCGGCGCGTCGTCGCTGGGGCTGCCGCTGATGCCGCCCGGGCCGGTGACATCGAGGAATTGCTTCCGCTCGATGAGGCGCCATTCCCTGCCGTCCCACTCGGCGAGGCTGCCCGCCTCCTCGCCTTTGGGTGGGCCGCCCACGAGGTACTGGCGGTCGTCGAAGTTGCCTCCTCGCTCCCCATTGTTGGCGATGACCACGCGCCCCTGCGCCGTGTAGCCGCCCTTGCCGTGCCAGCCGGGAACGGGTTTGTCGAAGAGCTTGGTCACCGCCAGCGAGTGCACGTCGACCTCGTAGATCGCGCCCTCCATGTCGAAGAAGTAGACCTTGTTCGCCGGGTCGGTCAGATGCCGCATCACCGCCGTCATCCGGCCGCGCAGCTGCTCCAAGTCGGCGGCGCGAACGCGGCGGTCGGCGTCGATGAAGTAGGGCCCGAGGAGGAGCTGGTTCGACTCCTTGTGGATCATCCGGCAGGCGTGCGTGCCGCCAACGCTCTCCGGTCGAATCGTCAGGTTCATCCGCTCATCGACTTCGTACAGCTTGTCATTGCTGCCGGTGACCTTGTGCTGCGGGTAGCTCAGGTACCACAGTCGGCCCGCCCACGGGGCGATGGCGCCGATCCCGGCTTCGCCGTGCGTGGCGTCCTTCTTGCCCGGCTCGGGCTGGTTGAAGGGGGAAAGGTGCGGGTAGATGCCGCTGATGCAGAGCGGCCCGTCAGCGTTCATGGCTTGTTCGGCTCCGGCGGAGGAGGTGAGGACAGGCAACGCGGCGGCAATGGCAAGGACGAGCATGGCAGGTCTCCCGAGTGGGCGCTCCGTAGCACACTGCAGCTTCCCGCTTCCTTCGCAATCTGTGCGCCTCCCAGTGCATGGTATCAAGCGCCGTCGGCTCACTCAAGAGCGGCCGGCGGGAACCGCGGTGCCTCCTTCAGGTCCGCCGCCAGCACCAACCGCCTCCCGCCCGCGATCTCCAGAGCGTGCTCGACCGGCATCTCCGCGCACGGGTCGACATACACAAGCTGATTCTCGCGGAGCCCGCCGAAGTAGAGCGCCAGCTCCTCCGCGGCCCGGTCGTTCACCTGCACCGCCCGCAGTGCGCTCATCTCCCGCCACACCGGGACGTGTTGCGTGTGCACGCCACACAGATGGATCATGCCGCCGTTGGGGTAGAGCGACAGCAACTCCTCGTCCAGCGGCGCGACGAACTCCCGGTACTGCTCGGCGGACAGCACTTGGCAGGCGCACCCACACAGTTGGCCGCACCCCGGCGGCTGGCGCCGGCCGCCCGGCACGATGCACTGGAGTTGCTCGGCCGGAACCGCATCCAGGTACCAGCGATGGAGGTCGCAGATCACTTCGTTGATCACGCGCAGGTCGTGCTTGGCCGCCTCGGGCTCGAGCAGCAGGGCTTCGAAAATCCGCTGGCCGTACAGGTTCACTGCGACATTCAGCGCGCTCGAAAGCGTGGGCGTTCCGAGGATCACCCCGCGCCCTCCGCGCTCTACGAAGGCGCGCGCAAACGCCTGCGTCTGCCGCCAGGTAGCGTTCACGGCGAAGTCCGGCCGGTCGAGCTGACCGACCGGCGTCTCCAGCAGCCGCACCTGCCACGATCGGTCCTCCATCTGGGACACGTCCGCCCCGAAGAGGTGATCGACGAAGTGCACGCCGTCGGGGTCGTGGTTCACAGCCAACGGCCGGAAGACCTCCCGGTCCGTCGCCGCGTCCACCTGCCCCGCCAGCCACTCCAGCGACTCATCCAGCCACTGCTCCCAGTTGGCGAGGACCTCGCTGGTGTGGCGGACGATCCCGCAGAGGACGAAGACAGGATCCGGCACCGCGCCCTCGAAGAGAGCGACCAAGCGGCGGAAGTGATGCTCCCGAACGGACACCAAGTCCAGGGCGTTGAGTCGCTGGGGGACGTCTGTTGTCATTGGCGATTCGCTGTCACGCTTGAGGGGACGTCACTGAAGGCAGGCAGCGTGAGTCGTCACATAGCCGGACGGGAGGGACAGGATTGGCAGGATGGCACGGCGGATGGATGCCGTGGGTTTGGACAGCTCGTCGCACCCTCTGGGAAGCCGGCGCCCCCAGAGCCTCTCTTGCGCGTCAGAACTTCGCGGGCACGCCGGGCAGCGATTCTACCACGGCCAACAGCCAACAGCAGGCGCCCAGCGCCGAGATGGGCTGCGGGTTTGGTCATGTGGCACAGCCCGCCATCGGCGGAAGACAAGGCACTTCGCGTCGTCGCGAGTGCAGGGGCGGGCGAAGTACCGCGGGGGCCCCGGTGACCATGGGCCCACGGAGCCGCCGGGAGGCGGACGTGGGTGGCAGTCAGGGCGGGACAACGGGCCCGTGAGTAAGTCGGCGGAGAGCCAGCACGGGGTCTCCGTGCACCAGAACGCCGCCCGGCGGGATCCCTGCCCTGCCCCGCGTCCGTCGCCGCCTCGCGGTTCAGACCCTCGATCTCGACCGCCTGCGGAACGTCAGTCCTTCGAGGCCGACACCGTCTCCTTCTTCTTCTCAGACTTGCTCTCCGACCCGGACTTGCTGTCTGAACTGGACTTCGTCTCCGTGCTCGACTTCGACTCCGAACCCAACGGCTCTGTGCTCTCCGACTTGGGCTTGCCGCCGTTTCCGCCGCCCTTGGCGTAGTCCTTGATGTGCCAGCCGGATCCCTTGAAGATGATAACGGCTGGGAAGAAGAGCTTCTTGAGGTCGCCGCCGCAGGCCTTCTTGCCGCCGTTCACGTGGGTGCACTTGCGGAGCTGCTTCTCGGTTGCCTTTTGCTGGATCTCGAATCGATTCCCGCACTTCCGGCATTCGTATTCGTAGAGCGGCATTTGGTTCCTCACCTCGGTGATGGCGGTGTCACCACGGAGTCACGGAGATCGCGGAGCTTCTGACTGGCACTTCTCGCCCTTCGCAGTGGACTCCGCGACTCCTGAAACCCACCGGGCTTCTCCGTGGTGAGATCGCCCGTGTAAGCTGTCACTACAGTCAATGTGCCAGCTTGGCACTCGTTGTCTACGAGTGCTAATTCTACACAATGTTCGGGAGGGTGGCAAGGGGCGGCGGATGCAGGCGAGGGGAGGAGTTTGGGGAAGCGGGCAGAAAGATGACGGCACACGGACCGCCTTGCGGCGGGTGGGAGGGCCGCCCGCTCATTCTCGACCGAAGGCTCTCCAGCCCTTGGCATCTTTCTGCCAGGCATCTTTCCGCCCATCAAACTGCTCCGAAGGTGACAAACACCATGATGGATCTCGCGAAGGTTGCGTTGGACACAGCCACGGCTCGTGGCGCGCAGTACGCTGACGCGCGGGCGTGCACCTATCGCTCGCAGAACCTGTCCGCCGAGGAGGCGCGGGTGAGCGGGATCTCGGATGACGAGAGCCGGGGGATTGGGGTGCGGGTGTTGGTCAACGGCGCCTGGGGCTTCGCGGCGGGGGCGGTGGAGCGTGCGGAGGGTGCTATGTCGCTGGCGGCGGAGGCGGTGGAAGTGGCGAAGGCAAGCGCTCGGCTGATGCCGAAGCCGGTGGAACTGGTACCGGAGCCGCCGCGCAGGGAGCGGTTCGCCAGCGAGTGCACGGTGGATCCGTTCACGGTCGGCGTCGACCGGAAGGTGGGGCTACTGTTGGAGATCAACGACCGACTGCTTAGGCAGAAGGGCGTCTCGAAGGCGAATGCGCACATGACGCTGCGCCGGTGCGTCCGGGCGTTCCTGAACTCGGAGGGGGCCGAGTTGGCGAGCGACGTGGTCACCACCAACGCCGGCTATATGGCGACGGCGGTGGGTGAGCATGACGCGCGGTCACGCAGCTACAACCCGCCGGGGCGGACGCTCGGATTCGAGAACGTTGACGCGGACGACCTCCTCGCCAACACCGAACGCGTGGCGCAGCAGGCAGTGGAGCACCTGCACGCGCCGGACTGCGAACCGGGCGTGTATGATCTGGTGCTGGACCCGCTGAACCTGGCGCTGACCATGCATGAGTCCGTCGGGCACGCCACCGAACTGGATCGGGCGTTAGGCTTCGAGGAGAGCCTGGCCGGGCGGAGCTTCGCCACGCCCGACAAGCTGAACCGGCTGCAGTACGGTTCAGAGGTTGTCAACTTCGTGGCAGACAACACGCTGCCGGGCGGGCTGGCGACCCACGGCTTCGACGACGACGGGGTCGCCGGGCAGCGGTGGAACATCGTGAAGGACGGCGTCTTCAGCGGCTATAGCACCAGCCGCGAAGTCGCTGGCGAGATCGGGTTGGCGCGGAGCACCGGCGGCTGCCGGGCGGATCACTGGAGCAGCATCCCCATCGTCCGCATCCCGAACCTGAGCCTGATGCCCGGCACGTCGCCACTCGCCCTCGACGAACTGCTCGCCGACACGGGCGACGGGATCTACATCGAGGGGCACGGCAGCTTCAGCATCGACCAGATGCGCTGCAACTTCCAGTTCGGCGGCGATGCGTTCTGGCGGATCCGCGACGGCCGACTGGCAGGCATGCTGAAGAACGTGACCTACCAGTCGCTGACCACGGACTTCTGGGGGTCGTGCGACGCCATTTGTGACCAGCGCTTCTGGGTGCCGAACGGCGTCCTCAACTGCGGCAAAGGCGATCCGATGCAGATTTCGCAGATGACGCACGGTGCCGCGCCAGCGCGGTTTCGGGGGGTGGAGGTGGGTGGGGCGTTTCGGAGGTGACTCAAGGACAAGGAGACGGGGAGACACGGTGACACGGTGACACGGTGACAAGCAGACCAAGCGAAGGGGCGAGCGCGACAACGGAGCAGGAATCATGTATAAACTCAGCCCCCCAGTCGTCTATGTGAACGACACCGTAATGGCGAACGACAGCTACCGCGAGCGCGTAGAGCGCGTCGTGGCTGCGCTGAAGGAGCCGGTCGAGCCGATTGTGTACGCCGATGAGCAGTTGCCGGCGCTTATCAAGGACGGCGGGCTGTTGGCTGCTCGACGGACCATGGGAACGATGGAGGAGGTCCGCGATCCGGCGTTGCTGTTCAACACGTTCCGGTTCGACGGCAAGGAAGGGGAGCGAGTGAAGTGGCTCAACGAGCAGGGCTGCAGCCTCAGCGGCCAGACGGCACATGCCTTGCTGGGCGGCGGGGCGTTCTCGTGGGCGTGCTACAACCAAGCGGAGGATCCGAACCGGAACGACAAGGTGTGCCGGCCGTGCTGGCGCATCCACTTCCAGAACGGCTGCGTGCACAAGTGCCTGTACTGCGGATTCGGCGGGTTGCTGATCTCCATGGTCAACGTGGAGGACTACTGCCGCACGCTGGGGCAGCTCATGGAGCGGCATCCGTGGCAGTACACCTATCTCCTGGACGACGACGGCGACCCGCCCGGCCTGGAGCCGGAGTTGGGCTGCTTGGGGCCGATGATCGAGTGGTTCGGCAAGCAGGAGAACCGCTACCTGATCATCCACACGAAGACCTGGAACACCGAGTGGATGCGCGACTTCGACCACAATGGGCACACCATCCTTGTCTGGAGCGTCAGTGGGCCGACGCAGAGCCGGTTGATCGAGCCGCTCACCGGCACGACCGAGCAACGCATCGAGGCGGCCCGCGTGGCGCAGGACGCCGGTTACCAGATCCGCTACAAGTTCAAGCCCATCATCCCGGTGAAGGGCTGGCGCGAGGAGGCCGCCTACACAGCGAAGCTGCTCTTCGAGCGGACGAACCCCGATGTCATCAGTCTTTGCTGCTTCATGTGGATGGACGTCGACGACATGAAGCGGCGGCTGCCGCTCGACCAGCTCGACCCGGAGTTCCTGAAGGTGGCGGAGGACCAGCGGGACGAGGTCAAGGACACCATCGCGAAGCCTTTCCCGCACCGGGTGCGCGCGGAGATCTACGACCATCATCTGACCGAGATCCGCAAGTGGAACAGCGACATCCCCGTGTCGCTCTCGACCGAGAACTTCCGGATGTGGTCGGCGTTCAAGGACAAGCTCGGCTACACCGCCACCGACTACCCGTGCGGCTGCGGTCCGCAGACGGTGCCCGGCGCGCCCCGGCTGGTGGATCACCCGTTCAAGGCGGCAGTGCGGAATGATGGTGGGGTGATTCCGGGGGTGGTTGGGTGAGGCGGGACAGGGGGCTGGCTTGAGGGGGGCGAGGGCGAAGGGCTATAATCGGGCGTGAGGTGATCTGCTATGTGGCGAAGACGCAAGCCGCCGGGGTGGCCGGAAGGCGTGCCGCTGCCGCCGAGTGTGCCGGGACGTTGGTACCGTGATCGTGACTGGATTGGCGAGCACACCGGCGACCTGAAGCTGCGGTTCCCTGATGAATGGATCGCGGTCGTGGACAGCCAGGTCGTCGCACACGGGCCGAACCTGGGCGGGGTAGAACGCACAACCGAGGAGCGGACGGGTGAGAAGGAGTTTCCAGTCCCTCTGGTCGAGTCGAGGCCGAGGTTCTACTCGTCTTGCCGCATACTTCCATCGTGAACTCGACGTGGGCCTTTTCGTGCGCGGCGTTGAGACCGAGGTGATTCGCCGGTTTGTCGAGCTGGCGTCGCGGAAGAGGCTGCGCGGGAAGGTGCTCGCCGTGCCCTTCGCCAATCTGCCGGCTGTCCGCGAGCGCCGGCCCCACCTCCGGATGAAGCCGGAGCAGCCCTACGGCGACGACCGCGGGCACAACATGAACCGGACCTGGCCGGGGGACAGAGCCGGCAACGACACCGGGCGCGTGTCGCACGCGCTCTACCAGGCGTTCGGCGACGAAGCCACGCACGTGTTCGACCTCCATTGCTGGGAGAAGCACGCAGCCCCGGCCGTCCTGATCCGCGACACGCCCGAGTTGCGCGAGTTGGCGGCGAAGCTCGGACACCGGTTTGTGCACCTCAGCGCGCCAAACAACATCACCGTCGGCGGCTACTTCTGCTCGACCGGCCGCATCGGCGTGACCTACGAGTGCTCCGGGCAGTACGTCGTTGTTGAGAAGCAGGTGAAGCGAGGGCTGCGCCTGCTCACCAACTTCGCGAAGGCCATCGGCATGTTGGGCGGCGCGCTACAGAAAGGCGACGACCCGGTGCTGTTCTTTGACCGAATGGCAACGCTGGACGTGACGGCGCCGACGACGGGGCTGTTCGTTGGGCGCGCATTGCCTCCGTGCGACCCCGTCGAGAAGGGCGCGGTGCTGGGGCGCCTCCCGTCAGACGTTGACCTGAGTTCCCACGAAATCCGCAGCCCCGCAACCGGCTGCTTGCGCACCTACGGGGCTTCCCGAGCAAACTGCGACGTGGCGCTGCCGGGGCACCATCCGGATGTGACAGAAGGCGACCGGCTGGCGACCGTTGCCTGGGCCACCCAGCGGGGGGTGAGCGCAGTCAGACTCGTCGGACAACTCAGACAGCTCGGACGTTCCCAGACCGCCGCTTTGCTGGAGCACTCATGAACACGTGCACACTGGCCGCTGCCCTGCTCCTTGCCACCTCACCGCTTGCCCTTGCTCACGAGTGGCAGGTTCGCCGCGCGCTGGCGCCGGACCAGAAGCCGGAATGGACGGCAGCCGGCTACCTGCCGGCGTGGGACGTCACGCCCGACGCGACAGGCGACGGCTTTGCCATTGACGGCGACAAGGACGGCAAGCTCCGCGGGACTGTCCTGGTCGGGACCCGGATCACGGTGCCCTCTCCCCTGGCCGCCAGCCTCAGGGCGCGGCTGCGCTACAAGACGTTCTGCGCCCTCGACGACCCGCCTCGGAGCGGGGTGCCGGCGTTGGCGCTCTTCACCCCGGAGGTGTGGCGGAGCTTCGAGGAGTCTGCCACGCCGTCGCTGAAGTTCGAGGCGCGTTCGGAGGAGCGTCCGCCGCTCTACTACGCCGGCATCGGCGCGGCGGGCGCAGACGTGGTGGAGTGGCGCGACTGGGAGAGCGGCGAACTGCGGCAGCGGCTTCGACCGTATGCAGGCAAGGAACTGATGTTGGCATTCGTCTGGTCGGCCATGCACTTCCACGTGGAGGAGTGGGCCGCCGTGGAGAAGGTGGAAATCGTGACCAAGAGCGAGGAAGCGGTGCGGCGGGAGTTCTACGAGGCGTTCGACCTGACGTTGCCTGCGCTTGCTCCGGCTGCGGCAGCCGCGGTGCAGGGGGACTGGGCTGCGGCGGAAGCCGCCCTGGCCGCCCACTTCCGGCAGCGCACCACGCCAGCGCCGCCGTCGTTGGCGACCAGCGGCTCCGCGGAAGCGGCAGACCGGATTGTCGCCCACGAGTTCCAGTTCGTGGGCTGCCCAGCCTTCAACGTGGGACCGGAGATCAAGTGGAACGAAGACCCGTTCAACTACGAGCAGTGGGCCATCGCGCTGAATCGTCACTCTCACTGGCTGACCCTCGGCGCTGCCTACGCTGGCACGAAGGACGAGAAGTACGCCCGCGAGTTCGTCGCCGAGCTTCGGTCGTGGATCGCGGCAATGCCGGTCCACGTCGGCGCACACTGGGTCGAGGGGCCGTTCGACGACGCGGGCAAGTCACCACTCAGCCTGGATGCCGGCATCCGCATGGGGCAGACGTGGTTCCCTGCGTTCTACTACTTCCTTCACTCGCCCAGCTTCAGCGATAGCGACCTCGTCGCGATGCTCCAGTCGTTCCGCGACCACGCCCTCTACCTGATGGACCCGCAGCACTTCAAAGCCGGCTCCAACTGGGGGGCGATGGAAGCGAACGGGTTGCTGCACATTGGCTGCATGTTGCCTGAGTTCCGAGAGTCGGCCGCTTGGCGCGACACAGCAATCGAGCGGCTGCACAGCGAACTGGACAACCAAGTCTACGCCGATGGCGCCCAGATGGAGCTGACGCCCGGCTACCACGGCGTGACGCTGGGCAACATGCTGGGGGCCGTGGAGGTCGCGCGTCGCTGCGAAGTGCCGCTGCCTGACGACTTCACCGACAAGCTCGAGCGCATGTTCGACTACTACGCCCGGATTGCTGACCCCGCCGGGAGGACGCCGCCGCTCAATGACTCCGGCGCGTCCGGCGTCGGTGGCTGGCTGCAGAAAGGGCTTGCGCTGTTCCCCTCGCGCGCGGACTGGCGATACCTCCTGACCGACGGCAAGGAAGGCACTCCACCGGCCTACACCTCGGCCCGCCTGCCGGACGCGGGCTGGGATGTCATGCGCTCGGGTTGGGATCGCGACGCCTGTTACCTGATGATGGATGCCGGCCCGTTCGGCACCGGGCACCAGCACGAGGACAAGCTGTCCATTCTCGTTCACGCGTTTGACCGGCCGCTCCTGGTGGAAGCCGGCACCTATTCGTACGATGTCTCCGAATGGCGGAAGTACGTGCTCTCAACTCGCGCGCACAACACCGTCATGGTCGACGGGCTCGACCAGAGGCGCGCCGTGGTTCGTGAGAGCTGGAAGGCGGCCGGATCAGCCATTTCGGATGGATCTGGCTGGCTTACCACCGACGCCTTCGACTTTGCTTCCGCCGCCTACACGCAAGGGTACGGGCGAGACGAGAACGTCCCGGTCGAGCACCGCCGGTCGGTCCTCTTCCTGAAGCCCCGACTGTGGCTGGTGGTCGACGAGCTGCACCCGACAGACGGCAAGCCGCACCGCTACGAGAGCCTGTTCCACCTCGACGCCCCCGACGCCCGCGCCGATCAGGCGTCGGGTACCGTGGTCACCCAAGACCCGGCAGGCGCCAACCTGGCGCTGATCCCGGTGCAGCTCGACGGCTGGCAGGTTGAGGTGGTCAAGGGGCAGGAGAGGCCAGTGGTACAGGGCTGGCTGCCGACCGGGAAGCACAACGTGTTGCGGCCGGTGCCGACGGCTGTGTACCATCGGACAGCCGGTGGCGATCCGCAGCTCGCCTACTTCCTCGTGCCGCTGCGCGAGGGGGAGCCGGTGCCGACCGTCGCGGCGCTGCCGACCGAGGGCGCCTCGACAGTTGGCAGCTTCGCCGCCCGGATCGTCGGCGCCGAGGGCGCGCACTTCACAGTGCTGTGGAATGGCAACCCCGGCAGGGAACTGCGTTGCGGCGGACTGCGCACAAGCGCGAGGGTTGCTCTCTTCGCGGACGCCGACAGGCCACTGGGCGAAGTGCCCTGAGGCACAGAAAGGACGAATCCACATGGACTTCTTCGAGGCAGTCGAACAACGACGTAGCGTGCGGGAGTTCGGTCCGGGAGCGATCCCCGAGGCCGACTTGGCGAAGATCCTCGACGCCGGCCGGCGCGCCCCCACCGGGTGGAACTACCAGCCCCGCGAGTTCATCGCCGTGACAGCTCCCGACGTGCTGCAGAAAGCCCTCGGTCTACTTGGCTGGGACAAGAACTGCAGCGCGATGGTCGCCGTGCTGATGCAGCAGCGGGAGACCCCCTCCGGCGGCTACTGGGTGGAAGACGCCTGCGCCGCCGTCGAGAACATGCTCCTGGCCGTGACGGCCCTGGGTTACGGCTCCTGCTGGGTGCAAGGCGGGCTCCGCAAGTGCCTGAAGGAGATGCGCGAGCTGCTGGGCGTCCCGAAAGACATCCTGCTCTTAGCGGTGCTGCCCATTGGCAAACCGGTGCGTGCGGGTGCGCAGGCAGCGAAGAAGCCGCTGACGGAAGTCGTGCATCGCGACCGGTATGGGTGTGCGTGGTAGCCGCTCGATGGTGTTGTGGGCGACCCGTACAGCGGGCAGCCTGCCCGCTCCTGGACCTGCGTGCTGTGCGGGGGACGAGTGAGAGCCGGCAAGCTGCCACGCTGGACGTTCTCGAAGGAACCACTCATGCCCGCCCGTTGGTTGGACACCACGTCGGATCAAAACGCTATTGGATGCCCGCACTCGTTCGGGGGCTGAGTGCGGGCAATACCCCAACAAGTTGGGGCGTCCGGAATGCACTTCCGTAGGACTGCCGTGATGAAGCACCTACCGCCGCTCAGCGTGGTTGCCGTCGTCGCCGCAACGGTCGCCGCGTGGTGCGCGGAGAGCGACCTCGCCGCCTGCTACGACTTCGACGAAGGGGCGGGCGCAGTTCTGCACGACCGGAGCGGGAACGGCAACGACGGCCGTCTCCACAACGCCAAGTGGGTGAAGCAGGGCCGAGGCTACTGCCTCGAGCTCAATGGGGTTGACAGCTACGTGGATTGCGGCGACGGCCCGTCGCTGGACGTGCAGGACGTCGTCAGCCTGGAGGCATGGGTCTACCCGTCGCGCCGCGTCTCTGAGGAGCCGGGCATTTTGGGGAAGCACTTCAGCAGCTACCTGCTGACCTACTACAAAGACGGGCAGTGCTGGTGGTACATCGGCGAGGGCGGCAACAACGCCAAGGCCCCGCTGACCGTCGGCGGCTGGCACCACGTTGTCGCCACGTTTGACGGCGAGTCCATGAAGCTGTACCTCGACGGGCGCCTCGCGAGCAGTCACCCCTCGCGACACAAGTCGATCAACCGCGGCGGGAGGTTCTTCCTCGGCTGTGTCATGGGAGAACCGAACGCGACCGATCCCGCCTACACGCACACCGCCCACTTCCCCGGCAGGATCGACGAGGTGAGCGTGTGGCACTGCGCGCTGACGGCGGAGGCTGTCAAAGCCCGATTCGCCGCCGGCGTCCGGAAGCTCTCCTTGGTCGCGCCCTTCCAGCCGGTCGCAGCGCGGGCGACGCTCCGGGAAGGCAACACCGTGCTGAAGGTCGGCGCCAGCGGCGGCGTGCAGGTGGCGGCCGGGGCCGAGGCGTGCGTGGTCGGGAGCTCCTTCTCCTACCCCGGCAAAGCGATCGGTCACAACTTTCTGGGCGGGCGGCGCGCAGGTGGCGAACGGAACTGGCACCCCGCAGTGAAACGCCTCTCTGACCGCTCTGTCGAAGTTCGCGCTCACGGGGCGTTCTACGCGCTGAGACGCACCGTCACCCTCCAGCCAGACCAGGTGCTGTTCGAGGACGAGCTGACCAACCTGCGAGACGTGCCCACCGGCGTCATCGTCCAGAATCGCCTCGTCGCCCCCGAGTCCTTCGAGGAGTCGTTCACCGTCGGCGGCGCCGAGAACCCCACGCTTTTCCTTCGGCGCCGCAACACCGGGCTGGGCGTGCTGCTGGAAGACAACGTCTCGCGGCTTCAGTTCGAGCCCTGCCTCGGTCTGCCGGCCAACCAGGCCAAGTTTCGCGTCGGCAGCTTCGCTTTGGGGGCGCGCAAGCGCTACCCGTTCCGGTGGACGCTCTACCTGCTGCCCAGAGGCGAGGGCTACTTCGACTTCATCAACCGAGTCCGCCGGGACTGGCACACGAACTTGACCCTCAAAGGACCGTTCTCGTGCTTCGATGTCGGAGGCATGTCGGCGCTCTTGGACGACCCGTCGGCCCTCAAGGCGTACCTGAAGCGCAAGCACCTGAAGATCGTGGTGCTCTCGCCGTGGCTGGACTACGATCCCGGGAGCTTCGACCGAATCTGGTCTCGCAAGGAGTACAAGGAGCGGATGCAGCAGGCGATCCGCGCCTTCCGGCAGGTCGACCCCACGATCAAGGTCGTCGGGGCCATCGAGACGGATTGGGTGACGATCGACCCGGCGCGGATCCAAGGCGGCGACGGCCTGCCGCAAGCGGTTGCCGGCCAACCGCGCCCCAGCGGCCGGCTGACGCCGGAACTGACCAAGGTCATCGACGACGCCAACCTGCCGTGGCGAGACAGCGTCAAGCGCGACGCCAACGGCACGCTGAAACTGGAGCTGTACACCCGCGGCGACAAGCCGCAGACGGCCCTGAGCGTGTATCCGGCGGTGGGCAACTACCAGTACGAGTTCCTCTTGGGGCAGGTGCGGTTCCTGCTGGACGAGGTCGGCTGCGACGGGTTCTACATCGACGAGTTCAGTCAGGGCTGGCGCGGCGGCTCATGCGGGCCGTTGTCACCTACCTCCGCCACGGCATGGTCTACTACCACTACTTCCTGCGCGACATTCCCGAAGCAGGCGAGGGCAGCGGCGAGTACGGTCCCGTCAACCACCTGTTTCCACTCACGCCAGTCGCGTTGCACGAGGGCTGGATCGAGGGGAAGGAGCGGACCGTGACGTGCATTTCGGGCGAGTACACTTGGCGCGGCAGAACCGAACCGACAGTCCACCTCTTCGACCTCAATGGGCGTGAGAAGGACCACCGGTTCCCGCTCGCCAAGTCCGCCAAGGGGTGGCGCGTCAGAGTCCATCTGCGCGACTGGGTGGAGATCGCCGTCATTGAGTAACTGCTCACTTGACGACCACTGCACCGCTCGGCCGCTTGCCGCTGCGCGCGCTCTCTGCTACGCTATGTACCCGCCCGCCACCGCCAACGCACCCGGCACCAATGACTGACACGCGAACCAAGCACCGAATCCTCATCGGCGACTCTCGACGGATGTCGGAACTGCCTGACTCGTCGGTGCACCTCGTCGTCACCTCGCCCCCCTACTGGCAGCTCAAGGACTACGGGCACGACGGGCAGATCGGCTTCGACGACTCGTACGAAGCCTACATCAACAACCTCAATCTCGTCTGGAACGAGTGCCATCGCGTCCTCCATCCCGGCTGTCGTCTCTGCGTCAACATCGGCGACCAGTTCGCCCGGGCCGTGTACTATGGACGCTACAAAGTCATCCCGATCCGGACCGAGATCACCAAGTTCTGCGAGACCCTCGGCTTCGACTACATGGGCGCAATCATCTGGCAGAAGGCGACGACCTGTAACACGACCGGCGGCGCCACGGTCATGGGCTCGTTCCCCTACCCGCGGAACGGCATCGTCAAGATCGACTACGAGTTCATCCTCCTGTTCAAGAAGCTCGGCAAGCCACCCCGACCAACCAGCGACCAGAAGGAGCTCTCCAAGCTGACGACGGCGGAGTGGAACGAGTACTTCTACGGACACTGGAACTTCCCCGGCGCCCGCCAGGACAAGCACTTGGCCGCCTTCCCCGAAGAGCTGCCGCGCAGACTGATCCGGATGTTCTCGTTCGTGGGCGATACAGTCCTCGACCCCTTTTTGGGCAGCGGCACAACCTCCTTGGCTGCCGTCAACACTGGTAGGAACTCAGTCGGGTACGAGATCAACCCGGACTTCGCCGCCACCATCCGTGAGACACTCGGGATCGGTCAGCAGCGTCGGCTCGACTTGGAGGCGGAGTTCGAGGTGGCGCTGCAGCCGCCCGCAACGCGCGACTTCGACAGCGCAGTCGCGTCGCTGCCCTACGTGTTCAGGGACCCCGTGTCATTCGAGAGGCGGGTTGACCCCCGGAAGCTCCGCTTCGGCTCGACGATCGATGGCAAGGAGAAGGACGACGGGCGGTACCTCCGTGTGCAGCGCATCGAATCTCCCGCATTGCTGACGCTGGATGATGCTCTGCAAGTCCGGCTTATCGGGGTCAAGCCAATAGCCCAGCGAGTGGACCAGGCAACTGCGTTCCTGCAGAACATGACGCGGGGTCAGAAGGTATTCCTGAAGTTCGACGAGCGCAAGCACGATGACGACGGCCGGCTACTCGCCTACCTATACCTGCGCAACAAGACGTTCGTGAACCTCCATCTGGTCCGCAGCGGGCTGGTGGAGGTCGACCAGTCGATGGATTACCGTGAGAGGCGCAGGTTCCTCAGCGTGGTGACGGAGAGCAGGGAGGCAGCAGGTTGAGGCTTACGATCTCAAACGAGGAGATTGCCGAGCTACTGGCAGCGCCGTCTGTCGAGTTCCCCAAGTACGCGCGGCAGCTCATCAATCTGGCGAACCAGACAGCGCAGGCGACGCGCCCGCGGGTCGTGGGGCAGATGAGCGATCTCATCAACGAGTTCCCCGACAGGACCCTTGCCGAGTGGGAGGCGTGGTACCGGGAAGGGCATCCCGACGCGGTCGAGAAGGCGACCAACCGGATCGTCGGGATGCTGGAGAACCTCAAGGCAGCGCTCTCCCGCATCGACGCTGAGATGGTAGGGAATTGGGTCCACGACCTCGTCGTCGTCAAGACATTCGTCGGTCTGCGCTTCCAGGAAGCCGTTCTGAAGAAGCTCGCAGAGACCCTCGGGACCGCCTACCGCCTCGCCCCGCCGCAGGAGGAGGCAAGAGGCGTTGACGGGTACCTTGGCGACGAACCTGTCTCGATCAAGCCCGACACGTACAAGGCAGAAGGGATGCTGCCTGAGCAAATCGCGGCGCGAATCGTGTACTACCGCAAGTCGAAGACGGGCATAACGGTCGAGCTTGACGATGGCGCATAGTCGTTCTTCGAACTCAGTCGGCCGCGCGGCACCGGTACGCCATCACCCAACTCCCCAGAAACAACACCACCCCCGACGCCCCCACCGCGATCAGGTCCATGTTCGGCGGTCCCCCGAACTTCGCCCAGAGCGCCAACCCTCCGCCCATTACGGCAGCCGCGATTGCGCCGGCGGCATTCACCCGCAGCTTCTTGCGCCAGAACCCGGCCAGTGTTGGGATCGCCAGCCCGGCGGCGTAGAGGGTGTAGCCCAGCATCAGCGACTTGATGATGCTCTGCATGTGCAGGGCGGTCACAAGCGACAGCCCGCCGAGGACGAGCACGCAGAGCCGGCAGAGGGTGAGCTGGCGGCGCTCGTCAAGCGTGGGGGCGAAGTGGTCGCGGAGGACGTCGATGCCGACGATTACGCTGGCGGTTACCAGGCAGGTGTCGGCGGAGGACATCAGGGCGGCGAGGAGCGCTGCGACGACCAGGACCGCCGAGGTCTTCGGGAGCAGCTCCGCAATCACGGTCGGGAATGCCTGCTCGGCTTGCAGGTACGGGAAGTGCGCTCGGGCCGTCAGACCGACGGTGACCACCGCGAGAGCGACAGGCACCAACACTCCGGCCGCGCAGAACACTGCTCGGCGGGCTGCCCGCGCGTCCCTGGCGCAGAGCAACCTCGAGTAGATGTCCGGGCCCACAAGGTAGGTGGAGCCGACGAGCACAAGCATGCGGGTCACAAACGGGAGGTCCGTTGCGTCCCGGATCGGGAACGCCAGCCGCCCCGGCGGAAGTGCCCGCCGAAGCTCGGACAGTCCACCGATCTCCTGCACGCCCACGAAAGCGCACACCACGATGCCGACAACGAGGACCACGCATTGCAGCGCATCGGTGCGCAGGATCGAGTGCTGGCCGCCGAGGAAGGCATACCCGATCAGCACCAGCCCGGCAACCACGATCGAGTCTGCCTGCGGCCACGGCGAGATCACTGTGAGCACCTGCCCCGCTGCCACCATTTGCCCGGCGATGATGCCCAACCACGCCACGGCGATGAGCACCGACGCGACCGTCTTCACCCCGCTGCCGTATTGCCGCCCCAGCAACTCGGGCAAGGTGTAGACCTCGGTACTTCGGACTCGCTCGACCAGGACTGCCCCAAGCACCAGCAACCCCACCACCCCGCCCAGCAGCCACCACGCGCCCACGAGCCCTTTGCTGAACCCCAACCCCGCCATGCCGAGGGTGCTCGACCCGCCCACGATGGTCGCCACCAGCGAGCCGGCCACCAGCCAGGCCGGCGCACTGCGGCCCGCGACGGCGAACGCCTCCGTGCTCCGAGTTTGGCGGAAGCTCCAGGCGCCGATGAGAAGCAGTACGGATACCAGGACAGAGACTGCAAACATGAGGTGCGGTCGGTTTGGCGCAGTGGCTCGGCCGTCGCGTAGGCGGCTGCGCGCACATATGGTATCATGTCCCGACGCCTGCTGGAGGTGTTGCTGATGTGCCGACGCGAATCCACGAACGCTCGCAGTGGTCCTGCACTCGTCGCTCTCTGCTTGCTTGCCTGCGGCCTGGCCGTGGGCGAGGTATGGGTCACCATCCGCAACGCAGACTTCGAAGCACTCGACGCAGCAGGTAAGAGCCCGGCGAGCTGGCAGTACATCGACCCAATGGACGGCGAGGGCGCCCTCACTGCCGACGATGGGCGGCAAGGCGGGCACTGCGCCCAGGTGACCTGCACGCGGCTAACGGCGGGCTGGGGCCCCGGGTTCGGGCAGTCGGGTGTCGTTTCCGTCGAGGGTGATCGGTGGTACGAAGTGCGGTTTTGGGCGCGGGCAGAGGGGCTGACCGGCGGCGCAGTGGTGGCACTTCGGGACACGACCCACTGGGACGCCAACCGCCTCTGGCGCACGTTCTTCCCGGGGGTGCGTTGGCGCGAGTACCGCTTCCGCTTCCCCGTTACGCAGCCGTTGCCGGCAGCGGTGTCGCGCTTCCAGTTCAGCTTCGACAGCACCGGCTCGCTGTGGGTGGACGACGTCAGCCTCGTCGAGACGGTCCCGGAGCCCGACGCCAATGTGCTCGATGTGGCCGGCCGCAAGAACCTCCTGCCCAACGGTAGCTTCGAAATGGGCGCGTTCGGCTGGGCGACCTACGGAGCGGACGAGCTGTTCGGCGACCTCGACACGACAACGGCCGCCGACGGCAAGCACAGCTTCCGCCTCGCCCTGGAGCCGGCCAAGCTCCCTGTCTACTACAATGACTTCACGTACGCCCTTCGTTCGCGGGCAAGCCATGACCCGGTCATGAAGCTACCCGTCTGCCCGATCGGTTACTGCCCGGTGGAGAAGGGCAAGCCTGTCTGCTTCTCGTTCGCCGCGCGGGGGTCTCGGCCGGGCGTGCCGATCGTCGCGAACGTCACCGACGGTTCCGGCAAGGCGACCGCGCACACGTTCGTGGCCGGCGCGGAGTGGGCACGATTTTCTTTCGCGGCCACGCCACAGAGCAGCATCGCGTTCGTCACCCTCGGAACCGACGCTGACGCCAAACCCGACTTGCCGGTGACGCTGTGGGTCGATGCGCTCCAGCTTGAGTTGGGCGACACGCCGACGGACTACGAACCCACGTTCCCGGTCGAGTGCGCCCTCGACACGGGGCATGAAGGCAACACCTATCTTCTCGGTGAGGCGGTGACGCCCGAACTGACCGTATGCAACCACAGCGGAACGAAGCAGCAAATCACCGTCGCCGTGGAGGTGGAGGACTTCTTCGGCAAGCGGGAGAAGCGGCTGGAACGGCGTCTGTCCGTGAGCCCGAACACGACCCTTCGCGAGGCGGCCAGCCTCGGCGTGACAGAGCCGGGCTTCTACCGCTTCCACCTGTCTGCAAAGGGCGACGGGCGGCAGACTTCCCGTACGATTCGCGCGGCGCTGATCTACCCCTTCGCCAAGGAGTCCCCCAACGCCGACGGGTTCCTCGGTGTCAACCACGCCTTCGTCTCCGATCTCTACATGCGTCGCGCCAAGGCGATGGGCGTCACTTGGGTGCGGAGCTGGTTCTGCAAATGGGAAGACGTGGAGCACCAGCAGGGCACCTTCGACTTCAGCGAGGCGGATACTCAGTGCCGCTGGATCAGGCAGCACGGCATGAACGTCGAGCTGTGTCTGTCCGATCCCGCCTCCGAGTGGGCTTCGACTGCGCCCTCAACACTGTCCGGCTCCACGGGCAACGAAGCCCAGAGCCCCCGTGTCTGGTGGCAGCCGGAGCGCTTCGGCGATTACGAGCACTACGTCCGCGAAGTCGCCAGCCACTTCAAAGGTCGGGTTCACCACTACGAGGTCTTCAACGAGCCTGTCAACGGCAAAGGCGGCGATGGCGGCAACCTCGATCTGGCGCACACCTACCCGACGTTCCTACAGCACGCCGGTAAGGCAATCCGCTCAGTCTCGCCGGAGAATAAGCTCCTGGGTGCGGGGCTGGGCTACTTCGCAGACGCACCCGACCTCTCGCCGATCGTCGCTCGAATCGACCTCCTCAGCGAACACCGCTACCCCCGTCTCGCGCCGACCGCCGGTATGCTCAGCAACTTCCGGCGAATCCATGAGCGCCTCCGAGCCGCCGGAGGCGACCGGCCGCTCTGGATGACGGAGTACGGCGTGTACGCCGACGACGACCCGGACCCGACCACCGCGGACTCGCGTTTCCTCGAGCACTGCGGTGCCGACAGCGAGAAGCTGGCCGCAACCTATGTCGCAAAGCATCACGTGATCGCGCTCGCCAGCGGCTTCGAGAAGGTCTTCTTCCACATCGGCAACTGGCCGTTCGTCGTCAACCGCGAGCACGGCTGCGGCTTCCACGCCTTCTTCGAGTGGGGCGGCGTGCCGCGCAAGACGTACGTTGCGCTCAACACCCTCGCCTACCTCCTGCCGCCCGGGACGCGGCACGTTCGGACCTGGACTGGTCCCAGCCAGTTATTCGCCTTTGAGTTCGAGCGCCCAAGAGGGCACGTCACCGCCCTCTGGGCGGAGGGCGGGCTAACAGCGCCTGCGGCCGGCCTGCGCGCCCTGAACGCCAGCGGCGCCACCTTCGCGAACGTGGCCGGCGGCCGACTCACGGAGTTGCCACCGGAGGTCGAGGACTCGCCGCTGTACCTCTCCACCGCCACCGACGCGCAGCGGCAGGCAGTTGAGGCATTCCTGAGGACGCTGAACGCAGAGGAAGCGCCAGCACAGTGAGGCAACCCAACCATGCCCCGCCCGAACAGCCTCGATCTCAACTGGTTCCGTGCCCACTTGGTCCAAGACATCCTGCCCCACTGGCTTGAGGGTGCCGCCACCCCGGCAGGGCTCTTCTTTCCGCGACTGGACCGGCAGTGGCGCCGCCAGCCCGACCAAGTCGCCACGCTCGTCTCGCAGTCCCGGCTGCTGTACAACTTCGCGAACGGCTACGAAGCTACAGGCGACGAGCCGTATCTCCAGGCCGTCCGCAACGGCGCCCGCTACCTGATCGACCACTTCCGCGATCCCGAACACGGCGGCTGGTTCTTCTCAGTCGCGCCGCCCAGCGTCCTCGACGCGCACCCCGAAGCTGCGATAGTCCCGGAGGTGGATCGCGCCAGGGCCCTTCCAGGCTCGGCGGCGGTGCTCGACGACCGAAAGGACAGCTACGGCCACGCCTTCGTGGTCTTCGGACTTGCCCATGCGGCACAGTGCACCGGCGACGACGCATATCGGCAGGCAGCAGCCGACACGTGGGCCACCATCCAGGCCAAGCTCACCGACGAACATGGCGGTCTGAAGCTCAGGACCTCCGGCATCTTCTCGCCCGCCTCGCCCGACGGCAGTTCGGTACGGCAGACGAAGGGTTGGTGGGAGCAATGCGAGGCGATCCGGGCGCTGCTGCACTTCGCCGCACTCCGAGAGCACGACGACTTGTGGGCGCCGCTCCAGGGAACAGTGGACTTCGTCAAGCGCGAGTTGCTCGACCACGAGCACGGCGGGTGGTACAGCGGCTCCTGGACTCCAGTGTCCGGCGTCACCAAGCACGACAAGGGAAGCGAGTGGAAG
The DNA here is from genome assembly GCA_002779825.1 of Armatimonadetes bacterium CG06_land_8_20_14_3_00_66_21. GTDB lineage: Bacteria > Armatimonadota > Abditibacteriia > CG2-30-66-41 > CG2-30-66-41 > CG2-30-66-41. The sequence goes on along the minus strand of PEVN01000373.1, from coordinate 8,365 downwards.
GTGGACTACCACGTGGTGGGGATGTGCGTGGAGGCGGCCCGTTGGGCGTAGAGTCGAGGTACCCGTGTGCGCCTCTACGGGCACTTTGGCCGGTCTCCTTCCCAGAGTCGGCATGGGTACCGGCAACGCTGGCCGATGCCCATGGGGCCCCAAAGGCAATCCGTGACACAACCCGCGAAGCCGTGGTAGGTCATGTTTTCAACAGGTGTGGAAAAGGCGTGCAAAAGCGCGCAGCCGCTCACTGACGGAGCCTCTCTGCACCCGTTGGGAGAGGGCACAGAGCCGGGAGGTTGGCAGCCACCGGGCCGGCGCAACTGCCGGGATTCGCCCAGCTTGTGGCGCTGCGGGGCATATGGTATCCTCTCCGCGCATCGGCTGCTCTGTGGGGCCGAAGTGCGGGAACCTGTGGAAAAGCGGTGATCTTCTGTGGAGACCTCGGGGGAACTCGTGGTGGCGCTCTTCGCCGTCGTCATGACGGGCGTGGTGACCTTCCTCGTCATCAGGGAATGGTACTCCTATCGCCATGGCAACTCCTTGGTGGGCCCAGCGCAGTTCCGGTACCGGGTGACCGGAGCGGCGGTCTTGTACGGATTGGTCCTCATGATGTGCCTGGGAGTGTACGTGGTGGACTTCACCAGTCTCGCACTGTTCGCCGCCTACTGGATCACGTTCGGCGTGCTCAGCGCGGTCCCGGTGGTCATGAGCCTGCTCGACCTAAGGACCCTCAGCCGCGCCCGGCGCGAGCACGAGCTTGCGCTCCGGCGGGACATGGCGCGGTTCATCCACGAGCACGCAGACGCGGCCGGCCGCCAGGCGAGCCTTCAAGTGAAGGCGCACGAGGCTGAGGCGATGCCTGGTGAGTAACACCCCCTCCCCAGTCGATCTTGCCTTTATGGAAGAGGCTCTGGACCTTGCAGCCAAGGGCAAGGGATGGACTAGCCCCAACCCCTGCGTCGGCGCGCTCGTGGTACAGGCCGGGCGGGTTGTCGGGCGCGGATACCACCCTCGCGCCGGGAGCGCCCATGCCGAGGCGACTGCGCTGCGACGCGCTGGGCCGCGGGCCGAAGGCGCCGCCCTTTACGTCACGTTGGAGCCGTGCTCCCACTTTGGCCGGACCCCACCGTGCGTCGACCGCGTGCTTGAGAGCGGCGTGTCGCGGGTCGTTGTGGCGATGGCGGACCCGAACCCAAGAGTGCGCGGTCGCGGTCTGCGGAAGCTCCGCCGGGCGGGTCGCCAGGTGGTCACCGGAGTGTGCCGAGAGCGTGCGCAGCGGCTCAATGAGGACTTCACCAAGTTCATCACGACCGGACGACCGTTCGTGACGCTGAAACTTGCCCTGTCGTTGGACGGCAAGATCGCCACGCGCACGGGCGACTCAAAGTGGATCACCAGCCCCTTCGCCCGCGCTCGGGCGCACCAACTGCGACACGAGCATGACGCGATCATGGTCGGCCGCGGGACCGTCGCACAAGACGACCCACGCCTCACGACGCGACTCCCCGGGAACCGCCAGGGGAAGCACCCCGCCCGGGTGGTAGTGGACGCCCGAGCGCAGACGCCGGTTGCCGCGCAGGCACTGGCCTCGGCTGACGCGCCACGGTTCCTTGTCTGCGGCTCCGCAGCGCCCGCCTCCCGGGTGTGCCGGCTGCAGCGCGCCGGCGTTCAGGTCCTCACAGTCGCCACGACTGCAAGGGGGCTCGACCTCCATGAGGCGCTGGCCCTGTTGGCGCAGCGCGGTGTCACCAGCGTCCTGATCGAGGGTGGCAGTAGGCTTGCAACCAGCGCCCTCGAAGCTGGTGTCGTCGACAAAGTGGCGTTCTTCTACGCGCCGAAGATCATCGGGGGGACGGAGTCGCTGACTGCCATCGGTGGCGAAGGAGTCACCGTGGTGGCAGACGCGCTCCAACTTCGCCACGCGATGGTCGAGCGCCTTGGCACTGACTTCCTGGTAGTCGGCTACCTGCCGTAGCCGCGACGCGTTCCCGGCACAGGCTCCGGTCCCGCACTACCCGCTGGCCGCACTGCCTCCCATGTTCACTGGAATCATCGAGCAAATCGGCAGCATTCGGTCGATCGCGCGCAGTGGCGACTCGGCGGAACTGAGCGTTGCCGCACCCGCCCTGCTGGACGATCTGCACCTCGGCGACAGCGTCGCCGTCAACGGTGCGTGTCTGACCGTGACCGACGTGGACGCAACCGGCTTTCGCACAACGGCCGTAGAGGAGACCCTGGCTCGGACGAACCTCGGTCGCCTGTCCAGCAGCTCGAAGGTGAACCTCGAGCGAGCGATGCAGCCGACGGGCCGCTTCGGCGGTCATCTGGTGAACGGGCATGTTGATGGTCTCGGCGTCGTCGCCCGGCTGGAACGCCGGGCGCACTCGACGCTCCCGTTTGTCGAATGTGACCGCAGCCTCTGTCGCTACTTGGTGGAGAAGGGCTGGATCACAGTGGACGGCGTCAGCCTGACCGTGGTAGACGCAACTGACCACGGCTTCACCGTCTCGCTGATTCCCCACACGCGCCAAGTCACGACCTTGGGCGACCTCGTCGTCGGCGACCGAGTCAACCTCGAAGTGGACATCCTTGCCAAGTACGTGGAGCGACTACTCGGCCACCAAGAGGCTGGCAGCGCGTCCACGTCCCGCCTCACCCCGGAGTTCCTGAGGGAGCATGGAATTGAGTAGCACTGCCGCAACCGAGGCCGAACACCTGTCCTCTGCGCCCTTCGTCCCCATCGACGAGGCCCTCGAAGAGGTGCGCGCTGGGCGGTTCCTGATCCTGGTAGACGATCGGGATCTGCGCAACCACGGCAACCTGGTGATGGCGGCCGACAAGTTGACCTTGGACTCCATGCGGTTTATGGTCGCCGAAGGACGCGGGCTGATGTACGTCCCGGCCGACGGCGAGATCCTGGATCGGCTCGCCATTCCCCTGCTGCCCGGTGCACCGGAGCAGCAAGCGCACGCGGGCTACGCGGAGCCGATCGATGCCCGGGAAGGCACGGTCACCGGCAGTTCACTGGCAGACCGGCTGCGCACGGTGCAGGCGCTGGCAGATCCCCGCTCCGAGCCCCGCGACCTCCTTCGCCCCGGGCACGTCAACCCCATCCGTGCCCGTGAGGGTGGCGTTCTCGTCCGCGTGGGACACACCGAGGCGGCTGTCGACCTGGCCCGAATGGCGGGTCTCCAGCCCTGCGCGGTGATCTGCGAGATCATGCGAGAAGACGGCGTCATCATGAGCCTCGCAGAACTCGAACGGTACGCCGTTGAGCATGGTCTCAAACTACTCAACATCGCCGACCTCATCAGCCACCGCAGCCGCACCGAGAAGCTAATCCGCCACGTTGCCTCCGCCAAGCTGCCCACCAGCGTCGGCGAGTTCACGTGCGTCGCTTACGAGAGCATTGTGGACGCGCAGGCATACTTGGCGTTGGTGGCCGGGGAGATCGTCTCGGAGGAACCGGTACTGGTTCGCGTCCACTCGGGCTGCCTGACGGGTGACGTGCTGCACTCCACCCGGTGCGATTGCGGCGAGCAGCTTCATGCAGCCATGGCGAGGATCCAGGCGGAGGGTGCGGGGGTCATCCTGTACATCCACCACCATGAGGGGCGCGGCATCGGCATCCTCCACAAGATCCGCGCGTATGCCCTGGCAGACCAGGGGCGCGACACGGTGGAGGCAAATGTGGAGCTGGGGTTTGCGCCCGACCTGCGTGACTACGGCATCGGCGCCCAAGTGCTGCGCGAGCTGGGCATTCGCAAGATGCGCCTGCTGACCAACAACCCCAAGAAGGTGATCGGTCTCGACGGGTATGGTCTCGAGGTTGTAGAGCGCGTGCCTATCGAGATTCCACCCCGGGAAGAGAACCGCTACTACCTGCAAACGAAGAAAGAGAAGATGGGGCACCTGCTGAAGGGATGAGCCAGTGCCGGTCGAATAGGTCTGGGACGTCCCCTGTTTGCCCACGGAGGAAACCATGTCTGGCAAGACGTACGAAGGGAAACTGATCGGCGAAGGGCTCAAAGTCAGCCTCGTGGTCAGCCGGTTCAACGAGCTGGTGTCCGGGCGACTGCTGAGCGGCGCCCGGGACGCCTTGGAGCGCCACGGCGTTGCAGGGGACGCCATCGAGACGGCGTGGGTGCCCGGCGCCTTCGAGATTCCACTGGTCGCCAAGCGACTGGCTGAGTCCGGCAAGTACGACGCCGTCGTGTGCTTGGGAGCCGTCATCCGCGGGCAAACGCCGCACTTTGACTATGTGGCCGGCGAATCGGCAAAGGGCATCGCGCAGATCTCCCTGGCGTCGGGCGTGCCGGTCATCTACGGGATTGTGACCACCGATACCCTCGAGCAGGCAATCGAGCGCGCCGGCCTCCGAGCCGGGAATCGGGGGGGGGACGCGGCGACGGCAGCCATCGAGATGGCGAACCTGCTCAGGGAACTGCCCTGAAGGCAAAGTCCTGCTTTGCTTAGCCGTTGAGCGTCACCTGATCCCGTGCGATTCTTCCGCTGCCTCAAGTACCTCTGCGCCCTTGCGCTGATTGCCGTCGCTGGCTTCGCCGGCGCGGCCGGCGCAATCTACCTGCTGCTGCCCGGCCTCTCGGATCGCCTACCCCTCAAGCGGCCGTCGCCCGCACCCACCCACCTCGACCAACTGACCCCAGAGACGGCGTCGGTCGTCCTCACCGACCAGGACGCCATCGCAGCGGCCGTCAAGCGGATCACTCCCTCCTTGGTCAACATCCGCAACGGCGGCCCGGCATATGCCGACTCCCCCAAGTCGCCGGCAGTGGGCGCCTCCGGCTTCCTGTTCGACGACCGCGGGTACATAGTCACCAGCCAGGACGCCGTGGCGGAACTCAAGTCGTTCCGCGTCCGGCTGGCGGATGACCGGGAGTTCGCCGCCAAGCTCATCGGCTCTCACCGTGCCTCAGACATAGCCGTGCTCAAGATCGGGGGCGAGGAGGACCTGCCCGCCGCCTCGTTGGGTGATTCGGCGCTGCTTCAGACCGGGGAATGGGTCGTTGCGCTGGGCAACCCGTGCGCAGAATTCGAGCCGACGGCCAGCGTCGGAGTGATCAGCACGAAGGGACGGCCGGTCGCGCTCAAAGACCGTAGCTACGACAACCTGCTCCAGACAGACGCAGCCCTCCCCGCAGACAACGCGGGCGGTCCGTTGGTCAACCTGAACGGCGAAGTAGTGGGTCTGTGCACCAGCGTCTACGGTCAGTCGCCGGACACGGCGGGTGCCGGCTTTGCCGTCCCCATTGAGGATGTCCACACGGTGGTCGACGAAATGACCCGCAACGGGCGGGGGCACCGAGCGTACCTGGGGATCAGCGTCGACGATGTCTCCGAAGACGACGCCCACCTGCTCAACCTGCGCACGCGGGCGGGCGCGTTGATCCGGGGGATCCTCCCCGGCGGGCCCGCGGCCAAGTCAGGGCTTCAGCGGCATGACGTGATCGTATCGTTTGCCGGGCAGTCTGTCCGCTCTGCAGAAGGGCTGATACGACTTGCCCGTCGGCAGCGAATCGGCGCGGACCTCACCACCCGGTTTGTCCGCGACGGTCGGCAAGTCACTACGCAGATGCGGGTGGAAGAGCGGGACTGAAAGCCCGCCATCGCCCGCGCTCACTTCAGCGCGTGCATCGTCTCCATCATCGCCCAGAAGTTCTCCTCGGGCGTGCCGGCCACAACTTGGTTGGAGCAGCCAATGATCATGCTGCCCAACTCCTTCGCCGCCTCCATGCAGGCGCGCGTCTCAGCGATGACTTCGGCCTTGCTGCCTTTGTGCAGCGTGGCCGAGCGGATGTTGCCCAGTAAGGTCAGGTCGGGGTAGCGCCCGCGCAGTTCGCGGAGGTCCATGAAGTTGCCGTCGATCTCGTAGAACGCGTCGATGTGGGCGACCTGAAACAGATCCTCCGCCACCGGCCACAGGTTGCCGTCGCTAGCGAACATGTGGAAGCCGCCGGCGCGGTTGCAGGCTTCGGTGATCCGCTTCAGCCGTGGCGCCATCAGCTCGTGGAATGACTTGGGCGAGTAGTTGGGGCCGCGGTTGGAGGCGAAGTCGCCTCCGCCCAGGAGGAACGGGTGACCGAGCCGCGCCATCGCTTCACAGGTCTTCTCGGCGCGGCCGGTCTGGCACTCCAGATAGCGGCCGACCAGGTCGGGGCGCAGCACGACCGCCTCCAGCCAAACCTGCGACCGGTTGGAGATACCCAGTCCCGCGCCGCCCACCGGCACCGCCCGATCGGGGAAGCGTTCCTTGGCGGCCTTGATGTCGGCGCCGACGTCCGTGGGAGGCTGGAAGCTCGCCAGGGCGCTTTCAGCCGCCTCCACTCCCCGCTCGATGTCCTCCAGCGTCGGCTCAGGGTCCGGCTGCTGCTCGACGACCTGGTACAGCTCGGTAGCCGGATCCACGCGCATGATCCGGTAGGCGCCGTTGGGGTCGCCGTACTGGTACGTGTACTCGTCCAGCTTTGCCGTCGGCTTCTCCGGCATCCGCCAGTACGACGGGCGCACGTAGTCCAGCTCGAGTTTGTCACTCAGATCCAGCGCGTCCTGGTTGCAGCGTTCCAGGAACTCCTGGTGGGCCTGCTCGCCTTCCCAGAGCGCCTGCGACTCCCGCCATTGCTGGATGCCGCCGCCGATGTGCGCGTCCGGTCGTCCCAGTATGTAGCTCGCAACCTGCGAGGAGAAGCCCGCCTGGTACAGCGGGACCTGATCATACGGCCGGTGCTCGAACGCAGCCAGGACACGTTCCTTGGGTAGCATGGGAAGACCTCCACGGCTATGCTGACCCGCCACTGGTTGGCGTCTCGGACTGCAAACCCTTGCGCGTGGTGGAAACGGCCGTCTCGCGCGCTTGCCCACGCCGAGCAGTTGGTGGGGTCCGGCTCAGGTGTTACAATCGGGATCGCTTGGGACAGAAGGGCGGATGAACGATCTCACCACGAAGACACGGGAAGCACAGAGAAGGGCGACGGGACATGAAGATACACCTGTTCAGCAACGAGAAGCCGACTCCCGAGCAGATGGCCGAAATGCTGGAAGCTCTGGGAAACTACGCCAAGCTGGCCGTGGACGTGCGGCGCAGACTGGTGGCTGGTGGTGGTGAGATGCACGCGGACTGCGAGGCTGTGCTCCTCGACGCCGGCAGCCGCCAGGAAGACGTCTGGGGTGCAGACTGGAAGCCGCACAGCCAGGAGGTCGCCTTCGAGTCGCTGATCAACATTCGTCCCCGACAGGGGAACATGTCCATGGTGATACAGGATCGGGATCTTCGGGCAACCATCGAGCAGATCGTGAAGGAGCGGATGGCACCATGACTCCTCCCGAGCGCAAGACCCGGTACCTCAGAGACGCGGTGCCCATCCGTCTCGGCAACCTCGCCTCAAACCTCGCCAGGATCAGCACCTGCATTGCGGAGGAGGGCGGGCTGCCCATGGCGTTCTCGGTAATCGACGAAAGCAAGCACTTCATCGAGTGGACCGGTGCAGAGGTCGAACCAGACGTCCAGCCAGAGCTGGTTCGCTTACAGGTGGAGTTGGCCTTGTGGCAGCATCGGTGGGCGGGTCTCTCCCTCGACGCACGGGCGCGGGAAGAGGTCGCTCGCGACGCTCGCCAGCGCTCGAACCAGGTCCTCGAATGGTCCGGCTTGCTGAACCAGTAGGCAGCTACCACCGCGCACGAAAGCGCCGCCTTGTCTCGTGCGAGCCCTACCTCCTCGGCAGCGCCAGAAACACCTCGACCCCTCTCAGCACTTCCTCCTGCCGGGCTTGCGTCTCGGCTTCCCCGCGCTCCAGATAGATCGTCCGCAAGTCGCCCATCTTTGCGCTGGCGAGCAGGCAGAACGCGCGGGCGGTCATCCGGTGGCCTTCCCCGAGGCCGAGGCGCTCGCACCAGCGTTCATCGAGACGGCGGTTGTACTCGTCTTTCGACACGGGCGGGTCGTAGCGACCGATCAGGTCGTCGCACGCGCCGTTGACGTTGTGGGTGCAGGGGGCGCAGATGTCGTCGATGCCAGCGGTGAGTTCCAGCAGCACGTCGGGATTGGCTTGCAGGGCTGCGGCGACTTGGGGAACGGCGTGGCCGTAGCCGGGCGGAGAGCTGAATGACCTGCCCGCGCCGAGGTCGCGCAGGAGGTCGAGGAAGTGGTGGGGCTTGAGGCGGATGGTTTCGTCAGCCATTGACATGAGTCCCTCCAACCGTCGTGTCACAGTGTGCCTCGCCAGTAAGCCACTCGCTCCCGGCGCCAAGTGTAGCTGACGGCAACGCCGCCTTCCACAGCGATCACCGCCGGGTACGAGTACTCCCCCGGCTCATCTTCCAGCACCACGCTCTGCGACCATGTCGCCCCGTTGTC
>PEVN01000238.1 GCA_002779825.1 Armatimonadetes bacterium CG06_land_8_20_14_3_00_66_21 | reverse complement strand
GTCCAAGCAAGTCTCACCGGATTCGACGCCCAAGCACGAACTTCCTTGCCGGCAAGCCCGCAACCACCAACCGGCAGGAGGTTCCCAATCAGCACCGAATGATCTCCTCCTGGGAAACGCCGCCGCTTTGCCGTTCGTGAAGTCCCTGCTGTCCTGGCCGTCCTTTCGGTCCCTGCCACCCCCAGTCAGACTCAACAACCATGTACACCTGCAACCCCAAACACCTCTACGCCCTGAACTGGGCAATCGAGGATCCGCGCAACGTCGCTCGCCTGGAGCGGCCGGTTCGCGGTCTCGGTCGCGAGCTGTCTTCCGTCGAAGTGCTGCGCGCCGACCAGCTCCCGGAAGTCATCCGTGCAAACGGCTGGATCGGCGAGGTGCGGCAGGGCGCCTACGCCATCCCGCACGACCCGGATTTCGTCTTCAGCGCGTTCACCTGGGCGGCGCCCGAGGAGCGGGCAGCGCTTGCCCGCGAGGAGTTGTTCCGCCGCTGTATCGGCGCCCACACCTCCTACGGCGACTGCAAGCAGAATACTGAGCTTCCCCCCATTGTTTGGGCCACTTACCGGTCAGGATAAGCTACTGGTGGTTAGTGATTCTCCTTTCTTTAGCGGGGTCCTTTTCCTGGGTCTCTTTGGTATCAGGTCCCGTGTCGTGGCTGGCGAAGTAGACCGTGGCGGGGGTCTGCCGATCCAGCGCTGCGTGGCGCCGTTCGGCGTCGTAGAAGTGGAAGTAGCTGTCGAGACGGGCGTGGACTTCGCGACCGTCAGCGTAGTCCCGCAGGTAGATCTCTTCGTACTTCACGGTCCGCCACAGCCGTTCGACGAAGACGTTGTCCAAGGCGCGGCCGTGGCATCGACGGCTGATGCCCTACGTCAAGAACGACCAGGTGCTGCTCTGCCCCAGCGACCGGCGGCCGGGCATCATGACGTCGTACGCCTACAACCACACGACCGGCGGGAAGCTCATCGACCAGATCGGCGAGGACCCGGCGCACATGGTCGCGTTCGTGGACTCGAACATGGGGTATACTCGCGAAGGTTAGGAATACACCGAAGCTATTGCACAAGTTCGACGCCTCTGCGTGCACAGCAGTGTGTTGGGTGCTCACCACACGCCCACGGGTGAAGTTCTGCGAACTTCCACTTCGGTGTATTCCTAACCTTCGCGAGTATAGTCGCGCTGGAACACCTCACCGCAGTTGAAGAACGTCGCCGAGAAACGGAACTGGTCTGCCGCCAGCCGTTCCGCCGAACCGACGGCAACGACACCCACGCCCATTCTCTCCGCCGCCTGTCCTGAGCCAGCGCCCACCACAAACAGCAGCAAACAGGTCGCCAAGAACGAGAAGGCGCCCGGCGGGTGGTCTTCTAAGTGAACCGGCGCTTGCGCGCGAGAACCGCCGGTGTTGTTGTGGAGGGTTGGGCGCCGGTCTATCATGGTGAGGTCCTGTTGGTCGTGTTCGGTTGCTGTCAGCCCGCTGGCAGGACGACGTTCCGCTGGAAGAGGACGCCCGCGGGCGTGTGCGTGAACGTGCCCACCAGCACGCGACCGGTGCCATCGTCGCTGCCGGCGAGATCGAGACGCTCGGGGGTGCCGAACTGGTCGTAGAGACCGGCGCGGAGGTACACGTGCTCCGGGGCGTCGCGCGGGATCTCGAAGGGGCCGAACTGGACGACGGTGAGTTCGTCTGGTCGCCACGTGGAGGTGTTCACCCGCCGGCTCGACGGCAACAGCCGCAGCGCGATGGCGGGGTCGAGGTCCTCGCCCTTCGGCGCCAACTCAAAGTGCAGGAATGCCGACAGGTCAGTCTCGAAACGCTCACCGCAGTTGAGGTATGCGAGCTTCACCACGAACCGGCGCGCGTCGGTTCGCTCACACACGGCGGTGACGATCACTCGGTGCGTCTTCGTCGCAGGCAAGATCGCAGGGAATGCTCGGCGGAACTGGAGGGAACTGTCTCGGTCGCCTGCGGTCAGCGTGCCCAGGAGGGTCGGCGCGTCGCCGACCAGGCCGCCACGGACCTCGAGGTTCGTGGGGACTCCCTCGCTGAGGGAGAACGGGCCGAAGGAGAGGACCTCGACGTGGTCCGGCGCCCACTCACTGCACTTCACGGGCAGGTTCACAGTCCTCGGTCCCGGCGCGGGCGACTCGAAGGGGTGTCCGGGTGCGTCCGGTCGGCCGAACTCCAGCCTCGCCTGACCGTCTGTGTCGAACTGACGCCCTGGGTTCAGCAAGATCAGCTTGAGTGCGATGGTGCGAGGCGAGACCTCGTCGCAAACCAACAGCGAGAGGCCGCCCGGCGCGACAGGCGCCTGCGCCTCCGCCGTGGCGAGGCGGAGAACGGAGGTCAGCAATAGCAGGGCAAGGATCCAGATCTCCAGCCAACGTTTGGGAAGGTCCATCTGAAGTCGACTCCGGAGCGGCGGCGTGCCGGGCATTCTAACGCGGGGAGCCGCAATCGGCAAACCGGCGTCCGAGGTTCGCAAGCCCATTGCGTCCACCGGCGCCAATGGGCACAATCCGGCTGGGAGGGCGCCATGGAACCCGGACCCAGCGACAGGCGCGTTCGCGGAACGCGAGAGGTAGCAACCGAAGCAAGTACGGCGGGCACTGCGGTCGGCAGACCGAACAGGCGCCCTGCCCGGGTCGGGAAGGCCGCATGAGCAGACCCATTGGCAAGACGCTCCAGTCGCGCATCCTGAACCCGGCGATTGGCCTCCTGCTTCTCGCAATTCCTTTCTGCGGCGCAGCGCCGCCTCCCGCACCTGTCGAGTTCCGCGGCGCGTGGGTGCATTACCAGGACTACGTCTCCGCTGCTGCGGTGTCCCGGACTGTCGCCAAGGCGAAGCGCCTTGGGCTGAATGCCCTGCTGCCGCTGGCGAACCACCCGGACAACCTGATGTTCAGAAGCACTTTGCAGCCCCTGAACAAGAAGGTGCAGAAGGGCTTCGACCCGCTGCTGGAACTGGCCAAGGCAGCCCACGCTGAAGGGATCGAGGTCCATCCGTACTTCCTCACCCTCAACGGGAAGCTCAACGGGGTCGGCACGAAGCTCGCCAAGTTCCGGATGCTGGACCGGGCGGGGAAGACCTCCTCAGACTGGCTCTGTCCCACGCATCCTGAGGTTCGCCAGTACTTCGTGCAACTGGTGACCGACTGCCTCTACGCCGGTGTGGACGGGGTGCAATTGGACTACATTCGCTATCCCGACGATGCCCGGTTCTGCTATTGCGCGGCGTGCAGGGCTGCATTCAAGGCGGAGTCGGGCATGGACCCGATTGCGTTTGCGCCGCAGAGCCGGCCGACCCTCGCACAGCTCCAGGACTGTCGCGACCGCCCCGGGTACCGTGAGTGGAGTGCCTGGCGGCGGCAACAGGTGACTCAGTTGGCGAAGGAACTCAGCGACGCCGTCCGGGCCAAGCGACCGGGCACCAAGGTGTCGGCGGCGGCCGGAACGCAAGAAGTTGATCAGTTCCACGTGTTCCGGGACGGTGCGGCCTGGCTGCGGGCAGGACTGGTGGACTTCCTGTGTCCGATGATGTACGTAGTGGACGAAGAAGCGTTCCGCACCCGCGCCGCGGCAGAGCTGCTGGCCCTGCGCCCGCAGGAGTATGGCAGTCTGTTCTCCGGCCTGCCGGCGTACAAGCTGAGGGGCTCCCCCCAGCGATTGGTGGAGCATGTCGCCTCGGCGCGCGAGTTCGGGTTCGGCGGTGTGTGCCTGTTCCCGCTGGAGTACCTTGACGAGAGCGCCGTCCGGGCGCTGAGCGACGGGCCGTTCCAGGAGCCGGCTGTGCTGCCGTGGCGGGCGGCCGCCGCCAGCCGGCCGGTTGCCCCGCAACGAACGCCGGAAGACTTCTGTCGGCTCGGACTGGTCTACAAACAGACCGGCGACCTGGAGCGGGCGAAGCTCTCATTCTACGCCGCGCTGGCGCTCGACCCCAAGCACGCCGACTCGCTCCATAGACTGGCGTGGACACTGGCCGCGATGCAGCCGGCAGGGGCTGCCGCCCCTTGTTTCGAGCGATTCCTCGCAGTCGAGCCCGAAGGCGTCCGGGCGGACGAGGCGCGAGCGGCACTGGAACGGCTGCGCCAGCCGGCCGGCGCTCCGACGAATCCGCAGTGAGCACCGGCTCCGGTCACGCGTCGATCTTGTCGTCGGGCAGGTAGGGCGTCTTGAGGAAGACGATCTTGCAGTCTGCGTCGCCGTCGTTGAGCAGGTCGTGGATCTCCGGTGGCTCGCACCGAAAGGCATCTCCAGCTTCGGCGGCATGGGCGACGCCGTCGACGACGATCTTGCCGCTGCCCTCGACGAAGTAGAACGTCTCCTCGACCTCGCGGTGACCGTGTCCACCCATCTGCTGACCGGGCTTGAGCAGGAGGACGCCCCAATCCAGCTTCGGGCCGCGCAGCATGTACTTGACGCCCCAGTCGCCGCCACGGTACTTGCCGTCTTTCTCGCTGACTTTCTGCATGGGCTGCCTCCGGGGGAAGGTGGGACGAGGGGACTTGGGGACAGGGAGACTTGCGGACAACGGGGGAAGGGCAACTGCGGGCGGAGACCGAGGGCGACCTCGGTACGTGGCGGCTACGCCTCGCCTTCTCCTGTCAGCCACTCCGCCTCGCAGCGGGTGTACTCCAGGATCTCGCCTGGAGCGAAGAAGAGACCGAGTTCTCGCTGGGCACTCTCGGGGCTGTCGGAGCCGTGGATCAGGTTCTTTTGGTTGCTCAGGGCGAAGTCGCCGCGGATGGTGCCGGGAAGCGCTTGGGCGGGGCTGGTGGCGCCCATCAGGTCGCGCACGCGCTGAATGGCGTTGAAGCCGCGCACAGCCATGACTACGACAGGACCGGAGGTGACGAAGCGGAGCAGGGGCTCGTAGAAGTGCTTGCCCTTGTGGTCGCGGTAGTGCTCTTCCACAAGTGCTTGCGGAAGCTGCATGAGCTTCAGGCCAACGAGAGTCAGTCCTTTCGCCTCGAGTCGGGAGAGAACCTCGCCGACGAGCCGACGCTGGACGGCGTCGGGCTTGAGCATGACGAAGGTGGTTTCGGGCATGGGAGAGGGCTCCTATTCACCTCCCTCGTAGCGTAGCCGCTTGTGGGCGTCTGCAGTGCCAACTCAGTAACGCCCACAAGGGGCTACGCTACAGGGAGGGCGGTGCTGTGCTCAGAACGGCGCCAGCATCTGCAGCGACCCACGGGCCAGGTCGATGAAGGGCTGCGGGTAGACGCCGATCAGGATCGTGGCGGCTGCCGTCAGAACCGTCACGAGGCGGAGGGTGCCCGGCTCCGGCAGCGGCTCTTCGACGCCGGCTGCTTTGGCGAAGAACATCAGCCGGACCACGTTGAAGTAGTAGTACACGGAGATGACGCTGTTGGCGATGCCGACCAGGGCCAGCCACAGCAGTCCCGAGTGAATCGCTGCTCCGAAGATCATGAACTTGGCCACGAAGCCGGACATCGGCGGTAGCCCTGCCAGCGACAGGGCGAAAACCAGGAATGCCAGGCACGCAACCGGCGCCCGGCGGAACAGACCCGAGTAGTCGGCAATCTCGTCCGACTCGATCGCGTTCGAGACGGTGATAACGACCGCGAAGGCGCCCAGGTTCATGAACAGGTAGGTCAGGAGGTAGAGCAGCACCCCGGGAATCCGCCACTCCTCCGGCCCCGTGGCGGCGACGCCGACGAGCATGTAGCCAACCTGGGCGATGGTCGAGTAGCCCAGCATCCGCTTGATGTTGGTCTGCACCAGCGCGACTACGTTGCCGATGGTCATGGTCGCCGTCGCGATGACGGCAATGACCAGGCTCCACTCCACTTCCTGCGGTCCAAAGAACACGTGGAACACCCGGATCAGCACGGCCATGCCGGCGGCCTTCGGGCCGACCGACAACAGCGCTGCCACCGGTGTGGGCGCGCCTTCGAACACGTCGGGGCACCACATGTGGAACGGTGCCGCGGCGATCTTGAACCCAAAGCCGGCCAGCATCAGACCGACGCCCAGCACGACGATCGGGGCAGTCCCGTTTCCCGCTTGCACCTTCTGGGCGATCTCGCCAATGTGCGTGCTGCCGGAGAACCCGTATATCAGCGACATGCCGTATAGCATGGTGGCAGAGCTGACCGCACCCAGCAGGAAGTACTTGATGCCCGCTTCGGCGCTCTGCGGCGTGCGGCGGAGGTAGCCTGCCAGTACGTAGCTGGAGATCGAGGTGAACTCGATGGCAAGGTAGAGCAGAATCAGGTCGGTGCTGGACACCATCAGCGTCATGCCCAGCGTGCCAAATACGATGAATGCGTAGAACTCGCCAACCCCGGTGCGAACGTGCTTGTGCACAAAGTGGAGCGAGAGCAGGACGGTCAGCCCGGCAGCGGCGATGACGAGGAGCTTGAAGTAGCCGGCGAAGGGATCGAAGGTGACCGTCTGGGCCGCCCAACGAGGCAGCACGCTCGCGTGGACCGACCCGCCTTGCGGGCCCAACGACCAGACGGCAGTGGCGCAGGCCGCCAACTCAAACGCCAGGAATAGGCCCAGAAAGGCGAGCCAGCCGAGCCAGTTCTTGCGCTCGCGGCTGGTGAAGGTGTCGAGCACGATCAGCCCCACGCCCAAGAGGGCGAGGACGATTTCGGGCATCAAGTAGAAGACGGTTCCGCCCAAGGGAAATGGCTCCGGTGAGTGAGATGGGTCGGCCGGGTTGGACCGATAGGACCTCCGGGGCCTATCCGCCCATCAGCTTCAGCACGTTCTGCATCGCGATGTTGATCGGGCCCAACACAAAGGCCGGGTAGACGCCGATGAAGAGCGTCAGCGCCATCAGGGGCACCAGGCAGAAGATCTCGGCTCCGTTCATGTCGGTCAGGTCGACATACCGCTCGTTGAACGGGCCGAACAGCATTCGCTGGATCATCCACAGGAAGTACGCCGCGCACAGGACGACGCCGAGCACGGAAATGCACGTCAGCAGCTTGAAGATGGCGAAACTGCCGAGTAGGCAGAAGAACTCACCGACGAAGCCGGCCAGCCCTGGCAAACCCAGCGAAGCCAGGCACATATAGATGAGCACGCCGGAATACACGGGCACCTTCGAGCCCAGCCCGCCGAACTTGTCGAGGTCGCGGTGGTGGACCCGCTCATAGATGATGCCCACCAGAAAGAACAGGGCGCCGGTGATGAGCCCGTGGTTGATCATCTGGAGCGTGGCGCCGTTGAGCGCCGTCACCTGGGCGCGCTGGAGAATCTCCGAGCCTCCGCCCGTACTGGCTGCGGCGGCCCCCACGGCTAACACCACGAAGCCCATGTGACCAATCGATGAGTATGCGACCAGCTTCTTCAGGTCAGTCTGCGCCATGGCGACCAGCGAGCCGTACACGATGCCGATGACGCCGATCACCGCCACAATGTAGGCCCCCTCGTGAGCCGCCTCCGGCAGCATGGGCAGACAGACGCGAATGAGACCGTAGGTCCCCATCTTCAGCAGGATGCCTGCCAGGATGACGCTGCCGGCGGTGGGCGCCTCAACGTGCGCGTCGGGCAACCACGTGTGGAAGGGGAACGCCGGGATCTTGATCGCGAACGCGAGGTACAGCCCCCAGAAGCACAACGACTGGCGGAGCAGGTTCCCCGCGAAGGGGTGCGCCCGGGTGAGCTCGACCATGTCCAGCGTATGTGGCTGGACGTTGAAGTACATCGCCAACATCGCCAGGAGCATCAAAACGCTGCCGGTCAGCGTGTACAGGAAGAACTTGATGGCAGCGTACTCGCGCCGGGGCCCGCCCCAGATGCCGATGAGGAAGTACATCGGCACCAGGCTGAGCTCCCAGAAGAAGTAGAACAGGAAGAAGTCCAGCGCGCAGAAGACGCCCATCATGCCCATCTCGAGCAGCAGGAAGAAGGCGAAGTACTCTTTGACCCGGACCTTGATGATCCAGGAGTAGATCACCGACAGCAAGGTGAGCAGCCCGGTGAGCACAATCAGCGGCATGCTCAGCCCGTCGGTGCCCATGTGGTAGCTGACGCCGATGGCCGGGATCCACTTCCGGACCTCCTGGAACTGGTACACACCGAGGGCGGCGCCGCTCTTGTCGAACGCCCAGAAGAGGTAGGCACAGACCATGAAGATCAGCAGCGAGAAGGCTGTCGCCACAATCTTGAGGGCCCGTTCCTGGGTCTTTGGCATACACAGGATGACCACGCACCCCAGCAGGGGCAGAAACGTGATCAGTGTCAGTATGTAGTTATCCATCGTCGCGTCCTTGGCGATCTATGGTGTTGGGGGTCAGCCCAACCGGGTGACCGTGCCCGAAGAGGGCTTGGCGGTCGGTGACGCCCACGAGGGGCTGCGCTACGAATTGTCGGAGGTGACGCCCACGAGGGGCTACGCTACGAATTGTCGGAGCGGCTGTCATCCGCTCATCATTCGGATCACAACTACAACCATGGCCCCGGCAAACACTACCAGCATGTAGGTCTGCGCCAGACCGTTCTGGGTCAGCTTCAGCAGGTTCCCGGAGGCGCGGGTGACGATGCCAATCAGGTTGACGATCCCGTCGACCACCCATTTGTCCAGGAAGGCGCTGATTCGGGAGACGACAATGCCGAAGAGGCCGACGAAGTTGACGGTGCCATCGACGGCCTTCTGGTCGAAGCGGTAGCAGCAACGGGTCAGTCGGAGCAGCGGCTGGATGATCAGGAAGTCATAGAGCTCGTCGAAGTACCACTTGTTCTGCAGGAACGCCCACAGCGGGCCGAGCTTGGCTTCGAGGGGGTCTTCCTGGCCGGCTTTCAGGGGGGTGACACCATACAGGTTCCGCGCGAGCAGGATGCCGGCCGCCGCAATCACGATGGAGAGGAGCATCACGACGTAGTTGGCTGGCAGGCGGTGCTCGCCGTAGTGCACGTAGTGGTGGAACACATTCGCCCATGGCGTGCCGAGGAGTCCCAGCCCGATGGCGCCGACTGCGAGGATTCGCAGCGGCCAGATCATGGTCCAGGGGCTCTCGTGCGGATGGCAGTCCTTGGCGCGTAGCTCTCCGTGGAACACCATGAACATCTGGCGACCCATGTAGAAGGCAGTCAGGAAGGCGGCCGCGGCGCCCAGGAACCAGACGCCCTTGTTCTGCGCGAAGGCATCGGCCAGGATCTCGTCCTTGCTCCAGAAGCCGGCCAGTGGCGGAATCCCCGACAACGCCAACATGCCGGCCCAGTAGGTCCAGCAGGTGACCGGCATGTACTTCGCCAGCCCACCCATCTGGCGCATGTCCTGTGGGTCGAAGGGCTCGCCGTGAGCAGCCTCGTGGTCGGCACCAGGATGCCCGGCGTGGTGTCCGTGCTCCATTCCGTGGATGACAGAGCCGGACCCCAGGAAGAGCAGCGCCTTGAAGACGGCGTGGGTCATGAGGTGGAACACGCCGGCGGTGAAGCCCAGGCAGCCGAGCCCCAGCATCATGAAGCCGAGCTGGCTGATGGTCGAATAGGCCAGGACGCGTTTGATGTCGTTCTGGGCCACGGCGATGGTGGCTGCCATGAAGGCGGTGATGGCGCCAATCCAGGCGACGACCTGCAAGGCGACGCCAATCTCGTGGCCGCCAGTCGTGAACAGGGGATAGGAGCGGGCCACCAGGTAGACGCCGGCGGCGACCATCGTGGCGGCGTGGATCAGTGCGCTGACCGGCGTCGGGCCTTCCATGGCGTCGGGCAGCCAGACATGCAGCGGAAACTGGGCCGACTTGCCGACGGCGCCGAAGAAGATCAGCAGCGCAGCGAGGGTGAAGACGAAGTGGTCGGTCTGTGGCTGGGTGACCAGGTACGGACTGTGCAAGAGTGCCTTCAGCGTCGCAAACGAGAAGGGGAGCTGGTGGACTTGCTCGCCGTGGCCGTGGGCGCCCGCCTGCGCGGCCGCGAAGATGCCCTGGAACATGATCGTCTTCGTCTTGGCGAAGAGCAGGAAGATGCCCAACGCCAAGCCGCAGTCGCCGGTGCGGGTGACGAGGAACGCCTTCTTGGCCGCCTTCGCTGCCGAGGGCTTCTCGAACCAGAACCCGATCAGCAGGTAGGAGCAGAGCCCGACGCCTTCCCACCCCGCGTAGAGCACCAGGTAGTTGTTCGCCAGCACCAGCATCAGCATCGCGCAGCAGAACAACTGCAGGTAGGCGAAGAACCGGGTGAACCGCGGGTCCTTCTCCATGTAGCCGACGGAGTAGAGGTGGATCAACCACCCGATGAGGGTGACGACCAGCAGCATCACGCAGGTGAGTGTGTCGATCTGGTAGCCGATCTCCAGCGGCGACTGCGCGAGCCTTGCCCAGAACATGTTGTGGACATATGGCTCGAAGTGCTCCGGATTGTGAGGGTGCGCGCCGAAGGTAGCCAGCGCGCACAGCACCGACAGGACCGCCGAGCAACCGAGCATGGTCAAGGCGATGACGGCAGCCTTGACGCCCAGGTTCTTCTTCCCGGTCAGGATAATGACGCTGAACCCCGCAAAGGGGAACAGCGGAATCAGCCATGCGTTGTGGAGTGCAAAGTCCATATGCCAGCTCGTGGCCGCGGGCTACATTACCACTTGAGCAGGTTCACTTCGTCGAAGTTGATCTTGTTCAGGTTCCGGTACATCGAGATCACGAGCGCCAACCCGACGGCTGCCTCCGCAGCGGCGACGGTGATGACGAAGATGGTGAACACCTGGCCGTGGAGCTGGTCCGGCGCGCAGAAGCGAGAGAAGGCGACCATGTTGATGTTCACCGCGTTGAGCATCAACTCGATGGACATCAGCACCCCGATGGCATTGCGACGGGCGGCGACGCCGTACAGACCGATGCCGAACAGGATCGCCGAGAGCACTAGGTAGTGGTTGAGTCCGATCGCTTCCACGGGCTACTCGTCTTCCTTCTCTTTGGCCAACAGCAACGCACCGACCATTGCCATTAGCAGGACAATGGACGCCACCTCGAACGGCAGCACGTAGCGAGTCACCAGAAGCTGCCCGAGGAAGGCGGTGGAGTCCTTCACCGGCGCGACGGTCGAAGTGGCGAACCTGGCGCCAGCCATGAGCTTCAGAAGAAACACGACGAACAGCAGGGCGATTGCTCCGGCAACCGGGGACTGCTTGTTCGTCTGCTTCATGTCCTGGCCGGTGACTCCGCGGGTCAGCATGATGGCGAACAGGACCAACACCGCAATGGCGCCGACGTAGATCATCACCTGCACCCCGGCGAGGAACTCGGCGTGCAGCATGACGAAGATGCCGGCGATGCCGAAGAAGCCCAGCGCCAGGAACAACGCGCAGTGGAAGATGTTCCGCAGCGTGACGACCATCAGCGCCGCGAAGACGATCATCGCGGCGTCGGTGTAGAAGGCGAGTTGTTGGAGGGTCTCGCTCATTGGTTGGCGATCAGACGACGACGGCAAAGAACGCTACGGCGATGAGATAGAAAAGACCGACCGGGATCAGCCCTTTCCACGCGAACTCCATCAACTGGTCCACCCGGACCCGCGGGTAGGTAGCGCGAATCCACATGAACACGAAGACGAGGAATCCTGACTTGCCGAGGAACCACAGCAACGACCACCAGCCGCCGTCCAAGAAGTGGGGAAACGGTGAGTGCCAGCCCCCGAGGAACAGCGTGGTCGTGATGGCGCACAGAGTGAATGTGTTGGCGAACTCGGCCATGAAGAACAGCCCGAACTTCATGCCGCTGTACTCGGTGTTGTATCCTGCGACCAGCTCAGATTCGGCTTCGGGCAGGTCGAAGGGCACCTGATTGGTCTCCGCCAGGGCGGCCGTGATCATAAGCAGGAAGCCGAGCAAGCCCAGCCCCCACGGCTGCAGGAAGTGCCAGTGCCAGAAGCCTCCGGTCTGAGCCTTGACAATGGACTGCATGCTCAGCGAGCCGGCCAGGATCACCGGCCCCATGAACGCCAGCGCCATCGGCACTTCGTAGCTCACCAACTGCGCGGCGCCGCGGAGCGCGCCCAGCAGCGAGTACTTGTTCTCCGACGCCCACCCCGCCATGATGATCCCAATGACTGCCATGGAGGAGATGGCGGCGATGTAGAGGATGCCGATGTTCAGGTCCTTGGCGATGAACCGGCTGCCTTCCCCGAAGGGGATCACCACGTAGACCATGTATGCCGGCACAAATACGACCAGCGGAGCGATGACGAATACCCACTTGTCGGCGCGATCGGGGATTACGTCTTCTTTGGCCAGCAGTTTCAGCGCATCGGCCGGCGTCTGGAAGATGCCTTGCGGGCCGTGCATCATCGGGCCCAGGCGAATCTGCATGAAGCCGAAGATCTTCCGCAGCAACCAGATCAGGACCAGCACCACGCCCATCATGAACCCGAAGATAACCAGCGCTGCCATGAGCGCGACGAACCACGCGCTCACCCAGCCGGGCAAGTGGAGCAGATTCACAAGGTAGTTGGCGATTGTGGTCACGGCAGGTTGGGTCAGTCAGTCACTACGCGCACGAGCAGGTTACCGGTCGACTTCCCCCATCACGACATCCGTCGTCCCCAGGATCGCGATCATGTCCGCGACTTTCCAGCCGGGGAGCAACTCAGGGAGAATCGACAGGTTCTGGAAGGAGGGACCCCGGATCTTCAGGCGAGAGGGCTTTTCCGAGCCATCGCTCACCAGGTACAGGCCAAGCTCGCCACGCGGCGTCTCGATGGCGTGGTAGGTCTCGCCGGCGGGCGGCTTGATGGTCCGTGGTGTCTTTGCCATGATCTCGCCGTCGGGGATCCGGTTGAGGCATTCGCGGATGATCTTCAGGCTCTCGCGCATTTCCTCAAATCGGCAAAGGTAGCGATCCAGGCAATCACCGCGCGTGCCGACCGGGATGTCGTAGCAGTCTTTCAGTTGCTCGTACACCGAGAACGGCTGCTCTTTGCGCAGGTCCCACTTGTAGCCGGTGCAGCGGAGCATCGGCCCGGACAGACCGTAACTGAGCGCGAGGTCGATGTCGTAGTTGCCGATATTGCGGAGCCGCAGCAGGAAGATCTCGTTGCCGTTCAGCAACGTCTCGATCTCCTCCAGGCTTCCGGGCAGGTAGTCGAGGAACTTCTCGACGCCCTCCAGCCACCCCTCCGGCGCGTCGCCCGACACGCCGCCGATGCGCATGTACGAGTAGGTCAGCCGAGCGCCGCAGATTGCCTCGAACAACTCCAGGATCATCTCGCGGTCACGGAAGCAGTAGAGGAAGGGCGTCCACGCGCCGAGGTCGTTGCCCATGCAGCCGACGAACACCAGGTGGCTCGCAATGCGGTTCAGCTCGCAGACGATGACCCGGAGGTACTCCGCGCGTTCGGGCGCCTCCAGCTCCATGAGCTTCTCGACCGTCTCGACGTAGACCATGTTGTTGGTCATCGCCGAGAGGTAGTCCCACCGGTCCGTCATCGGCAGGTAGTTCTGGTACGTGCGAAGCTCCGCCAGCTTCTCGAACGACCGGTGCAGGAAGCCCAGGTCTGGCTTGGCGCTCACCACGAACTCGCCGTCCAGCTCGCAGATCAGCCGCAGCACGCCGTGCGTGCTGGGATGCTGCGGGCCCAGGTTGATCTCGAGGGCCTCGGTGCGCAGACCGCGCCCGACTGCCTCGTGGCTGCGGATGCCGGCGGCTACGGTTGTGGCGGGGGACTCAGTCACGGCGGTAGTCGTAGTCTTTCCGGAGCGGATGCCCTTCCCAGTCCTCGGGGAGGAGAATGCGTCGCAGGTCGGGATGCCCCTCGAAGACGATGCCCAGCAAGTCGTAGGTTTCGCGCTCCAGCCAGTTGGCTGTCTTCCAGAGCGGACACAGAGACGGCACGCTGGGAGCGTCGCGGTCCAGCTTCACTTTCAGGACGAGTTCCTCTTTGGTCGCCATGTTCATCAGGTTGTAGGCGACCTCAAGCTGCGTGCCGCGATCGATCCCGGTAAGGCAACGCAGGTGGTTGTAGCCGGAGTCTTCCTTCAGCGCGCGGCAGAGCCCCAGCAGCTCTCCGGGGGCTACAACCGCGGCGCAATATCCCTTGACCGCCTCGAAGCCAACCAAGCGCTCCCCAAAGCGTTCCTTCAGCGGGGCTTCCAGCGGGTGAGGCGGCGGGGGAGCAGCCTCCTCGTCCTTGCGCTTCCGGGCGGGTCTGGCGGCGCGTTCCGGCCGGGCGGCCTTCGCTGGCGCTTCGCCCTCGGTCTCAGGGCCGTTGCCCGCCTCCGGCTGCTCGCCGGGTTCGGCGTCCGTCGTGGGTGTGTCCGCATCGCTCACTCTGCTACCAACCGCTCTCCGTCAGTGATCAGCCCTTTGGACTTCAGGCGCACTTGGCGGCCGGGCTCGGCAACCACCTCGCCCAGTTTCCACGCTTCGTGTCCGTTCTCCCGGATCACACGCAATGCTTTGTCCAAGTCGGCGCTCTCGACGATGACCGTAAGCCCGACGCCCATGTTGAAGGTGACGTACATCTCCTCGTCGCCGATGCCTGCCGCTTGCTGGATCAGCCCGAAGACCTTCGGTGGCTCGGGAAGCCAGTCAAGGCTCAGGCTGAACTGGCTCTGATAGCGCCGCATGTTGAGCACGCCGCCGCCGGTCACGTGCGCCATCGCTTTGACGTCGACATCGGAGTGAAGGAGCGCCAGGGCCGGCCTCACGTAGAGCCGGGTCGGCTCCAGCAGCTCCTCGCCCACGGATCTCCCCAGCTCGGCGACGCGCTCGTCCGGCCTTAGTCCGGCACGGTCGAAGAGCGCCTTGCGTGCCAGGGACAGCCCGTTGCTGTGGATGCCGCTGCTGGCCAAGCCGAGGACGGCATCGCCGGGCGAGACCTCCGCCCCCAGCAGCACCTTGTCCAAGTCGACCGTCCCGAGCGCCGTGCCCACCAAGTCGAACCCGTGCCCTTCGCGGACCCCGGCGATCATCTCGCGGAGTTGGGCCGTCTCGCCGCCGGGGATGGTCACGCCGGACTCCGCGCAGGCGGCGTAGAGCCCTTTGCCGAGCTGCTCAAGCAACTCGGGGTCGAGCGTCTGCACGGCGATGTAGTTGAGGAAGGCGATGGGTTCTGCGCCGACGCAGACGAGGTCGTTTACGTTCATCGCGACGCAGTCGATGCCGATGGTGTCGTACTTCTCCAGCATCTCGGCAACGAGAATCTTCGTGCCGACACCGTCGCCGCAGACTGCCAGCCCTTTGCCGCCACCCAGGTCGAGCACGTTGGCGAAGTGCCCGAGACCCAGGAGCGGCTTTCCGATTCCTTGCCGTAGCGCGAAGCTCTGCTTGACCCAGCCCAGCAGCCCCCGCATGGCTTCGGATTCGCCATCGACGATGACGCCGGAATCGGCGTAGGTGAGAGGTTGTCCCATGGGAAGCACCACCGCTTCAGGAGGCGTCGGAGCGGAAGACCAACTGCTCCCACTTCAGGATGCCCTTCCGCCAGGCATACAGCAGCCCGATGGCCAGGATCACCAGAAAGACCAGCATCTCGTTGAAAGCGAACAGCGAGAGTCCGGGCAACTCCGGCACGCGCGCCTTCAACTGCCGCAGCACGACCGCCCAGGGGATCACGAAGACAACCTCGACATCGAACAGCACGAACAGCAGCGCAAACAGGTAGTAGATGACGCGGAACTGCACCCAGGCGGTCGTCTCCGGGATCTCGCCGCACTCATAGGTCAGCGGCTTGTCGCCGTCGGCCCCCCGGCGCGGCTGCAGCAGCCAGGAGAACGCCAGGATCACTAAGACGATCCCGATCCCGAGAACCGTGAACAGAGCTACGTAGGAATAGTCGCTTGGCAAGTCAGCTCCCTCATCCGACAGTTGAAGGGTGGCGCCAGCTTCAGGCGCGCGGATAGCGGCAGACTGCGCGCCGGGTGGAGCGCTTGGCCGCTGGGGTGAGCGAAGGCGATTATAGGCAATCGAAAGGGGCAAGTCAAGCAATGCAGCCGCGCCCGCCCCGCGGTCGGAGCGCGGCCCCCTTGAGCAAACTCATCGACACCTCCCGACTCCGCAGGAACGCCCGACTAACACGTTCCCTCCGGGCGCATCACACCGTTGTTTGGAGCAATTGGGGGGGGAGCACTCTCCCCGGCGCAAGGGCAAGCAGGCAGACGTGGCGCCTCACCCGCACCTCCACTGGAACCGCTTATGTTCCTGCTATACCTGGCACCCCCAACGGACGGAGGCCCTGCCACAGGACGCCCGAACTTGTTCGGGATCCCTTCGCCAGGGGCGTCCCCGAACAAGTTCGGGCGTCCTGTGCACGATGTCGGCCGGGAATGCGCCGCCTCGCAGTCTGGACGACCCGGCCGTTCAATCTGCAATCTGCACCCGCAAATCTGCACTCTCACAGGAGACCATCGCGCACCTCGTTACGGGAATGGTCGTCGCAGCCCTGTTGGGCAAGAAAGACCGGCAACGACGGTCGCCCCTTCTCAGCGCCACCGGCCCCGTCAAGACCGAGCACGTGTTGCCGGGCCGTGTCCGGTTTCAGCTCGACGCCCTGGTAGCAGATGTCGCCGCCGAGGAGCTGGTTGAGGCGCGCCTGGCGCAGGTGACCGGCGTCCGGACCGTCGCGGCGAGCGTGGCAACCGGGAGCGTCCTCATTCACCACGACCCGGACACGATTCAGCCGGAACTACTGTGCGTCGCGCTCGTTCGCCTGCTCGGCCTCGAGAAGGAACTGGAGCTAACGCCGCAACCCGTGATCGCGAGGGAGTTACGGGACATGGCGCAGGCGCTGAACCGGGCGGTCTACGAACAGACCGGCGGTCTCATTGACCTCTGGACCGCCCTCCCGGTCTTGTTAGCCGTGCTTGGCGGACGCCAGTTGCTGCGCGAGGGGATTGCCTCGCTGCCCACCGGGTTCGCCCTGGTGTGGTGGGCGTACACCGCGTTGCTCCGCGAGGGGAGTCCGTAGCACCCATGAGCCTCTTGGATTTGGTTCCATCGCAAGGGCTGAAGCCGCGCGTCGTCCACAGCCTGCCGGGACGGTTACGGGTTCAGCTCCCGCTGCTGCGCCACGTGCCCGCGAAGTCGGAGGCGGTTGCCGACTGGCTTCCCCGGCTGCTGCGGGCGCCCGACGGGATTGCGTCTGTTGAATTCAGCAGCGTCAGCGGGAGCCTGCTGTACGCCTACGACGGCGCCGTCCTGACCGAGCAGGAAGTCTTGGCATGGGTTCACGCAGTCGCTCGCACGATCGTGCGCTACCAGGAACACCTTGCCGGGCTCAAGCCCGAGGACGTGCCGCAGATAGGAGACCGGCTGGAGCCGGCGCTGCGGAAGGCGCTCCGCCCGAAGGCCGTACTCGACGAGGAGACGCTGGACTTAGCCGATGTTTGGGAGGAATAGACAAACGCCGCTCCTGGCCTGCCGGATCCTGCACAGCCTCCACGGCAGGATCCGGATCGGCTGTCGGGCGCTGCATCACCTGCACGACCAGGCCGAAGAACTCGCCGAACGGCTGGTCGAGCGGCCGGGCCTCCAGTCTGCCCGCGTCTCCACGACCACCGGCAATGTGGTGCTCTACTTCGATCCCGCGCTGACCTCGTGTCACCAAACGCTCGAAGTTGTGGAGGGCATGGTCGGCCAATACGCTCGGGAGGCCTACATGGGGGAGCGGCTGCAACTGACGCAGGTTACCGTGCAGGAGCGGCGGCTGCAGGAAGAGTCTGTCTTGGAGCTGGTCACGCGTGTGGCCGCTACCGGAGTGGGGCTGCTGTTCTCGGCGCTAAAGGCCCGCGGCGCGCCGCCGCCTGCCACTTTCCTGCGGCGCTTCACAACGGTTCCCGCCCTGACCACGCTGTCGCTGGCGGGATCCATTGTCAAGAGCGGGCTCGGGTCTCTCGCGCGCACGAAGCGCCCGAACGCGGATACGCTCAGCGCCACGGCGATTCTCACCAGCCTGCTGGCCGGTCGCGATTTGTCAGCGCTGACCATCATCTGGTTGGCGGACATCGCCGAGCTGCTGACCGCCTACACCATGGAGCGCACGCGCAATGCGATCCGCGACATGCTGGCGGTGGGTGGGGAGTTCGTGTGGCGCCTGGGCGACGACGCCACTGAGACGAAGGTGGCGCTGAACGACCTACGGGTGGGCGACCGCGTGCTGGCCAACACCGGCGAGAAGAGCAGCGTCGACGGCGCCGTCGAGTCGGGCGAAGCGGCCGTCGATCAGGCCTCGATCACTGGCGAATTCCTGCCCATGCGCAAGGTGGCCGGCGAGCCGGTGTTCGCCGGCACCGTGGTGAAGAGCGGCGGGCTCATCATCCGCGCGCAACGGGTGGGCGACCAGACTGCCGTGGCGCGCATCATCCACTTGGTCGAGGAGGCGACGCACCGCAAGGCCGACATCCAGGCATTCGCCGATCGCTTCTCTGCCCAGTTCATCCCCGTCAACTTCGCGCTGGCCGTCGTGGTGTATGCCGTGACGCGAAGCTCGAGCCGGGCGCTGAACATGCTGATCATCGACTACTCCTGCGGCGTGCGGCTGTCAACGGCCACGGCCTTCTCGGCGGCCATCTGCGCCGCAGCGCGCAACGGGCTGCTGGTCAAGGGCGGCAACTACTTGGAGCTGTTGGCGGAAGCCGACACGCTGATTCTCGACAAGACCGGCACGCTCACCGAAGGCCGGCCGCACGTGGCGAGCCTCGTGGCAATCGACGGTGCCGACCCCCGCGACGTGGTCGAAGCCGCCGCCGCCGCAGAAGAAACCTCGACCCACCCAATGGCTCTGGCCGTCCTCGACAAGGTGCGCCGCGAGGGCTGGCTGATCCCTCAGCATGCCGACACCCGGATCCACGTGGCACGTGGCGTCGAGACCCGAGTGGGCCGCAGCCAGGTCCGCGTCGGCAGTCGCGTGTTCATGGAGGAGACCGGGATCGACCTCGCGCTCGCCCGCGACGAGGTCTCCCGCCTTGTTCGCCGAGGCGAGAACATCGTCTATGTCGCCCGAGGGAAGAAGCTCCTCGGCTTGCTGGGCATCCAGGATGCGCTGCGGGAGAACATGAAGAAGGCACTCAATCGCCTCCGACAGAGCGGGATCGACGACAGCATCCTGCTTACCGGCGACGTGGAGCAACATGCCGAGATCGTCGCCAGTCGCATGGCGATGGACCGGTACGAGGCGGAAGTGCTCCCGGAAGGCAAGGCCGATACGGTGTTGCAGCTTCAGGCCAAGGGCGTCCGCGTCGTGTGATGGTGGGCGATGGCATCAACGACGCGCCCGCGCTCGCCTACGCCGACGTCGGCATCGCCCTGGGGGGCAACCGGACCGACATCGCCCTCGAAGCCGCCGACGTGGCGCTCCAGGGCGACGACCCGTTGATGATCCCCGGCGTCATTCGGCTGGCGCAGCGGACCCTGGCAACCGTGCGCCAGAACTTCGCCGTTGCCGTCGGCGTCAACACCGGCGGACTGGTGCTGGCCTCCATGGGCGTGCTGCCAGTGTTTTGGGCGGCGGTGCTGCACAACCCGTGTACCGTCGCAGTGGTGCTCAATTCGGGGCGACTGCTGTTCCACGACATAGAGAGGAGTCGCTGACAGGTCGCCCCCTCGCAGGACACTCCTCGCGGCAACCTGATCGACGAGATCCGGCGGGTCTCCCAACTGCACGGCGAAGTGCTCGAAGGCCTCGGCGAGCTCCGGCACGGCATCCCCCTGCACATTCGGTGAGGCGGGAGCCACCCTCCGGTGAGAACGCGCGGCCGACCTTCGCAATCTGCAATCCGCAACCCCAAATCCGCAATCCCGGAGGAGACCCCCATGAACCTCACCTCCAACCACCTGACCGGCTTCGCGGCGGGGGTCGGCGCAGCAGCGCTCGGCTTCTATCTCTACAAGAAGAACCAGCGGCAGGTCGACGAGTTCCTGCGCAGTCAGGGGCTCAACCTCCCTGGGTGTGGCGCCCATGATCCGGGGTCGCTAACGCTTGAAGAACTGGTCGCGGAGAAGGAGCGACTGGAAGACCTGATTGCGGAACGCGAGATGGCAGTGTCCGAGCCTGAGGCGCAAGCAGCTTGAGCTTGCCGAGGTGAGCCGACGCGCGCCGCCGAGGGACCTCGACCCTCGCGCGACCGTCAGATCGTCAGCATCTTGAGCGACATCAGTAGGATCAAGACCGCCCCGACGGTCTCCAGGCGCTTGCCGAGAACGGCAGACAACCGGTCGCCCAGCCACAACCCAAGCAGGGTCATCACACAAGCCACCACGCCGATGATCCCGGCGGATTGCAGGCACCGCGCCCCGGCGATGCCAAGCCCTACCCCCACGCCGAGGGCGTCCAGGCTTGTCGCCACGGACAGCCCCACCAGGGACCAGCCCCGCGTCAGGTCGCGGGTTGAGCGCGCTTCGTGTGGTTGGAACGACCCGTGCATCATCTTGGCGCCAATGGCGAAGAGGATCGCGAACGCGATCCAGTGATCGCACCGGGATGCAATGCCGGCCACCCTCGCCCCCAACACCCAGCCCAACAGCGGCATGAGGAACTGAAAGAGCCCGAAGTGGTAGCTCAGCCGGAAAGTCTGTCGAGGCGTGACGCCCCCAAACCCGACGCCCAACGCCACGGAGAACGCGTCCGCGCCAAGCCCCACGGCGACCAGTAGTGATTCAATCAGGCCCATGATGCCGGTCTACTGCTCCTGCGGCACGAAGTGCAACCATGTCGCCGCGGCCCGGGCGGGAGGCCGCACTGCGACTCCTGCAAGAGTGCATCCCGGACGCCCCAACTTGTTGGGGTACTGCTCGCGCTCAGCTCCCGCACAAGTTCGGGCGTCCAGTGGCCGCGTTTCCAGGCAACGTGGTGCCCGACCAACGGGCGGGCACGAAGAGGCGGACACCGGCGTAGGGGCGGCGCCTGCGTGCCCGCCCGGCCTGAGCAAGGGCAGACACACCGGTCTGCCCCGATGCTGCCGGGCGTCTTCGTCTGCTGAGGATGTTCGAGCGAGGCCGGCGGCGCGCTACCCAAGGGTCACGTCCAAATAGAGCATCACCAGGATGCCCACCATGGTGCCGAACGTTGCCAGCCGCTCGTGACCTTGGCGGTGGCTCTCGGGGACGATCTCGTCGCTGACAACGTAGAGCATCGCCCCGGCTGCGAAACCCATGGCGTAGGGGAGAATAGGCGCCATGGAGGTGACTGCCCAGGCACCCAAGACCGCCAGCGGCACCTCGACCAGTCCCGAGCGAATGCCCACCACGCTGGCGTAGAAACGCTTCCCGAACCCGGCGCTCAGGGAGGAGACCGCGACGGCGAAGCCCTCGGGGATGTTCTGGAACCCGATCGCCATCATCAGGACGAAGGCTTCCTTCAGATTCCCGGAGCCGAAGCCGACGCCCACGGCCAGCCCCTCCGGCATGTTGTGCAGCGTGATGGCGATGATGAGTAGCCATACTGCCCGGATACGGGTTTGCTGCGGTCCTTCTTCCCCCATGATGAAGTGCATGTGTGGGATGAAGTGGTCCGTCAGGTCCAGCATGACGGCGCCGAGAACCGCGCCGATGAGCACGGGGCCGATGCCGCCCAGCTCGATGCCCGGGAGCATGAGACTGGTGAAGCTGGCGGTGATCATCACCCCGGCGGCAAAGCCCAGGCTGGCGTCCAGGAACTTCTGGGGAACCTTCGGGAAGAGCAACACGGTCAGCGCCCCCAGCGTGTTGAACCCCGCGATGACCAACCCGCCGATCAGCCCCTGAACCAGCGGATTGGTACCGACATGGGCAATGAACCACGTCTGAAGAGCTTCCATTCAGCTCAACCTCCACGTTGGTGACTGGCGGTCGCCGCGCTACCGGTATGGGTCGGGCGTCCTCACCCGTTCCGGATCCGTTCCACCGCCTCCCATAGCGCCGCGGCGATGTACTCGTTTTCCTCCTCGGTCATCAGCGGGTGGAGCGACACGCCGAAGAGGCGCTTGGCAGTCTCGACGGACACGGGGAGCGTGTCTTCCTGGCCGGCGGTGTGGCGCTGGATGAACGGACTGCCTTCCCACACGGGCGGGTTGCAGACCATGGTGCCGATGCCGTAGTCGTCGAGGAGCAACTGCATGAGCTGGTCGCGCTTCTCGCCGGCCCACTCCTTTGGCACCGTGCAAGTGAACAGGTAGAACGTGTGGTCGCACTCCGGCGGCTCGTACGGCAGCGTCAGCTCGGGGATGCCCTGTAGCAGGTCGAGGCGCTCGCGAGCGCGCCGAGCGCGCAGACCGAGCATCTCGTCCAGGCGGCGAAGCTGCACGCTGCCGACGGCTGCCTGCACCTTGGTCAGCTTGTAGCTCGAACCCCACGTGTCCGACTCGCCGCCCCATTGGCGCAATCCGCGCAGGCGGCGCGCTGCCTCGGGGTCGTCGGTGGTCACCATGCCGCCCTCGCCGAGGGTGGTCATGAGCTTCATCGTGTGGAAGCTGAAGACATTCATCCAGCCCTGCTTGCCGATCTTCCCGCCTTTGTAGCCGCCGCCGCACGCCCGCGCCGCGTCGCCGATGACCTTGAGCGGGCCGTGCTTGGGGTGCGGGTGTTTCTCGGCAATCTCCAGCAGGTCGTCCATCGGCGCCGACAGGCCGTTCATGTGCACCGGGAAGATCGCCCGCGTCCGCGGCGTGAGGCGGCGCTCGACATCCGCCGGATCGCAGTTGAAGGTGCGCGGGTCGATCTCGCAGTAGACCAGCTTGCCGCCTTGCCCCAACACCGCCAGCGGGGAAGCCCTGAAGTTGATGGCCGGGCAGATCACTTCGTCGCCCGGCGCTAAGTCCAGGCATGCCATGGCCATGTCCAGCCCGACGCTGGCCGTGCTGAGGGAGACGGCGAACTCGGTGCCGCAATACTCGGCAAAGGCGCGCTCGAATTCGAGGATCTCGTCGACCATGAAACCGAAGCCGATCCGCCAATCCATGGAGTCGCGGATCGCCTTGACGGCCGCCTCGATCTCCGCCTCCGTGTACCACGCTCCCAACTGCGGCTCGCCGCCGAAGGGGCGTTCCGGCTTGCCGAGTTCCCGGGCCGCTTTGCGTTGCCTCTCTGTCACGTTCCGGTTCCTTTTCGTAACGCGCGGTTGACGACCGGGGCGCCGTGCGCTATCGTTGCGCGTATCTTAGCCGTGGGATCGTGCGAATGCAACCAGACAAGACCAACTTCAAGCCCGTCTGCGCCTCGTTGCGGGAGCTTGCAGGAGCCGACTACGTGGAAGCCGTGTGCCAGGCGAGGGCCGCCGTTTCCGGGGAAGACCTCGGCGCGCTGCGACAGCTTGCCGCCGAGAGGGTGGACTTCTTCCCGGAGGCGTTCCAGGCGCGCCTGCTCGAGCTGCTGCCGCAAACCGGGCAGAGCGTCTGTCCGCCCCTGGCGGCTTCCGCCGCCGGGGCGACCACCGGGCCCTTTGCCGCCGCCACGCAGGTGAGACGCGCCCCGCTGACCGGGCTCGGCTACTACCGCGTCGGCGAAGACGGCCGGCTGTACCTGATCTCGAAGAGCGAGCACTACCACGTCCCGCTGGGTCACAGCTTCCCCGGCTACCGGCTGCTCGACCACGCCCGCCGATTGGGGCTCCCCAACGCCACCCACAATAACACCCGCGGACACCTCACCCGGCTGCTGGAGCAGGAGCTGATCCGCACTGCCAACGGCCTCCCCGCGGGCGACCCCGCCGCAGTCCGGCAGGTCGTCGCCTCCACGGAGCCGCACGTCCTCAATCGGGTGCTCAACCTGCAGACGGGCAGCCTGGCCGCCGAAGCCGCGCTGAAGATGATCCTCGCCAGGTTCTACCGGGCCGGCGCCGCCGCCCCCGCGCCGCCGGACGCCGGCCGGACGCCGGTGCTCGTGGTGGTGGGCGACGAAGACGGCGAACTGGAAGGCAACTACCACGGCACCACGCTGCTCACCCAGACCCTCCGCGGCATGTGGCCAGAGCTGCTGGCGAAGCTGGAACAACAGGGGTTGCTCCTCGTCCGGGCCGTGCGACCCAACTCGCTGGAAGACGTGCAGGCGGTCTTCGACCGGTACGACACCGGCCAGCACAAAGTCGCCGGCTTCTTCCACGAGATCGTGATGATGAACTACGGCGCCCGGCTGCTGACCAAGGAGTTCCTCGCGCGGGTGTACGCGCTCTGCCACCAACGCGACGTGCCCACCGTGGTCGACGAGATCCAGTCGTGCGCGTGGTACCCCCAGGTCTACCAGTTCCGCGAGTACGGTCTGCAGCCCGACTTCGTCGCCGTGGGGAAGGGCCTGCCCGGCGGCGAGTACGCCGCCTCAAAGGTGTTGTTCACCGCCGCCTACGACAACCTCCCCCAGTTCGGCGCCCTGGTGACCAACGGTCAAGAAGAACTGGCCTCCCTCGCCTACCTGATCACGCTGAGATGGGTGGAAGCCAACGCCGCCGCAACCCGCGCCGTCGGCGAGTACTACGAACACCGCCTCCGCGACCTCGCCGCCCGGCACGCCGACATCCTCGAGGCAGTCGACGGCAGCCGCCACCTCTGCGCCCTCCGGTTCCACGACCTGACAGCAGCAAAGTGCTTCGCCAGCACCCTCAACGCCCGCGGTCTCGACCTCAGCGTCCAGACCTACAAACCCACTTGTCCGCCGGCGGCGCTGACAAAGCTGCCGCTGATTGCGGGGGATGAGGTGGTGGAGCTGGTGGTGGGGCGGATGGAGGAGGCGCTGTGGGGGAGGGGTGCGGCAGCGAGTGCATCGGTGTGACCGGCAGGCGCTACCCGCGTCCAGCAATAGCGGGCTGACAATCGCCCGGCGGTTCCCTGCCCTGGGCAGCACTCAGCGGGCTCGTGCTGGGCGCACAACGTCAGAGCTCAGCCGCCGCTGAAGGCGGTCGGCTGGAGCGACGTGTTGGGCGTGCTTGATTTGGCGATCATGCTGGTCTGTTTCGCACGCCGCAC
>PEVN01000078.1 GCA_002779825.1 Armatimonadetes bacterium CG06_land_8_20_14_3_00_66_21 | reverse complement strand
GGGAGCGCTCTACGCAGTGCTGTGTCTACCCATTCTGCTTCCCGTTCTCATCAGCGCGGTGAACGCCACCGCTGCGGCCCTGACGGGGGCGCCGTGGGCGCAAGCCGCCGGGGATCTGAGAATCCTGCTATCCTATTCAGGGATTGTTGTCACCGCCTCCCTGATGCTGTTCGAACACCTCTGGACTGCGTGACGACCACGTCTGTACCAACGCGCCAATGAGTTCTTCCAAGCCATTTCAGCTCGTGATTGGCGTCGCCATGGCGGTGCTGATCGTCCTGGCCTTTGTGGTGGTCCCGCCCAGCGGCGACTTCGAGAGCATGTTCGGGGACGGGAACCTGGCACGCGTCATGTTCTTCCACGTGCCCTGCGCGCTGGTTTCGTTCCTGTCTTTTGTCGTGGCTGCGGTCCATGGCGGCCGGTACCTGAAGCGGCGGGACTCGGAGTCCGACCTGAAATCAGCCGTTGCCATCGAGTTGGGCCTTTTCTTCTGCGTCATCGCTGCAGTCACCGGGGCCGTGTTTGCGAAGGCGACGTGGGGCGCGTACTGGCACTGGGATCCCCGGCAGACCTCGCTGGCGATTCTGCTGCTCATGTACGCCGCCTACCGGGCGCTTCGCGGGGCCGTTGTCGATCCCGAGACGCGCGCCGGCGTGTCTGCCGTCTACGCGCTGCTGTCCATCGTCGCCGGCACATTCCTTTTCTTCGTCGTTCCCAGAATCCCGGCGATGCACTCCATCCACCCCGACGTGATCGCCAAACGGGGCGGGATGGATCCGATGTTCCGAACAGTGTTCTTCTACGCCATGGCGGTGTTTACCGGCCTGTACGCCTGGATCTACGGACTCAGCGTGCAAGTCAGGCGGCTGGCTGCGGAGCGCTGACTCCCCTGGCGCCGTCCGCTCCCCCCGAGTTGGAGGTCGGCTGTTGATCCCTGTTGCTGTTGTTTCATTGATCGTCTGGGTGGGCCTGTTCGCCTACCTATGGACGCTGAGCCGCCAAGTTGAGGCGCTGAAGCGCAAACTGGAGAAGCCCGAATGAAGCCCGGCCACATAATCGGTGCTGCCGTCATCGCCAGCTTTGCGGTACTCGGCGGCTCTTCCTTCAAGAAGTCCCTAACGCCGTACGTCGGCTTCGCAGAAGCAGAGCAGTCCGGCAGAACAGTGCAGGTGCGAGGAGCGCGCGTCCCCGGCACCGATCATTTCGATGAGAAGACACAGGCGTTCCTGTTCGACGTGGTGGACGAGGCCGGCCAGAAGATGCCGGTCGTGTACCATGGCATCAAGCCCGGGAACTTCGAGCAGGCCAAAGAGCTTGTCGTGATCGGCAAGTTCCAGGGCGGCGCCTTCCACTCCGACCGGTTGCTCGTGAAATGCCCCTCGAAGTACCAGGCGAAGAAGGAAGCCGGCGAGACGGCTCCGCACTGACCACGTCGCACCGCGCAGACCGCGTTCGACCCGCCGACGAGGGAACCCGGGTCCTGACCGCCCCTGCCACCAATCGCCCCGAATCGTGAATCTCTACCCCATAGAACTGAAGATCGCCGCGCGCGCCTGCCTTGTTGTGGGCGGCGGCAACGTCGCCGAACGCAAGGTCGCCTCACTGCGCGAATGCGATGCTTGCGTCACGGTGGTTGCACCGGCCCTGACTCCGGCGCTGGAAGCGCTGGCGCGGTCGGGCGACCTCACCGTGCTGCGCCGCGGGTTCGTGCCGGAAGACCTGAGTGGGGTCGCGCTCTGCATCGCCGCTACCGATGACCCGACGACCAACGAGTTGGCGTACCGGGAAGCGTCCGCGCGAGGGATTCCGGTCAACGTGGTGGATCAACCAGACCTGTGCACGTTCTTCGTTCCTTCCACTATCCGGCGGGGACCGGTGAGTCTTGCCATCTCCACCACCGGCACCAGCCCGGCGCTGGCAAAGCGGCTTCGGAAGCGGCTCGAGGAGATCGTCACCCCGGCCCACGGCCAGTTGGCGGAGCTCATGGGCGAATTCCGGCCGGAGGTCAAGGACCGGTTCCCAAACGAAGCCGCCCGCCGGCCGGTGTATGAACGAATGATCGAGAGTGAGGCGCTCGACTTGCTGCGTCAGGGCAAGCGCGATCAGGCGGAGGAAGTGCTCCGAGCATGCATGTCCTGATCGTCGGGGTCAACCATCGCACGGCGCCTGTCGAGGTGCGGGAGAAGCTCGCCTTCGCCTCGACGCAGATTGCCGACGGGGTGCGCGATTTGCTGCAGGGAGTGGGCGCGCGGGAGTGCGTGATCCTGTCTACCTGCAACCGGGCGGAGTTCTATCTGGCAGTCGAGGAGCCGGCGGGCGCGGCCGCTGCGACCCTCGAATTCCTCGGCAAGTACCGAGGCTTCGACGGCGCCGTCTTGCTGAAGCATGCGTACTGGCACCAAGACGCCGAGGCGGCGGGACATCTGTTCCGGGTTGCCTCCGGAATCGACTCGATGGTGACCGGCGAATCGCAGATTCTCGGACAGGTTCGAGACGCCTACCGCGAGGCGCTGGACGCCGGCACGGCGCAACGCCTCCTGGCCGAGCTGTTCCAGCGCGCGCTGAACGTGGGGAAGCGCGCCCGCACGGAGACGCGCATCGGCGAGGGGACCGTCTCGGTGGGGTCGGCGGCGGTCGAGCTGGCGCTGTCCATCTTCGGCGACCTCAACGGGAAGCGCGTGCTCATTCTGGGCGCGGGCAAGATCAACACAATCACGGCCCGTCACCTGCTAAGCCAAGGCGTCGAGGCAGCCTTTGTGGCGAATCGCACGTTCGAGCGCGCCGTCGAGTTGGCTCGCGAACTGAATGGCTCGGCAATCCCCTACGAGAAGATCGCCGCACACCTCCCCCAAGTGGACATCGTCATCAGTTCCACCGCCGCTCCGCACTACGTTGTGGACGTGCCCCTGCTCAAGGGCGCGCTCAAGGCGCGACACTTCCGCCCCATGTTCTTGATCGATCTGGCCGTCCCCCGCGACATCGACCCCGCTGTGGGCCGGCTGCCCGATGTGTATCTCTACAACATCGACGCCCTCTCGGAAATTGTTGAGTACAACCGGGCCGGCCGCGGTCAGGAGGTTCGGCAGGTTGAGGCGATCGTCGCAGAGGAGGCGCAAGGCTTCGCCGCCTGGCTTCGTTCCCTCGCCGTCCGCCCGACGGTGCAGGAGCTGACCACGAAGTACGAGCGCCTCTCCACCGACGAGGCCGAAGCCGTGCTCAACAAACTGCCGTCGCTGACCGAGCGAGAGCAAGAACTCGTGCGCGCAATGGCGAAGCGGGTGCGGACGAAGATCCTGCATGACGTGCTCACCTACCTCCGGCAGATCGGCGAGTCTGGCACCGCGGCGCGGGAACTTGCCACCATCCGCCGATTGTTCAACCTGGAAAACGAAGAGGAGGAACGGCAACCGTGATGTGGGCAACCCTCAGTTCGGCGTTTCTGTTGGTGGCGTTGGCCGCGTACGTAGTCGCAACCGCTCTCTATCCGGCGTTTGTGCTGCTGCGCAAGCCGCGGCTGGGAGAGGTCGCGGGTCAAGCCCTTGCCGTGGCCGCGTCGCTTCACTTTCTCGCGATCCTCACGAACGGGCTGGGGCTGCACCGCGCTCCGTTCACGCAGACCGTTGAGGCCCTGTCTTTCTTCGCGATGGCGCTGGCCTTCCTCTTCGCATTGATGGCGCCGGCGCTTCGAATTCAGGCGGCGGGCGTGGTGCTTGCTCCCTTCGCGTTCCTGATGGGGGTCTGCTCGTTTGTGAACTCCGGCAAAGTGGCCAACACCGAGCTGACTTCGAGCTGGCTGCTGGTGCACGTCCCGATCATCCTGCTGGCCTACGTGTCCTTCACTCTGGCGTTTGCGGGCGCGTTGCTCTACCTGATCCACGACCAACTGCTCAAGCGCCATCTGCTCCGCCGTCTCTCGCGCCCGCTGCCCCCGCTGGAGACGACGGACAAGTGGGTGTTCCGGCTGGTGGTCTTCGGGTTCCCGCTGCTTACGCTGGGGCTCATCACCGGCGTTGCCTGGTTCCTCTCGTCGGGGCGGGACCTCCTCTCTCACGGCGACCCGAAGGTGATGCTCTCGCTGGCTACCTGGCTGGTGTATGCGGTCTATCTGTACCTGCGCCTCTGCCGGCATTGGCGCGGCCGCCGGGCAAACTGGCTGATCCTGGCCGGCTTCGCGGCGGTGCTACTCACGTTCTTTGGCGTCCGACACAACCTCCGGAAGACCCCGCACCGCGGCGTCGCCAATAGCCGCACACCTGCGCAAGTGTGGAATTCGCCCGACCCCGCCGGAGCCCACGCCGTGCCGGTGTCGGGCGCCGAATCGCACAGTTGCGCAACTGCGCGATTCCAGCAACCGGGCCGACTGTGTGCCTCCCACTGGGTCGGCCAGTCGCCGCGGGTCTGCCTGCGCCCAGCAGGCGCTCAGCCGGGTCGGACCGATCTGACTGACTGGCGCGACTTGACGCAGAACAAGGGCGCTGGCCACTTGGTCGCGTGCGCAGCGCGTTGAGAGGTGGGATACCTTTGAGCGAGGGACTGCGAATCGGGACCCGGAGTAGCGCCCTGGCGCTTGTCCAGTCCAACTGGGCGGCTGAGCAGCTTCGCTTGGCGCACCCCGGGCTGTCGGTCGAGCTTGTCCTGATCAAGACGAAGGGCGACAAGCTCCTCGACGTGGCGCTGAGCCAGGTTGGGGGCAAGGGACTGTTTGTGAAGGAGATTGAGGCGGCGCTGCTGGCTGGCGAAGTCGATCTCGCCGTCCATTCGATGAAGGACTTGCCTACCGCGCTGCCGGAGGGGCTGTGCCTCGCGGCTGTGCCTCCGCGGGTCGACCCGCGCGACGCGCTGGTGCTGCCTGAAGGCGGCACCAGCGACCTCGTTGGGGGGCTGCCGCTCCCAGAGGGTGCGGTTGTCGGCACGAGCAGCCTGCGCCGGCAAGCGCAACTCCTGTATCTGAGGCCCGACGTGGAGGTCGCCGACGTTCGCGGCAATGTAGACACTCGGCTGCGGAAACTTGACGAAGGGCAGTACGACGCCCTCCTCCTCGCGGCTGCCGGGCTGCTGCGGTTGGGCCGGGGCGCCCGCGTCTCGCACGCACTGACGCCCCCCGAGTGGCTCCCCGCGGTCGGTCAAGGCGCGTTGGCCATCGAGGCGCGGACGGCTGACCAGCAGACGCTTGGGCTGCTGCGCGTGCTGAACGACGAAACGACCTTCACCGCCACGGCTGCGGAGCGCGCTCTGCTGGCGAGTCTGGAGGGCGGCTGCCAGGTACCCATCGGTGCGTACTTGGAGACCGCCGGTGATACGCTGACTTTGCACGGGTTCGTTGCCGACCCGGACGGCGCGCGCTTCGTGCGCGACTCGGCTACTGGCCCGGCGGGGGAACCGGAATCCCTCGGGCAGCGGCTGGCCGAGAAGCTCTTGAGTCGCGGCGGCGAGGAGATCCTGTCGGCTCTGCGCGCGCAGGCGGCTCTGCGCGAGCACGCGCCTTCGCGCGAGCAGACTGCGGAGGGTGAGCTTTGAGAGATACCGGAGTTGGCCGAGTCTACCTGGTGGGTGCGGGGCCGGGAGATCCCGGTCTGCTCACAGTTCGCGGGCTGCAGTGCCTGCGCGAAGCGGACGCCCTGGTCTACGACCGTCTCGCCAATGATCGGCTGCTGGCGGAAGCGCGGCCGGACGCCGAGCGGATCTACGTCGGCAAGGAGCCCGATGCCCACACGCTGACCCAGGACGAGATCTGCCAACTGCTCGTCCGGCTGGGGCTGGAAGGGAAGACCGTCTGCCGGCTGAAGGGCGGCGACCCCTTCGTGTTCGGTCGGGGTGGGGAGGAGGCGCTGGCGCTTCTCGAAGTGGGCGTGCCCTTCGAGATCGTCCCCGGCGTCACCTCCGCCATCGCGGCCGCCGCCTATGCCGGCATTCCCGTGACCCATCGCGGCGTGGCGACCAGCTTTGCGGCGATCACCGGACACGAGGACCCGACGAAAGGCGAGTCATCCATTCGCTGGGACCGGTTGGCGACCGGAGTGGACACGCTGGTGTTTCTCATGGGCGTCGGCAATCTGCCGCACATCGTCGAGAACCTCGTAGCCAATGGGCGACCTGCCGGCACGCCGGTCGCGCTGGTTCGCTGGGGGACAACGCCCAAACAGCGGGTGGTCACCGGCACGCTGGCCGACATTGTCGAGCGTGTCGCCGCGGCCCGGCTGAAGTCGCCCGCACTCATCGTCGTCGGAGAAGTTGTCGCGCTCCGCGAGCAACTCAAGTGGTTCGATCAGCGGCCGCTGTTCGGCAAGCGCGTCGTGGTGACCCGTTCGCGCGAGCAAGCCAGCGCCTTGACGGAGAAGCTGGAAGCCCTCGGCGCCAGCGTGACGGAAGCGCCGACGATCCGGATCGAGGACCTCGCCGACTACGCCGAAGTCGACTCGGCCCTCCGGCAACTGGCCACCTACGACTGGG
Organism: Armatimonadetes bacterium CG06_land_8_20_14_3_00_66_21; assembly: GCA_002779825.1. GTDB lineage: Bacteria > Armatimonadota > Abditibacteriia > CG2-30-66-41 > CG2-30-66-41 > CG2-30-66-41. The sequence continues at coordinate 17,309 of PEVN01000078.1, read as the reverse complement.
TCGTCTTCACCAGCGTGAACGCCGTCCAGCACGTCCGCCGGCGACTGGACGTGCTTGGCTTGGACGCCCGCGCATTTGGCGGCGTGCAGCTTTGCGCCATCGGCCCCGCCACGGGCGACGCGCTCCGGCAGTTCGGGCTGCGCCCCGAGCTGGTTCCCGAGCGGTTTGTGGCCGAATCGGTTGTCGAAGCGTTCGCCGAACACGACCTGGCAGGCAAGCGCGTCTTGTTGCCGCGCGCACTGGAAGCGCGCGAACTGATCCCCGAGAAACTGGCCGAGCGCGGCGCGCACGTCGACGTCGTGCCGGTGTACCGGACAGTGGCCGATGAGCGCTCGGCCGACATGCTGAAGCAGCTCGTCGCAAGTGGCGAGGTGGACGTACTCACCTTCACCGCCAGCTCCACTGTGCACAATTTCGTCAAGCTGGTCGGCGAAGAGGCGGCACACGCGCTGCCAGCAGAGGTTGTCTGTGCGTCCATTGGCCCCGTCACCTCCCGCACTGCTGAGGAGTACGGGCTCACGGTCGCCGTGGAGGCCTCGGAACACACGATCGACGGGCTGGCGGACGCCCTCGCGGCCTGGCAGCAGGCGTAAGGAGGTCTCCCTTATGGTGCAAGATCGCTCCCGCAGCCCCTTCGTGGACTGGGCGCTTGGCGCCAGCATCCGCACTAAGATCATGGGCATCGCGTTGGGCGTGGCGGTGTTCCTGGGACTGGGCGTGACCTGGGAGCTCAACGTCGCGTTCATGCGCACTCTGCGCGAGGAGACCGAGGCTGTCGGCGTCTACGCCGCCCGCAACGCGGTGCGGCACGCGGAAGCCAAGCTGCTCGCCCGCGACCGGGCTGCGCTGCGCGACGTGGCGCAGAGCTTCGCGGAGTCCAATCGCAGCGTCCGGTACGTGGTGTTCCGAGACAACAGGGGGCGCGTTCTGGCGCACACGTTTGCGGGACCCGTGCCGCTCGAGGTGCTTTCGCTTCCCGTCGTCGGCGAGTCGCCGGCACTCCGGATTGCCTTCTACGAGAGGGACGGGGGCCCCGTTCGCGATATCGCCATGCGGCCGCTTCGCCGCGACGTTGGGTGGGTCCAGGTGGGGGTGACGGAGGACTGGTTCCACGACCGACTGGTGCAGATGACCAGCAGCATGCTGGTCGCGTCCCTGCTCATCGCGCTGGGAGCGATGTTTGCCGCCTATTTGCTGACCGGAATTCTCACGCGCCCGCTGCGCGACCTGACGGAGGTAGCGGCGGCGGTCGCCAAGGGCGACTTCGCCGGCCGTGCCGCCATTCACGCCGACGACGAGATCGGGCAGCTCTCCCGAGTGTTCAACCTGATGTGCGAGCGCCTGACGGTCTACCGGGAGGAAATCGAGCACAAGGAGCATATGCGAGCGGAACTGCTGCAGCAAGTCATCACGGCGCAGGAGGAGGAGCGGAAGCGCGTGGCCCGGGAGTTGCACGACCATACGAGCCAGTCGCTCACGTCGCTGGCAGTCGAACTGAAAGCCCTGGAAACTGCGACCGACATGGAAGAGACCCGGGCGCGGACGCACCGGTTGCGCGAGACGGTGGCACAGACTCTTGAAGGCGTCCACCGCCTCTCGCTCGAACTACGCCCCACGCTGCTGGACGACCTCGGGTTGGTAGCGGCGATTGAGCACCACGTGGAGGAGTTCCAGAACCGAATGCAGATTCCGGTAGACTTCCAGGCCCTGGGAACATGGGAGGCGCCGTTGTCGCCGGAGGTCGAGATTACGCTCTACCGGATCTGCCAGGAGGCGCTTACCAATGCCACCCGGCACGCCGACGCCGAGCGCCTGAGCGTGGTGCTGACTCGGCGCAGCGATTCGGTCGTGGCGATCGTCGAAGACGACGGCAGAGGGTTCCTCGTGGACGAGGTCTTTGCGGCCGCGGGAGGCGACGAGAACTTGGGGTTGTTCGGCATGCAGGAACGCGCGGCGCTTGTAGGAGGCAAACTAACCATAGAGTCGGCCCCAGGGCTGGGAACCACGGTGTTTGTGGACATCCCCTGTCCTGCGCCCGCTTCGGAGGCACGACCTTGACGCCGATCCGGATTGCGCTCATAGACGATCACACGGTGCTTCGCTCGGGCGTGCAGGCTCTCCTGGAGCACCAGGAAGACATGGTTGTGGTGGGAGAGGCCGCCAACGGTACGGACGGTCTGGAAATGGTCCAGCGAGAGCAGCCCGACGTGGTCCTCATGGATCTCTCCCTTCCCGGGCTGAACGGGATTGGGGTCACCCGCCGGATCCGGGAAGCAGGGTGCAAGGCGCGGGTCCTTGCGCTAACGATGCATGAGGACCAGCGCCACGTGCGCCAGATATTGGAGGCCGGGGCCACCGGCTACGTGAGCAAGCGGGCGGCGGATACCGAACTCGTCGATGCCATCCGGGCGGTCCACCGCGGCGAGGTCTTCCTGCACCCCTCGGTCGCCCGGAGCGTGTTGGAGGGCTACCTGGGGACGCAGCCGAAGCCTGACCCCGAGGAACGAGCCACCCCCAGCGACCGGGAGCTGGAGGTCCTCACGTTGCTGGCGTTTGGGCACACCAACCAGGAAGTAGCCGAGAAGCTCTTCATCAGCGTGAAGACTGTGGAGACCCACAAGGCGCGGCTGGTCGAGAAGATGGGGTTCCGCTCGCGCGCCGACCTGGTCCGCTACGCCCTCGACCGCGGATTGCTGCAGGATCTGTAGCCCGCGGAAGACATCCACCAGGGGCCGCAGCGAACCGCACAGGGGTCGGGGTCCGGGACTTTCGTCGGGCCACCGAAGTTGCACCCCCTCAGACCCTCGCCGTGAGATCCATTCCGGTGGCGTCTGAGCGCCCTCCACGGCCCGGCAAACGGCGCTCATCGGCGCTGTTCCCCTGCTGTACAGGGATTTCCCCTACTTCTGGCAGTCCATCTGTCAGGTTTTACCCGATCCCCCCCCCCGGGAAAATCAGGTCTATCCCCGATATGCTTCGTCTCTCCCTGCGGCCATAATAGAGTCTGCTTTTAAGACACGCAGTCCCAACCCCGGTATTTACCGATCCGCCAAGGAGTTGAACAGCACGATGAGAAGAGCCTGTAGGTCCTGCGCTCAGATAGCTGCACTGCTCGCGTTCGCAGCGCTGGGGATCGTCCTTTGCGGTTGCGGCGGCAGTGGCGGGCCCATCGCGCTCCCAAGCCTGGCGTCCTCTGGGAGCGGCGCACCTACCACTGTGGGGCCCAACACGCTGGGGGCCGCTCGCGCGGCCGCAGCGCCGCTGGTGGACGGCAACGACGCAGACGCAGCGTGGGCCAGCGCGCCGGAGTTGGCGCTCACCGAGCCGGCCGTGACCTTGAGAGCCCTCTACACCGCCACCGACCTCTATGTCCTTGCAGTGGTGCCGGATGCGACCGCCAGTTTCGCACGTCGGGCGTGGATCTGGGACGGAACGACATGGAAGACGCTTCAAGGTCAATCGGAAGATCGGCTGGCGATCATGTGGAACATCGCCGCGCCGAACTTCGACCGCGTGGGCTGCCTGGTCAAATGCCATCCGGGCACCCATGACCCGGCCGGTGAGGATGATGCCTGGCTGGAGACGGGCAAAGCGGACATGTGGCACATGAAAGCGGCGCGCTACCTCCCCAACGCGGGTATCAGCCAGAGCGGCGCCTTGTCCATTGAGGCGACCACCCACGCGGTGACGGCCGGGACGGTAACCTTCAGCGGCTGGGCGGATGACAAGTGGATCGGCCAGTGGAGCGCGGCCAATGCTCCCGATGGCGGCCGCTATGGAGATGCCGGCGCTGGCGCCGAAACGCGCAACCGCAGCGCCGATAAGACGGCGCCCAACTACGTCGAAACGGCTCCGCTCGACTTCGTTGATGCCATGACGCTGTACCAGACCGAGATTGACAACGGTGAGGCTGCCCAAGTTGCCGGGCTGAGCGCCGCCCAGCGCCAGGCCGCCTGGGATCGCTACGTGGCGCTGAAAGCCGCAGTGCCGGAACGTATCTTGCGCACCCCGGCGGGGAGCCGGGCCGACGTCCAGCAGGCAGGGATCTGGCGAGACGGTACTTGGACCTTGGAGTACCGGCGCGCCTTGGATACCGGCCGCCCCGAGGAGGACGTGATCTTCAACGACCTGAACGCCAAGTATCCCTTCGGCGTCGCCTGGATGGACAACACCGATGGGGCGGAGCACATCCCCTCTCGCCTCTTGTCGTTGGTCTTCCTGCCGTGAGGTTCCGCGAGCCCAAGTCGGCTGCCCGGTGGGGCGAATGCTAAGATGAAAAAGCTGATCCAGGGAGGTCTCAGTCCATGAAGAGAAGCACGAAGTCGTCTGCGTGGCTAACCGTCTTGGCGGGTGTAGTAGGGCCGTTGTCAGGGTTTCTCCTGGGCGGCTGCGGCGGCAACGGCAGCCCGCTCTCAATCGCCGGCATTACGCAGGGAGGGGCCAGCCGCCAGTACGTTGGCTCGGAGAAGTGCAAGACGTGTCACCCGCAAGCGTATGCGGACGAGCAGAATATGGGCCACCCCTATAAGCTGAACAAGGTCACGAACGGGGTTCGGCCCACCTTCCCGTCACAGGTGAAATCAATGATCCCGAACCCGCCGGGCGGGAAGTCCTGGAACGACATCTCCTACGTGATCGGCGGCTACGGCTGGAAGGCGCGCTTCATCGACCAGCAGGGCTACATCATCACCGGAAGCAGCGTGCAGTACAACCTTGAGAACAGGACGTGGTCCGCCTACGAGACGGCCACGCCCGAAGGCACCAAGCCCTACGACTGCGGCGCCTGCCACACCACCGGGTGGGTGGCGACCGGCGCCGACGGGCCGCACCAAGACAATCTCCCCGGCATGTACGGGACTTGGTCCGAGCCGGGCGTCCGTTGTGAAGCGTGCCACGGCGGCGGCAGCGTTCACGTGGTCACCCAGTCCCGCGCCGACATCAACCTCGGCGACGGGAAGACGGAATGCGCCGGGTGCCACAACCGCAGTGCCAACTTGCCGATCGAGGCCAGCGGCGGCTTCATTCAGCATCACGAGCAGTGGGAAGAGCTGAGCGCTGCGGGGCACTCTGCACTCAAGTGCACCGACTGCCACGATCCGCACCAAGGCCCGCACTATGAAGGGGCGCAGCCGGGCGCGCTGGTCCGCCAGTGCTCGGACTGCCACCCGCGCCAGGCCAGCGCCAACAACCACCTGGCGGGTCTCGCCTGTGAGGACTGCCACATGCCTAAAGCGAGCAAGTCGGCGATTAAGATCAACGACTTCCAGGCCGACCTGCACACCCACCTCTTCGCCATCAACACCAACCCGGTGGGCAAGAACGGTCCAGGAGGATTTCTCACCGCCGACGGCAAGTTCGTCGACACCTCCAGCGGCAAAGGCGCCGTCACCCTGGATCTCGTCTGCTACGGCTGCCACACCGACCCGCTGACGAGTACCGGCGGCGGCGGCTCGCAAAGGACTTTGGCGGAGTTGTCGGCGAAGGCCACTGGCATCCACGATTAGACCGACGCCGGCCACCGCCGGCCCCGGCAGCGCCGGTTGGCGTGCGGCCGGCCCGCTTCTGCGCGCGGACCACCGGTTCAGGTGAGATCACGAGGAGGTCCCAACATGACAGGCAGGTCAATCCAGACCGCAAACAGGTGTCGCTGGTTGCGGACGGCTGCGGCGACCCTGGGAATCGTGGCGGCGTCGCTGGCGTTGGCGATCGGCTTCGCTACCGACCGCGTCGGGGCTGAGACAAGCGCGCCGCCGGCCGACGCGTATCTGGGGACAGACGCCTGTACCAAGACGTGCCACAAGCAGGAGCGCAAGCAGTTTCTCGCCGATGTGCACAGCAAGTCCGACCGGAGCGCCCCCGGTCACCTGAAGGGCTGCGAAGCTTGTCACGGCCCGGCCAAGGCGCACAAGGAGGCCGTCGACGCCGACGACGAAGACCTGAAGATGCAGAGCCCCGCGAAGGCCTCTGGCGCCCCGTTGACCCGGACCTGCGCCCCGTGCCACTCGAAGACGGTCAACGTGGTCCGCTTCGAATCCACTGCCCATGCCGGCGAAGGGATCGGCTGCCGGGACTGCCACGCAGTCCATCAGGACAAGCCGACCGACCATAAGCTCAAGCAGCGGGCGAACGAGCTCTGCCTGTCTTGCCACAAGGCCCAGAATGCGGAGTTCCGCGCGAACGCGCACCATCCGCTGTTCGAAGGGCGAATCGACTGCGTGGATTGCCACGACCCGCATGGAGGCGCCGAACCGGCGATGATCAAGCAGGACCTGGACCGTCTCTGCACCTCCTGTCACCCGGAGAAGCGCGGCCCCTTCCTGTACGAGCATGGTCCCAACGTGGACCAGATGGAGGACGGCTGCCTCACGTGCCACAAGCCCCACGGTTCGGCGCTGGACAAGCTCGCCAAGCTGTCCGGGCGCGGGTTGTGCGTGCAGTGCCACACGGACATCGTCACCGATGGCTCGCACCGCGATCCTCGCCGGGCGGGGACCTGCTGGCAGAACGGCTGCCACGCCCGCATTCACGGTTCGCAGAACCATCCGTTGTTTCTATTCTGAAGTTCGCCGCGGATCGAGTCGGGCCCCGATGGCGGATACGGTAGGAGGCTGATCTGAGTGCTGAAGCGAAGCCTGGTCCTGGTGATCGCCCTGTGCGTTGCCCGCCTCGCGGGGGGCAGTGCCGGTGCCGCGGACGAACCGCAGCCGCAAGCCCGGCCGACTCTGTTCGACTTGCCGGACCCGTGGCAGGCGGACCTGACCCTGTCGTACCAGTCGCTGGGGCAGGCGGGCAGTCTGCAGCGCTACCGGAAGTACCACCGGCCCGCGGACGGCCTCTTCCTGGGAGAGTGGGCGCTGCGCGGAACGACTGCCGAGGGGTTTCCGTTCGCACGCTTGAGCGCATTCGGCTTGGGCGCGGACGACGTGGGCGGCAGCTTGGTCTGGCACGGCGTCAACGTCCCGGCGTCGTTCCGCTGGGAGTACGACCGGTACCGGTTCTTCGCCGACCCGATCACCGGGCCGGCGGCGACCTCCAGCCGCCTCGACAGTAGGATGCAGCTTGAGCTCCGCCCCGGGGGCCCCATCTCGGCCGCCACGCTTGAGTACCGTCGCCAGCAGTTGAGCGAGCCGACCATTGCTCGCCTGGGTGCCGCTGGGCTTGGCTTCAGCAGCAAGGACCTCTCCCTGCAGTCGTCGCTGTCGTTGGGACCGGGAGTGCTGGACCTGTCCTATGCGCACAACAGCTTCGATGACCGGACGCAGTTCCAGCCGGCCAGCGAGACGGACACGTGGGGGGCGAACTACCTCTGGGACCTCAGCGACAAGCTCAGCTTGGGCGCCTCCTATTTCCGCGCGGAAGTCGAGCAGACCGGCGTGGGCGCCAACGCCGACACGGAAGTCTGGCAGGTCCAGGGGCGGTACCAGCCCACTGCGGCGTTTGGGCTCATCGGCCAAGTCGGGAGGCGGTATGTCGATCAACCGATCACAGCCAGCGGGTACACGCGGCAGACCAACACCGCCAACTTGCGTGCGCACTACCAAGTGCACCCCCGGGTGACGCTCCGGGCCGGCTTCAGCCGGCTCGACTTCGAGCGGATCAACCGCGCCCACACGTTCATTGACACGCCCCGACGAGACATTGCGTGGGTCAATGCGCGGGCGCGATTGACCAAGGACCTCCGGCTCACCGCCAAGCTCAAGCAGCAGGACCTCAAGGGCGTCCCCGCTTCCGGCGTTGTCGGCACGGCCGATATCAGCCCGCTCTACCGGGACGACCGGCAGACGATCGACGTCCGCGTAAGCGGGTCGGTGGGCACATTCGGCCAGGGGTACGTGTTCTACACCACCGACGACGTCCGCAATGCATCCCGAGGCGTGGACTATGGCGTGGCGACGCTGGGAGGCGGGTTCTACGCCGAACTCAGCCCGCGCTGCTCCGCGACGGTGGATGCTCTCCGGCAGCGCTGGGACGGACTCACCAACTACGCCGACCCGATCGGACTGGCCCTGAACGCGGCCCCCGCCGCCGGCGCGCTCCCGGCGGTTGGCCTGCCGCTCACGGCTGATGAAGACATCGTGACGGTCAGCACTCAATACCGGATCGACGCAGCCACACTCATGTCCGCCCACTACAGCAAGTTCCGCGGCACGGAAGGCGCCCTGATCAACGATCACGAGTTCGGGCTGGCGGTGCGGCGCACGCTCAAGGACGGCCTGACCTGCGGAGTCGAGTGGCGGCGCGCGTTCTACGATGACGACAGCCCGCGGATCGTGCCTGCCGGCGGGCTGGACTACTCAGACAACCTGCTCCGGGTCGACCTGACGGCAGGCTTCTGACGGCTGACGCATCCGTGGATCGGCACTCGTGGAAAGCAGTTGCCCGGCGCCCCACACGTCCGGCAAGTGGGCCTGGCTCATAGTCATGCTTCCCTCCGCTCAGTTGCCCAGTTCCGCGTGGGGCTGGACTGCGACGATCCCCTCGTCTGTCTCAACGGCACTCCGCGCGTCGAGCACCTTCAGCACCTGCGCATTGTGCGCCCGGACGGGGTCGATTAGCTGCGCCTTGGCGCGCGTTGCCCGGAGGCTGAAGAGGCAGCGCGACTCGCCTTGCTCCGAGGTTGGCTCCGACCAGCATTGCAGCACGCACTCCTCTGCGCCGGCCACGCACGCAAACGCGAGAAACACCAGATGCTTCGCGAGCAGGACGCAGTTGACGGTGTGGAGCAACCACTCGGCCGGGCCATGCAGGTCCAGGACAATCCGGCCCTCTGCGAAGTCCACTCGCCGGCACCCGATGGCGCCGACCGCCGCCGCCGTCTGCCCGAACCGTTCGTGGAGTCGCCGTTGCTCTGCGGGGAGATTCAGCGCGTCCAGGAAGCCAGCGAGCGCCCACCGCGCCCGCAGCCGCCGCCCGGCGAACCGGAACCCCATCAGTGCCAGGAGCCGCTCAAGCGCCGCCACCTCCCCGTCGGCCTGCAACAGCAGCTTTGTCCGCCGCGTCTCCCGGCGACGCACGGCCACCATCAGCGCAGCGACGACCAGCAGGGCGGCGCCGCTCGTCGCCAACACCGGCAGGACTGACTCGTCAGGGGCGTTCATCAGCTCGCGGCTTTCTCGGCGGGACTGTCAGGGGGATGAGGCGGCGTCACAGGTCAACGCCAGCGTTCGCCAAGCTGCGGATCGCGGGCAACAGCGCCTGCCCGGTCTGGTCCTTCACCACATACGCCGCCGCCCCCGCTTGCCGCATAGCCGCCCTGTGGGCGTCGTCATCATGCAGGCTCAGGGCGATTACCTTTGTAGCAGGATGGCGGGAGAGGATGATCCGGGTGGCCTCGACGCCGTCCATCTCGGGCATGCGGACATCCATGAGGACGACATCGGGGGCAAGCTCGTCTGCCAGTTCCGTCGCGTGGCGCCCGTTCTCCGCCTCGCCGACGACCTCCACGTCGTCCTGTAGGTCAAGGAAGTCACGGACCGCTTTGCGGAACCTCAGGTGGTCATCGGCGATCAGTACGCGCACGCTCACTGCTTCCGCCATGCTGTGGCACACTCCCATGCGCTCGCGGTCGAGCGGCCGTGTATGTCCACAGTATGACATCAATGCGCGTCCACCTCGGTCCCACGCTCCAGCGGACCGAATGGCTCCCTCGACCCCATGCCGGTGGCGGCAGAGGTGCGGCCCGGGCTCGCGGCGCGTTGCTTGCGGGGCAAGCAGTCACCGCAGGCCCGGGGGCCGCACCAGCGGCGCTGACCTCCGGAGGGTGGCAAACCTCCAGCGGTCGTGGGGTGCGCCGCCAGAGGTCAGGGTACCACGGAAAGCCGGCCACTACCAGAGGGAGTCGTCACGAGTTTTCGGCGTGCCCGTCAGTGCCCCAGTCCCTCGCCACGTCGCCGTCTGGGGTGCCCTGGTGCGGGCCTTCCGGACCTGTACTGAGCCTGCGCTTCTCGCCCTCTCACGCCGGCGTCCGGACGACCAATTTACACCCCGGGCGGCGAGGTGGGCGCGGCCCCGCCGCCACCGCTGGACCTGCGGGGGCGGATCCGAGGCAAGGTCCGGGCCTGCTCCGAGTTGCGTCCGGCCTCGCTGCTGACGCCGTCGCGGTACCGCACGAGTGCCCTGTCCAGGACCTTCAGAGCGGTGTCGCGGGAGGCCCTCGCCACTGTCGCCTGCGTGTCCAGGGCCTCGACCGCCCGGACCTTGGTGAGGGCGTCGTCCAACACTGCCAGGAACTGCGCCAGCGTCATCCCGCCGATGGTTCGAGTGTCGCCGTAAAGCGTCCAGTGCGACACAACCTCGTGCCCGATTGTGCCGAAGGCTGCCATCCCGATCCGAGCCATTTCTGTATCCTCCTGTATCGCGATTGCCTGACAGAACGCCACGTCGCGCCTCGATGACTCGCCGCAAGCGGACCAGCACCCCGCGCGAGCGAGCGTGCTGACAGCGGCAGCGACCTCCTATCCCGCGTGTGTACCCTCAACCCGCACGTGTTGGACCTCAACTGTGTCGTCTTGCGGCGCGCGCGGACCGCCGGCATGGCCGCAAGGGGCACTGGCGAGGGCGAATGCGGAGCGGGGAAGGCAAAGACGGACGGAGCAGGACCCAGAAAGTCGTGAGCGGGGACGCCCGCAGTGCGAGCGCATGTTCCTGCCGGGAGATGCCCGAATCGTGGCCGACAGGCTCTCCCCCGGTCGCCTTACTCAGCGGCGCGTGCAATGTTTGTCGCGGTGCACCGTTGAGTTTGGAACCAGTCTGCCTCGTTTCGGCCCAGCAGTCTGTCCGTAGAACTACGGTTTTCTTGAGCCGCGGAGGTGGTCTTCTCCGCGTGTCGTCCGGCCGTACAAAGTCAACTGCTCAGCCGCCTTGACCCGGGGCGCTGGCGTCACGTCGCGTTGAGTCACTCCGGGAACCCCGAGTACCGGAACGGCTTCCCACTCTCCTCCATCTCCCGGATCCCCAGGTACCCCAGAATGGAGATCGCCAACATGCCGTTGGTGTCGCAGCGCCCCGACAGCCCGGGCCCGCCGCGTTGCAGGAAGTCCTTCCACTCGCGCTGGACGGCCCACTTCCGGTGGAGCGTGTCGAGCCAGTCCTGCATTCGGGCATCGGGGCCGGCGGCGGCCTGGTATTCGGTGAAGAGCCAGTACACGTACGGCCCTACCCAGAACTCCAGCGGGTACTCGTATTTCTGCCCTCTGACGTAGCAGTCGTCGGTGACGTAGTGATATGCCTTCAGCGCGGCCGCCCGCGCGGCCTCGGCTTCCGCCGTTCTGCCTGCCTGCCGGTCGGCCAGGTAGCAGCCGAACAACCCTTCGGCGACGTAGAGATTGCCGAGGAACGTGTGGCAGCCGCCCTCGACTACGTCCTCGCACTGCCAGTCGAACCAGCCGTTCGGCTTCATCTTCCGTTGGCACCACTTCACCGTGTTGTCGAAGGCGCTCCACCAGTGGTCAGGCACTTTGTCTCCCAGCAACTGCATTGCGTAGGCGTAGTACGACAAGCCGGACAGTGCGCGACCCAGGTACACATCGCACTGGCGGCCTTCCTGATGGTAGGTTCTCTGTTGCACGGTGCCGTCGGGCTTCTCGGTCAGCCCGAGGTGGCGCACGACGTTGGGGATTCCGTCGGATTCCTGCAGCGAGTGGTCGGCAATGTAGTCGGCGGCCTTGCGGGCGGCGGCGTTCAGCTTGGCGGCATAGTCGCGATCGCCCCCCCCGGTGTGGAAGTAGACGATCGCGCGGGCGAAGGGCGTCAGCCACTCGCCAATCTGGTTGGAGTCGTACGAGCCGAAGGCCTGTGACGGGCCGCCGGAACCAAGCCCGTGGTCGACCAGCTCATTGGACCAGGTGATCGCCGCCCCGCAAGGCGCCTGCATCTTGGCGACCATGTGGTCGAGGCTGTCCTGGAGCAGCCACTCCGCAAACTGACACCGCACGGTGTCGCCGCTCTTGCGGAACGCCTCGGCCGCGTAGACGAGACCGGTGTCGCCTGCTTCGTTGCCTTCGGTGTGCTTGCCGGTAGTGAGGGCGAAGACGCGCAGGAAGTCGGCGTAGGTGTCGGGGGCCAGCGGGTCATACGTGTGCGGCAGCGCAATGCGCGTCCCGCACATGACGTCGCCATACAGCAAGTCCCGAACCCAGAGCGCCATGGCAGTGCGGATCGACAGGACTGTGTACGCCATGCGCTCGTCCGGCTTGCGGACGTAGAGGTCATCGCAGCCGACGCGACCGTTGACCGTGGACTTTCCGGCGCGGGTGAGATCCACCGTCGCAAGGTAGTAGCCGGCGGGGAGGTCGGGCAGCGGCAGCTCCTGCTCCACTCGCCCCACTGACTCAGGCGGCACATCCTGCCCAAGCCTCCCGGTCAGGGTCTGCTCGTGCTTGGAGAACACCTCCCGGAACCGGAACCGCAACTCGTCATCTGCCCGCAATGACCGATTGGCGCCCGTGCCGACCACCGCCAGCACCGGCAGTGTCTTCGTCCCCTGATCGACGATCACCGCCTGCTCGCTGGTGTCGGCCCGTTTGCCGACCCACAGGCCGACGGCTGCTTCGTCGGGCGGCAGCTTCGACACCTCGCGCTTCAGCTTGCACAGCTCGAACCCGCCGAGGTCGAAGGTCATCTCGTCGCCGTGCTTGTACTCGTTTTCGCAAAGGAAGAAGTGCAGCAGCGTCACCTTGTCGAGCGCGGGCTTGCCGCGCAGGTCGTGCGTCGCCTGAACCCACCTGCCGAGGGTCGGCGTCTTGATCGGCTCGTTGATCACTCCCTTTTTGTCGGTGTGCAGGATGAACCGGAGCGGGAACGGTCGGTCCAGCTTGCTCTCGACCCGGACCCAGTACCGGACGGCGTCCCCCCCGGTGAAGTCCAGCGCCGGGCTCACGGTCCACTGAAACGCCGGCCAGCCCTGCGGGTACGCGCCTTCGTTCAGGTGGTCCACCTTCACCGTGAACCGGAAGTACGGCGCGCCCCAGGGACCGTTCTCCCGGCTGACCGCCAGCGTGCCTTCTTTGCCGCCGGTGGACTGCCATTTGTCGTTGACGATCTCCGGCCGTGCCTGCGTGTCGGCCGGCACTTCCACCCATTGCTGCCAGGGGAGGAGCTTCTGGCTCTCGGCGCGAGTGTGCGGCGCGACGAGCGCGAGGAGCGCGGCGACGTGCCAGAGCGTGCAGTGCTTCATGATGGATTCCTCCAGAGAGGCAGCCCCAGACCGTAGGGGCGGCGCCTGCGTGCCCGCCCCAGCCGGGCCCGCCGCACCCGGGGGCAGACACACCGGTCTGCCCTACGTTGTCGCGCACGCTCACTCCCAATCATACACGTCCCACCGCAGGAAGTCGCCCCCCCCCACGCCGCCCGACTTGAGTTCATCGCTGGCGTTCCGGGCGGTCGCGAGCATTGCTTCGCGAGAGAGGCTCTGCGTCTCGAGAGAGGCTTCGAAGTTGGGTCCGCGAATGATCCGCACGCCAAATTCCTCGGGGCGCTGCCAGAGCGCTGTGCCCGGGTACGGCCGATGCAGGCTCAACTCCACCTCATCCGCGCCGCAACGCTTGGCGAACTCGACGGTACGCCGGACGCTCTCTTCAGACTCGCCAGGCAACCCGACCATGAGGAAGGGCTGCGTCTTCAAACCCGCCGCATGGAGCGCGTCGAGCCCGGCTTGGTGCTGTGCCACCGAGAAGCCTCGGTGCGACTTTGCGAGCACTTCGTCGTCGCCGCTCTCGGCGCCGAAGCCAACACGGACGCACCCCGCCGCCCTCATCCGCTCCGCCAGCTCTGCGTCGACCAAGTCGCCGGCAGTCCAGCAATCCCAAACCACCTTCAGCCGCCGCCGGACGATCTCCTCGCAGATCGCCAGCGAGTGCTCGCGAGTCAGCCCGAACAGGTTGTCGTAGACATTGAAGCCGTTGATGCCGAACTCCTGCACCACCCGCGCCATCTCGTCGACCACAAGTGACACGCTGCGGTGGCGCACTCGGTGCCCCTGTGGGTTCAGGCAGAACGCGCACCGTTTCGGGCAGCCGCGGTAGGTAACGACACCCACGCTCCTCATGCCGAGGGCCGGGTGCGGGTTGTAGTCTGCCAGACCGAGGAGGTGGTGGGCTTGCTGCGGCAAGGAGTCCACGTCGGGGTTGCGGCGCCGCAGTCCATGGACAACCTCGCCGTCTCGCGAGTAGACAACACCCGCAATCCCGTCCAGCCACTCCATTGCGCCTCGCCCCGAGCCGGCGCCGACGCGGCGCGCGATCTCCAGCAACGTCTCCTCGCCCTCGCCGCTCACGCACACGTCGAAGTCGGTGTTGCGGATCAGGTCCTCCGGCTCCGCCGTGGGATGGTGCCCGCCCGCGACGAGCAGAACCTCCGGCAGTCGCTCCCGCACCAGCCGCGCCAAACGCACGCGCGCGGCATACTCCGGCGTGTGGATCGTCATCCCCACGATCTCCGGCCGCGCCTCAGCGAGGACCTCCGCCAGCCGCTCGTCGAGCACCGCCGTGTCGTCGGTGTCGGGCGACGGTGGGTACAGGTCGAAGATCCGCGGCTCGAAGCCCGCCTCCTCCAGCACCGCGCCAAGGTAGGGCAGGCCCAACCCCTGGGCGAAACGCGGTGGCTTGCTGGGTCCGGCGATGAGGGCGATCATGGTGACACTACTCCCGTAGTAGAATGCGGCGCCCCCCTGAAGTTCCTTGCGCCCGTGAGGCGGGACGCTCTACTCCTGCGCTCGTGAGTCTATCTCACAGTGCCCGCTGTGCCAACGATGGTGTCTGGACACAATGATGTCTGGGTACATGACGCCGGTGTTGGCGGTGTCGGAGTCCCGATGCCTGCAAGCCGGTGCGTCCTAACGTCGGTAAAGCTTAGCCAATGTCGGCTCTGTTGGCAGTTCTTCACGCCCGGCCCTTCGGGCCACCGGAGCAATCGGGGGTGAGGGACTGTCAGCGCAGCGATTCTATCGCGGCCTCCGCCACACATAGAGCCGCAAGGCTGTTTGCCGGGGGATTCTCGGTGGGTCTGCGCTCGCGGACACATTGCACAAAGTAGGCGGTTTCCTCAGCGAACGAATCGTGCCCTGCCGCGACCTCTGTGCGCTCCTCGCCCGAATCCGTGAACAGCCGAAGAGTCCGACCGTCACACCAACCCCCGCCCTTCCGTCCAATGACCTCCACCACCGACGCGGGGAAGCCCGGCGGCGCCAGACAGCAGAGGCTCACCACACCCACAGCTCCCCTCTGGAATTGCAGGTTGACCACACAGGTGTGCTGCTGGGACACTCCCGCCCCGGCGCAGACCTCCGGTGCTTGCAGCGCAAACACGTGCTCGGCCTCTCCGCACAGCCGCAGCAGCAGGTCAAATCGCTCCACCATCCAGGAGACGACCATGCCTCGCGTCGCCTCCTGCTGCCAATACCATCTGCCTGGGTCGAAGTTCACATGGTAAAGGAGTTGAGCAGAACACCAGAGCGGCTCTCCGATGTTCCCGCCCTGCACCACCTCCCGCAGCTTTCGGTCCAGAGGGTCAAAGCGGCTGTCGAAGCCCACCTCGACAACGACTCTCCTCTCCCGGGACAAACGCACAATCTCCGATGCTTGCTCAGAATAGAGAACCATTGGGTATTCCACCAGCACATCTTTGTCCGCCTTGAGTGCATCCGTCACGATCTCATAGTGGGTGTCGTTCGGCGTTGCCACGATCACCGCGTCGACTTCCGAAGCAAGCAGCTCGTGGTGGTTGGCAAAAACTACATGGATACCATGCTCCTGGGCGAATCGCTGAGCCTTTTCCCTCGTGCGTGATGCCACAGCACACAGTTCCGCCTCGGGGATCTCCGCCAGGCACTTCGCTCGTGTCCGCGCCAATTCACCTGCGCCGATCATACCGATTCGTGTTACTGACGAAGAACTCATCTACGGCTCCTCCTTATTCCCACGCACACCGGTCACAGCGAAGGAAGTCCCCGTCCGCCTGGCCGCCGAAGCCCCAGAGCATTGCTGGGACCCGCCAAGCCATGACCTTCGAGTTCCCCATCGTCTGCCGCCCTGCGGGGTCTCATTCCCAATCATACCGATCCCACCGCAGAAAGTCGCCCTTCATCGCGCCGTCTCGCTTCAGCTCTTCTCCGGCCTGTTGGGCGCAGTCGAGCATCGCCGCCCGCGGAAGGGTCCCCGTCTCAATGTACGCCTCGAAGTTCGGTCCGCGAACGATCCGCACGCCGAACGCCTCGGGGCGCTGCCAGAGCGCTGTGCCCGGGTACGGACGAAGCAGGCTCAACGCGACCTCGGCCGCGCCGCACCGCTTGGCGACCTCGACGGTGCGCCGGATACTTGCCGCCGATTCGCCGGGCAGCCCGATCATGAAGAAAGGCTGCGTCTTCAGGCCCGCCACATGGAGCGCGTCGAGCCCGGCCTGGTGCTGCGCCGCCGTGAAGCCTCGGTGCGACTTCGCGAGAACTTCGTCGTCGCCGCTTTCCGCGCCGAACCCAACTCGGATGCACCCCGCCGCCTTCATCCGTTCGGCCAGCTCTGGGTCGATCAAGTCGCCGGCGGTCCAGCAGTCCCAGATCACCTCCGGCCCGCGCCGGATGATCTCCTCGCAGACCGCCATGGAGTGGGCCCGATCCAGCCCGAACAGGTTGTCGTAAACGTTGACGCCGTGGACACCAAACTCTCGCACCACTCGCTCCATCTCGTCGACCACGAGAGAGGGACTACGTTGGCGGACCCGATGCCCCTGCGGGTTCAGGCAGAACGCGCATCGCTGTGGGCATCCTCGGTATGTCAGCAGCCCCGTGCTGGGGATGCCCAGGTGTGGGTGAGGCGCGTAATCGGGCAGGCCAAGGAGGTGGTGGGCCTGCATGGGCAGGGAGTCGAGGTCGGCGACACCTGTGCGGGGCGCGCCCCGCACGATCTCGTCGTCGCAAGCGTAGGCAATGCCCTTGATGCCCTCGAGCCACCCCGTCGTCCGTCGTCTCGATCGCCCGGCGACGCGTTGGGCAATCTCCACCAGTGTCTCTTCGCCCTCGCCAATCGCGCATAGGTCAAAGTCGCTGTTGCGCAGCAAGTCTTCCGGTTCCGCACCGGGATGGTGCCCGCCGGCGACGAGAAGCGCATCCGGGAGTCGCTCGCGGATCAGCCGTGCCAGGCGGACTCTCTCCACGATCGCCGGCGTGTGGATCGTCATCCCCACGATCTCAGGCTGCGCGTCGGCAATCGCGCCCGCGAGCCGCTCGTCGAGAACTGCCGGGTCGTCGGTGTCGGGCGACGGTGGGTAGAGGTCGAAGATCCGCGCCTCGAAGCCCGCCTCTTCCAGCACGGCGGCGAGGT
>PEVN01000353.1 GCA_002779825.1 Armatimonadetes bacterium CG06_land_8_20_14_3_00_66_21 | reverse complement strand
GCGACCTCGGCCCGCCTCGTGCGGAAAACGGGCCGAGGGTGGGGTTTCATGAAGCACGCGGTTTGTCAGGTTCGGCTGAACGAAGCGGATGCCCGTTTCTACACCGCGCTGGCAAGAAGCCTCTCGTGAGACGTGTTCTGGAGGCGCAAGGCAGACAGGCTGGGGCTGGGGTCCAAGCAGGCCCCAATTCGGCGGTGCAGGGGTACCAGTGCCGTGCGTTCAGATTGGGGGGTTGCTGTTTCTGCTGCGCGGGTCTGCAGCTCCCGGTGCGTCGATAGACCGACAGGCCAGGGGGAATGCAAGCCCGACCACTTTCCGCTGCGCGACGAAGCGCACAGAGCACATGCACCGGCCGGCAACTTGGCTGACGAAGAGCTGCTGCTGCTCGATCCAACGGCTCCGGCGGACCCCTGGGTTCTTGTGGTTCGATGAGAGTGGGCCGGTGGAGCCGAATCCGTTCTGCTGCATCAACTACCCCTATCGGCGTGCCACCGCCTCAATAGAGCTGTACCACCTGAAGCACACAGATCTCGTAGAGTGGCGGGAGGTTCTGTGTTCCGACATCCATCGCAGCGTCGAGGATGCGGATAGCTGTCTTGCGGTGTACGACGCGGGCGACGGAACGGCGAGACGAGTTTTCGGGAATACAGTCAGGGGCTTGCGAGAGCGGCTTGCGCCAAGCGCGCCCTACTCGGCCGCCGCGCGCCATGTTGGTGGGGCTCCGAGGTGCGCATCCGGTTGTTGAGGTCGTTCTTGCGGCGAGTGGATAGCCCTGCCGGGAATGCCGTCACCGAACAGCAGCATGCCAGCGCCGGCGGTCCGCCACCACTCAGTCGCATTGGTTTTGCACAACCTGCATTGCGCACAACACTGACGGCTCACAGCGCCGGGTCTATCTCGTTCGCAGGCTGGCCGGCGGCTTTCGCATCGTAGACGAAGGGGGCGTTTCTGCCCGGCTGGGCGGCCAGATCATCGAGTTCGGCGGTCGAACCGGTGGGGGCCCCCTGTTGGGCGTGCTGCCAGTCGCCGTGCCACTCGGGGTCGGTCTTTCGGTAACGGTCGATGTTCGCAGTCGCTCACAGTCGCCCTTCGCCCCATTGCCTTCCTGCCCGATTCCAGCGCACAATCGGGCCAGTACGCCGTGACCACGGCGCCCCATCTTGCTCCTCTCAGGAGGGAGCTGTATATGAACGCGTTTCGCGTCGTTTCCGTCGCATTCGCACTGTGGCTCAACCTGGGTCCGGGTCTTACAGAGCCTGACACTCCGTCGGCATTCAACTACCAACGGGCCGAACGCCTGCTGCAACAGAAGAAGCCCAACGAGAAGCAGCTCATGACGCTGCTTGGGCAGGCGAAGGCGCTGCTGACTGATCCGCCCAAGCTGGCCCGCGCGCTGGCCGAGAACAACGTAAGCGCCGACTATGAGCTGAGCGCCAAAGCCCAGACCGAACTGCGGAAGTTCGTTGAGGTTGGCGGGCAGGTGAGCAACAGCGGCGGTTCGTTGAGCATTGGAGACGACGTTATCCGGTGGAAGGCCAGCACCAACCCCAACGACCGGGTGCTGGGTTCTACGCTGGAGGTGTTCGGCGGCGTCCTTCCCAATGGCGGCTTGGTCAAGCACGTCTTCAGCATCGAGTTTCAGTACGCCGACAACCGCAAGTACCTGGAAGCCATGGGGGTGGACGCCGGCAATCTGCCGGGGGCACGGACGGCACTGAAGATGATGGATGGTGTACTGGGTCGGCACTCCCAGGACGTGCCCGCCGGACAGTCGCCACCGCCCGGTGTGATCGAGGGGGTCACTGCGGAACTGAAGCAACTGCTCCCACCCATCTTCGTCGCGCAGCAACAATACGAGAAGGTCACGGTGGGGCAAGGCATCATTGTGGAAGACGTGACGGGCAACGTCTCCGTCAGCCACTCGACCTTCGAGCGTATCGGGCCGGGGCAGACGACCGGTCAAGGAGTGCAGTTCTCCGAGACCTCGTTCTCTGGTGGACTGAGCGCCAATCTCACCGAGAAGACGAAGGCCGGGGTCGAGTTGGCCCTGAAAGTCTCCACCGATCCGGAGAAGGCGCCGGACCCAAACAAGGCGGAGCTGGTGACGCTGCTCGCCCAAGGGCTGGTTGGTGAAGTCGCGAAGCGAGGCATCGACCAGTTCGCGCCGGTGCTGCAACCGGAGCGGATTCAGCAGGCATTGGCGTTGCTGGACAAACAAGGCCAGCCCCAGACCGCCGACCCAAGCCGCTTAGTCGCTGTGGCGGATCCCAAAGTTGGCGGTGTCCGGCTCTACTACGACCCCGGCATGTTGGCTACCGACGTCCCTCCATCGGCGGTCGCCCGGGTCCTCGATCGTCTGCTGGACCAGCAGCAGCAGGGGCACGAGAGCTTCGTGGTGTCGGCGGCGAGCGGCGAGTGGCGCCTGCAGGCCGTGTCGATGCGGCAACTCCTGGCCGATCCCGGTGCGACGACGTTGGGGACCCTCACCCGGGTGCGGGGCTTCGTGCAGAGGAGCGACGGCGACTTCCTCGTCTTGGGTGAAGTCGAACCCGACGGCGCGCCCATTGCGTTGGACCTGTTCGTTGCCGCCTTGCAGGCCATCTGGCGGAGCGGCGAGTTCCCCTTTGTTTCCCTGGATCCTGACCCGCTTGACTTTGGCGGCGCGCAGAGGGTACGCGTGGGGGGCGTTCCGGCTGCACTTCAGAAGTCGGAGTTTGTCCGCACCATGCTGGAAGCCGACTACGCCCTGAAGCGGATCACCTTGGGCGAAGACGTGCTGGCGGTTCCCGGCTACCGCAACACCTGCGAGTTGGCGGCCGCCACCCCGCCGTCCGGCGAGGTCATGTCCCGCTTGTGGCTGGTGCCGATGCCGTCGCGCACCGCCGACGTCTGGGAGTGGTCCGCCGCCGGTGCCACCGCGGTGCTGTTCGACTCCCGCGTTCAGGTGCTTACCGAGACGATGAAGCGCGTGCAGGACTACCTGCTCGGCGCCGGCGAAGCTGATCCGCTGTGGCAGGCGGAAGCCGCCGGTTTCACGGCGCACTACGCCGAAATCGCTGGGCAGCGGGAGCAGTTCCGCCGGCTGGATGCTGTCTTCGACGTGGCGAAGCTCTGCGCCATTCTCAGGGATCGGAAGGTGGTGGACCCGCTGTTGATGCGCCTGGCCGAACGGCCGGTCCCGTCAGTAGAGATCCCGGACCACTACCAAGGCATCGGCCTGAAACAGGTCGAGGGCACTCGCGTGGTGGTCTCCGGTGGCGCCAACAGCCGCGTTCGGCTGAACCCAAACGCTTACGCGAAGACCGAGGCGTTGGCGGCGCTGCTCGCCGTCGGGGACGGGCAGGAAGTCGGGCTCGTGTATCCCACCACCGTGGGGCTTTCGACAACCGAAGCGTTGGGTGCGGAAGCGGAGATCGTGTTCAACCGCGGGGTGGTGGCGTTCTCCAAGGGGGACTACCTCCAGACCGAAAGCCTGATGACCATGGCGCTTCAGCGCGACCGCGAGTTCGCCAGTGCGCGGCTCTACCGCGGAATCGGGCGCTACGCGCGCGGCGAGAGGAAGTTGGCGTTGGCCGACCTCGACCTGGCCACCAAGGCCATTCCCGAGGCACAGGCGCTTCGCGGCCTGCTTCGGGCGGGGCTCGGCGACAAGTCTGGGGCGCTGCAAGACGCCGCAGCAGCCGCCAAGGCATTCCCCGACAACGAAGCGGTGCTCACTTGGAACAGCAGCACCTACGTCTACACCTTCGACTTGCCCAAAGCGGAAGCAGCCACCGAACGCCTCCTGAGCATGAACCCCGTCGATCCCGATGCCGCCGCCACCTGGACCATGCTCGAACTGCTGTACAAGCTTGGCCCTCAGCGCGCCCGGGAGCGGGTCGAGCAGATCCGCAGAGTGCCGCTGCTCCTCTACGACACCTACTCCGACGGCATCACGGCCCTCCAGCGTTTCGCGCTTGGCGAGAGCATCGACAAGCTGAAGCGCTGCCTGGCGATGATTGACGCTGCCACTGGCGACCCGGCGGTCGTTGCGCTCCACCTGCAGGAGCGCGCGGAAATGGGGCTGCTCATCGCGCTGAGTTCGCAGAGCAAGCTGGACCAGAGCCTGGGGACGACCGAGGGCGAGAGCCCCCTCGCGGTGGCGCGTAGCTATGCCGACGCGTTGGTGAAGCGCCATCCCGACTGGCCGACCGTCTATCTGTTGCGAGGCATGTTCCTGCCTGACGCCGACATGGCGCAGCTCCTGGCAGTCTTTGACAAGGCGCTGCGCTACAAGGGCAACGCCGACCCCTTGCTGGAGGACCTGTCGGCGCACCTGGGCACCAACCCCACTTTGGCGTGGTTCGGGATCAGCCTGTTCTATCAGGCCAACGAACAGGGCCGCAGCGGGCCGGAGTTGGCGACGCTGCTTGAGAAGATCCTCCCGGTGATGGGCAAGGGCCCGGAAGTGCCCTTGCTCAAAGCGCTCCGCGACACGTACCTTCTGCCCGCGGAGTTCGAGAAGAAGCTGAAGGCCGCACTGCTCAGCTTCGGCGACCAGCTCCCGCCAGAGGTGCGTGATGCCATCGACAAAGGGGTGAGCGGGCAGGCGTTCTTTGATGTCTTGGACAAGTTCATGCCCGACTCAAAGATCGACGAGAATGACCCGCGCGCCAAGCAAGTGAAGAAGGCCTTCGACGACGGGCTGGCGAACAAGCTGCGCCCCCTGCGCGCCGCAACCCAGGCGCTCCCCGAACGGATTCCCAACGAACCGGTCACCGTCTGGTCGGTTGGTGTTGCGTCACTGATCTACCTGACGATGGAGTTCGAGCAGGGCGACCCCGCCATTGCCACCGACGCCGCCCTGAAGTGCCTCCGCCAGACCGACGTGGACGAACTGCCTCACGCTACGTGGACGCAGGTCGGCGTCTTCCGCATGGCCCTGCTGGGCATGCTTGGTGAACGGTTCCACCGGCAGTTCGAGCAGGACCCGCGTTGGGAGAAGTTCAAGACCCAGCTCGGCGCCGGAGAGGTGGACCTCCTGCAGATACGCAAGGCGCTCGACGGCGCCAAGGCCGACATCCGCAACACCGTCCTCCGTGCCGGCTCGCCCTTCGCGGTCGCCTTCGTGGAGTTCGGCTTCAGCGGCAACAACACCGCCCCCGTCGAGCGCGAACTACACGACCTCGCCACCGAAGCAGTCCCCCAGGTAGTCGACCCCGCCCGCCGTGAGCGCGAGCAACACGAGTTAGACGCCTGGACCGCCCAACTCAACCCCGCCCCCAAGGACCGCGCCGACTTATTGGGCAGCCTGCTCACCAGCGTAACCCGCCCCGCCGACCTCTACTGCCTGAACTTCCTCACCACCGTCTTCACCGCCGGCTCCCAAGCAGTAGCCCAGGAAGACCCAATCGCGGCGGCCGAGATCGACCGCGCCGTCCTGCAGATCCAGAGCCGGATGCGAGGGCTGCAGCTCAAACGGAAGGGGCATGACTGGGGGAAGTGGGGGAAGGAGGGGTAGCTGAGTCGCATAAGGCGCCGCAAGTGATACAATCGGGCGTGAGGAAGTCAAGCCGGAGTGCGACTTCGTTAGGGAGGGACCCCGGTGAGCCGAAGCAATGTCAGCCTGCCCGATGACGGGATCGCCGACTTCTGCCGTCGGCACCATGTCCGCAAGCTGTCGCTGTTCGGCTCCGTGCCGCGAGAGGACTTCACGCCGGACAGCGACGTAGACGTGCTGGTCGAGTTCGAGCCGGGCCGCACGCCGGGTTACTTCCGGCTCTTCGATATGGAAGAGGAACTTTCCAGCATGGGCGGCAGCCGCAAGGTGGACTTGCGGACGCCGCAGGGCCTGAGTTGCTACTTCCGCGATGAAGTGCTGGCCGAAGCGCAGGTGGTGTATGCCTAAGCGAGACCCCCCTATCTTCATTCGGCACATGCCGGACTATGCACGAGAAGGCATTGATTTGGCTGCCGGTCGAAGCCGCGAAGACCTCGACGAAGATCGACAGCTCCGCTACGCGCTCACCCATGTGATCGCACTCATCGGCGAGGCAGCAACTCTGGTCCCGCAGGAGCACTGCGAGCAGTACCCGGGCATTCCGTGGCGCCAAATCGTCGGTATGCGGCACAAACTGATCCACGGATCTGCCACCATCGAGTTGGACGTGGTCCGGTCCACGGTCCAACAGAACCTACCAGCCTTGGTGACCCAGCTCGAGGACGCCCTCGGAACTGAGCCGGACGCCTGAGTCAGCAGCGCGCCTTCATCGTCACCCCCGCGGTCGAGTAAGGCTGCTGAACATCGCCTGAGGAATGGTAACCGACGCCGCCACGTGGGAGCCGATCCCGGCAATCACCCAAGCAGCGTCCAGGCAAACGTAGCCGCCGTCGAAGCAGCCGAAACCGACGCCTCCCAGAAGGAAAGCGCCGCCAGAACCGCCCACAACGACGCCCGCGAGACCGCCGTCCGCCTCCACACCCTAACCGTCGCCTACCGCACCCAAGGCCTGGCCACCTTCCCTAACGGCTCGTCCCAATGGGTGCTCTTCAACAGCCTCCCCGCCACCACCCCGAGGCGGAGGCATCCGTCGGGGGATGACGGCGACGGAAACGGGGAACCGGTGGCGCCGCCGAGTTGAGATGGGGCTGGACGGCGAGCGCGGAGGCGGCTGTTGACGGGGCGAAGTGGCTGTGCTATGGTTGCCTTGCCGGCGGCGCCGAATGGAGCCGGACGGGCTGGTGTAGTCGGCGGCCCGCCAAAGGGCGTCCTCCGCACGGTGATGCCTTGGCAGCCAGGACCCGGCAGGACACCGTTCGGACTGGCCACTCTTGGTTGCCCGAAGGAAACAGCATGAGCGAGACAGTATTCACAAAGGTTGACTATGATCTCGGCTCAGTGGTCAAGTACATTGGTCTGGGCGAGATCGGCCTGCCGGACATACAGCGCCCCTTTGTCTGGAAGAACGCCAAGGTGCGGGATCTGTTCGATTCCATGTACAAGGGCTACCCAGTGGGGTACTTGCTCTTCTGCCAAAGCGCGCTGGCCGACGCTTCCCGGACGATCGGCACCGACAGCAAGCAGAAGCCGCCTCGCCAGGTGATTGTGGATGGACAGCAACGCCTGACTTCGCTATATGCCGTCACCAAGAACATTGCCGTCTTGCGGGAGAACTTTGAGAGCGAACGTATCCAGATTGCCCTCAATCCGCTGGAAGAGAAGTTTGAGGTGGCCGATGCGGCTATACGTCGTGACAAAGCCTTCATCCCGGACATCTCCGTGTTGTGGAGTGCGGATGCCAAGATAACCAAGATCATTCGGGACTATCTTGAGAAGCTGCAGACGGGCCGTGCGATAGGGGAAGCCGAGGAGTTGGCTATTGAAGACCGCATTCTCAAGCTTCAGGGATTGCTGGGCTTTCCGTTTACGGCTCTTGAACTGGCCTCTGATATTGATGAAGAAGCGGTGTCGGATGTGTTCGTGCGCGTCAACAGCAAGGGCACACCGCTGGATCAGGCTGACTTCATTCTGACCCTGATGTCGGTGTTCTGGGATGAAGGGCGCGCTGCCCTAGAGGGGTTCTGCCGTGAATCCCGCAGACCTTCGAAGGGCAAGGCGTCGCCGTTCAACCACTATATCGAGCCTTCGCCCGATCAGTTGTTGGGGGTCGGCGTGGGCGTCGCGTTCAAACGCGCCCGGCTGAAGCATGTCTACTCGATTCTTCGGGGCAAGGACCTCGAAACCGAGGAGTTCAGTGATGAGCGCCGGGAGCAGCAGTTTTCACTGCTCAAGGATGCCCAGCAACGAGTGCTGAACCTACAGTACTGGCACGACTTCATGAACTGCATCCGCCAGGCGGGTTTTCGGAGCGGCAAGATGATTAGCTCCCAGAACAACCTCCTGTTTTCCTACATGCTGTATCTGATCGGCCGAACCGAGTACCAAGTGCCCGAGTTCGATCTGCGCCGCGTGATTGCCCGCTGGTTCTTTATGGCGGCGGTGACCGGACGCTTCACCGGCTCTCCTGAGTCGGCCATGGAGTTCGATCTGGCCCGGCTTCGTAATGTGGACACTGGGGACGGCTTTCTTCGGACGCTCAGTCAAATCTGCGACATCACTCTCACTAACGACTATTGGGCAGTGTCGCTACCCAATGATCTGGCGACCTCGTCACCGCGCAACCCGTCGTTATTTGCCTATCACGCGGCGCAGGTGCTCCTGGACGCGCGGGCGCTGTTTTCGAAGCTCAAGGTCGCCGATCTGCTGGATCCGGCTATGCAGGCCAATCGCGCCGCCGTTGAACGTCATCACCTGTTCCCTAAGGCTTACCTGGCGAAGCAGGGCATTGCGGCCATCCGCGATACCAACCAGATCTCCAACTACGCGGTGGCGGGTTATGATCGGAAGTTGTGGATCGGGCGAGGAAGGTGGTGTACCCTCCAAGTTGTGAAAAGCCGGGTCGGAAGGCCCGCAAGGAGGATACACCGT
>PEVN01000574.1 GCA_002779825.1 Armatimonadetes bacterium CG06_land_8_20_14_3_00_66_21 | reverse complement strand
CATACGGGAGCGGGCACATCGGTTCTTCCTGCCTCCAGTTGGTGGCTCAACAGTGTGGCAGCACGAAGTTGACCGGTGTGCCCCACCGCTCATTCCTCCATTCTTGCAGTTCCGTCTTCCCCTTCCTCCCAAACACCTTCAGTTGCCGCAGGGGGCCACCATGTCTATTCCCTCTCCAATACTCTCCCGAAGGGCTTGGACGAGCTCTTCACCCTTGCCGTGGACATGGCGGACGGGCTGCACGCCCACGAAGCCGAGGTGGGGCTGACGCACAACACGGAGGCGATGGTCCGGGAAGCCTTGGCGGCAGCGCAGGAGGCGCAGGTGGCGTTCCAGACGGTCCGGAGCGACAAAACCCGCCTCACTGCCGCGCAGACGGTTGCCGACTCCAACGCCAGAGCATTCCTGTCGGCGGCGCGCGGCGTGCTGGCGAACTTCCTCGGCTCAACGTGGTCGCAGGCGTGGCAGCCGACAGGCTTCCCCAACCAGTCCACCGCCGTCCCCACCACCGCGGCCGACCGCCAGGCGCTGCTGTCGTCCCTGCAGACCTACTTCACCAGCCACCCCGAGCACCAGATCGAGCAGCTCAACGTCACCGCCGCCCGCGCCGAAGTCCTGTTCACCACCCTCTCCGCCGCCCGAACCGCCGTCAACGCCGGCCTCGCAGCCTCCGGCGCCAAGAAAGCCGCCCGCGACGCCGCCGAAACCACCCTCCGCCACCGCCTGCGAGCGGTGATCGACGAGCTCTCCCTGCTCTTGCCGCCCGACGACCCGCGCTGGTACGCCTTTGGCCTCCTCCCCCCAGTTGCCCCCGACACCCCCGATCCCCCGAATCCCTCGTCCTGACCCCAGGCGCCCCCGGCGTCCTGCACTTGGACTGGGCCGACACCCCGCGCGCGGAGCGCTACCACGTCTACAAGCAGCTCGTTGGCACCGACGCGGACTTCGTGCTGGCGGCGACCGTGTACGACAGCGACGCGACGCTTGCCGACCTGCCGTCCGGCGCCGCGGTTCGGGTGAAGGTGACGGCGGTGAATGAGGCGGGGGAAAGTCAGCCGAGTGGAGCGCAGGAGGTTGCGGTAGGGTGAACCACCTTGTTTGTGGATCGGCCAGAGCAGTCCCCGCGGCGATAGACGGGAGAGCCTGATCCCGACGAAGCCACGCACCGGGTACACTTAGGGAACGCATGTCAGTCCGGGGCAACGCGCCGACCCGGATAGTCGCCGAATTCCTCTTCGGGAAGTCCGACCCAATGAGCAACGAAGATCGCGAGTCCAAGTTGCACGAGGCCGAGGCAGTCTTGGCGGCAGTAGGGGCCGGCGTGCCGCTCCGTGACTGCCGCGAACTTGCCGACGAGTTCCGACGGGCTGTCGACCTTCTGGAGGAGGCTGGATGTGCGGAGCGAAGCGAGTGCCTGAAATGGGACTACGCAATCTGCTTGCTGCACGTTCGCACTGCCATCGCCTTTGATCCGTCCAAGGACGACGACCGATTCGCCCCGGGGTATCCCGACCCTGACGCGTTCCCTCCAGAAGCAATGCAATACTACGCTGGACGAGCCCTCGGGACGCGCAGTCCGGTGCTGAAGGCGCGCTATTGCGACTTCCTGTGGGAGAGGAGTTGTCTCCCACAGAAGCACAGATTCGCAGAGCAGGCTATCGACGCGTACCTGGACAGCGTGCGACGCTTTGCGGCCTCTGACAACTGCCTCCATGCGGGTCCAATGGTCGTCTCAGCCGACGCGGCGGCGACGCTGGCCCTGCGGCTCCAGAAGGCCGACAAGCTCGCGGCCACGGTTGGGACCCTCCGCGAGACGGTTGAGCGACTACGCCAGGTTGATCCTGTGGTAGAGCCGTGTGCCAAGGACCGCATAACGGGGCGGTGGACACTCGAGCTGTGTGAGATCCTTCTGCACGTCCAAGCGCACGCGCAGCTTGGGCACGTGGTCGACGCCGCAACGCTCGGCACTGTCCAGACATCCTGTGTGGACCTGGCAGCACGATTTGCGAACGCCGGCAATCACGATGGGGAGCGCGCGTTCCTCGGAGTGGCGGCAGAAGCGGCTGAGCGGCGGAACGCCACCGAGGAGACCTTCGAGCTGCGAGTCAGGCAGGGGGAGTCCTTCGAGCATGAAGCAGAGCACAAGCTGACGGAGACTGGTCCTGCCCACCTCGTCGCAGCCGCCTTCTACGAGTCAGCGTTCGAGCACTACCAGCGTCTACTCAGCGATGCGCGCCTCCCAACGGCGTATCGTCCCGAACTACAACGCAGACAGGATGAGCTGAAGCGGCGAATCCGAGAGATGTACCGGAAGGGGCGGGACGAGATGGGGTGCATTGCCCTCCCGTTGGAGGTCCCGACCGAAGAACGCGACACGATGGTATCGCACTTCCTCGATCCGGAGACTTTGGCACAGTGTCTGGCGCGTGTCGCTTCAGAGGGCGCGCTGTTGCCGAACGTAGCCTCGGCCACGGAACTGGCCGAACGCATATTCGAGAGCGGATTCCTGTTCGCGCGCCTGCCGTTGGGCACGATCGCAGACGACATGGCCGTGTCCAGGTCTGAGAGCGACGCGGAGAGGCGTCAGGCACTGGTAGACCGCAACCTTCTGGTAGGAATCCAGATCACCAGTGCGCTCATCCTCCCGGAGCTGTTCGACCGGTTGCGCGATGAAAAGGGGATGAACACCGCTGGCCTGGTGGAGTACTTCGACGGCTGGGGGGCGGCTGACGAAAGCAATCTCGAGATACTGCGCGTGGGCTTCGACCGCTACTTCGCCCAGGACTACGTGAGCGCCCTCCACGTACTCGTGCCGCAGTTCGAGGACATGCTCAGAGCGTTGTTCGAGAAGGCGGGACACCCGGTCACCAGACTGCGTCGCCGGGTGAAAGGATGGGAGCATGAAACGCTGGGCTCGTTCGTGGAGAAGAAGTTCGTCAGGGAATGCTTGCCGGTTGAGCTGCGCCAGTACGTTCGCCTTGTCATGGCCGACCCCGGTTCCGGATGGAACCTGCGGAACAGGGCCGCGCATGGCACCATCACCCCACGGGAGTGCACGAAGGTGGTTGCGGATACCGTCATCCACCTGCTACTGACGCTAACCGCCTTCCGACTGGACCAAGAACTGACTGTTGAGCGCGAGGAGGTTGCGTCATGATAGCTGCACTCCATCAGTCCAGGGAGTTGTGCGAGTTCCACCGACGGCTGATGGACGAGCAAGTCCAGGTGAGATTCGGCCGCTTCGGCATGCCGTCAGACCTCTGGCTGGTGCCTGCTCATGCGGTGGGTGATGCTCGTTCCCGCGTGGCCGCCCTGCCGGCGCCGCTGCGCGCAGCCGTTGCCTCGCGGCCAGCGGAAGAGATCGACGACGGGGTGTTGGTTGCGTGCACGCGAGCGCTGCTTGACGGAACGGAACCACCGGTTGCTGCCGAATGGGACGATATCGAGGCTGCGTTGCGCAATTCCGAGCCGGAATACCCGTCCTTGGCGGAGGCGATGAGCGCGCTGCGCGGCCGCCCTTGGTCAGAGGACGAGTAGGCATGATAGTCATCGACTCCGACGTGTTTGTCAGGGACCTGCGCTATCCTGGCGATGTCAGACACTCACTGAACCATCGGTTCCTGGCGGCAGTGTCGGCGCATTCGGAGGAGGCGGCGACCACTCTCTTCAACGTGCTCGAGGTCTGCGGCGTTCTGAGCTTCAACCTCAACCGACAGCAACTTCTGGCGTTGTACGCCAGCTTCGGGAGGCAATACGGGTTGACGGTGTTGGCGCCTGCGCTCCCTGATCGGGTGGGACGGCGCATGATCGATCTACTGGCGGGTCGCGCGTTCGGAGTGATTCTGCGGCGAGTGGCCTTCAAGGACGCTCTCCCGCTACTCACGGCCGAGTCACACCCGACAGCGACCACCTTCGTGACCTGGAACGCCAAGCACTTTCTGGGGAAGACGCGGTTGGACGTGATGACACCCGAGCAGTGGCTGATGAAGCGCTCGCGGGCGTAGGCGACGAACTGGAGCCCACTGACTACCTCTCGGACGGTGTATTGGACCAGTGGCAGGTTGAAGCGCTGGATTTGCGGCCAGAGCTCGGGAATGTCGTCCAGATCCTTCGTATCCACGCAGAACTGCCGCCCCACGGCCATCTTCGCCTTCTCGGCGCGGAGGTTCTGTTTGGTCTGGTGTTTGCGCCGCTTCACCTTCAGCAGCTTCTCTTCCCGCCAGATTCGGCGGAGGGCTTTCACGCTGGGCGCCGAAGGCGGGGCACTGCTGCTTCACCCGAATCGCCTGCTGTCGCTGGGCGGCAGAGATCTGACGGACCGGATTTCGCGGGGCCCGGCTCTGCTCCACCAGCCCGGCCCAGCCGTCGGCCTGCCAGCGACGGACCCACTTGCGCACCGTCTGCGGGGTGCAGTGGAAGTCCCGCGCGGTCGGCTTGAGGCCGTGCTCAGCGGCGTGCAGCACCAGCCGGTACCGAAGCTGACGGGGGTCTTTGCTGTCACGTCTCATGGCATCATACGGGAGCGGGCACATCGGTTCTTCCGGGCGTCAGTGGTTTGCGTACCCCTCTGAAGCGCACGAAGTCAGCCGGTGTGCCCCGCCTCACGTCCGCGCTGGCTGCGGTAGGCGCGCTCCGCTACGCTCCACGCGCCTACCGCAGCCATTCCTGCCTCCACTTCTGTACCTCCTGGTTCCCCGCTCTACCTAACACCTTCAGTTCCACCAGGGGGGTACGATGTCTGTTCCCTTTCCCAGCCTTGGGCACGACCAACGGCACTTTGAGTTTCTTGTCGGCGGCGAGCTTCTCCAGCGTCTGACGCTGGTCTGTTCCAGTAAGGAACACCACTACTGCTTTGAGCTTTGCGTTCTGTTTTGTGAGTCCGTCGAGCTTGGCGACCAGACCGGTCGCGTCTTCGGCGCTGCCCTTGATGAATGCAAGGACGACGGGCGCCGAGCCATTCGCTCATATGTAGCACACCCCGGGGTCCTGCTTGTACTCGCCGGTCGCGTCGACAACGACGAACTTGGGGAGACTCTCGCCGACCTGCAGTCCGGACTTGGCTTCGGCCGCAAACGAAATGGCGGCCAGACTGGCCAGCAAGCCGAACCCGGCTGCAATGGTCGTGGCGCGTCGCATGGGTTTCACTTCCTTTCGCTGCAGGGTAGGGTCACTCCTAACGTTGACGCGCGGCGGCGTTGTCTGTTCTATCGGGGCGGGCGAGGGCGGTTTCTGCACTGCCACCAGCTCGTCGACGACTGATGCCTTGCCCTCCTGCGGGGAATTCGTCAGACTCGCATGGGCGGCTCGCGCGGTCGCATAGGTCCCCATTCCCCTCAACAGAACAGCACAGCACACCATGGTCTCAGCTCACGCACTCCTCGCCTGCACGCGCCTCACCTCGCGCTTGATCTTCCTCGCCGCTCCCAGCGGGGCAGCGGAGCTTCCGCGCGCTGCTCAGCAAGCCGCTGTCCGCGCCGACTATGAGCGTGCGGAGCGGTTCGGGTCTCCGGCCATGGACCGCCTCGTCTACAAGGCAAAGGTCAACGCCAACTGGATCGAGGGCGCGCCTCGGTTCTGGTACCGCAACCTCGTCCGCGGCGAGAGCGAGTTCATTCTCGTGGACGCCAAGCAGGGCGCGCGCCAACCGGCATTCGATCACGCGCGACTGGCTGCGGCGCTGTCGGCAGCAACGGGGGTGGTCTACCAACCGGGGAAGCTGCCGTTCCAGTCCATCCAGTTCGCCGGCGACGGCCGAGCCATCAGTTTCGACGCCGGTGACGCCCACTACCGGTGCGACCTGACAACGTACAGATGCACGGAGGCCGAGCGCTCAGCGGAGCCGGAGGCAGTTCCGTCAGAGACGAAACCGGTGCAGGCGGCACCCGCGCGCGACCCAAACGAGTCGCCCGACGGCAAGTGGATCGCCTTCGTGAAGAACCACAACGTCTTCCTCCGAGCCAAGGAGGGCGGCGGAGAAGTACAGCTCACCATGGACGGTGAGGAGAAGAACGCCGACGGCAACCTCCGCGGCTGGTCGCCCGACTCGACGAAGCTGGTGGCCTACCGCACGCAGCCGGGCGACCACCTCGAGATGCACATGATCGAGTCGCGGCCCAAGGAGGGCGTGCGGCCACTCCTGAGATCCCACGAGTACGCGTTGCCCGGTGACAAGCTGGACGTGCACGAGCTGTGGGTCTTCGAAGCGGTAACGCGCAAAGGCATTAAGGTGCAGATTGAGCCGATCGACTGGTGGGGGCCGCCTGACGTGCGGTGGAAGAAGGACAGCCGGCACTTCACGTATGAGCAGACGCACCGCGGCTTCCAGCGGGTCCGTGTGATCGAGGTCGACGCTGCAACCGGAAAGGCGCGCACGGTCATCGACGAACGCAGCAACACCTTCCTGCCGCCGATGAGGAGGTACTCGTGCTACCTCGGCGACGGCGAGGAACTCCTCTGGATGTCGGAGCGCGACGGCTGGAATCACCTGTACCTGATCGACGGCGAGACCGGAGAAGTGAAGAACCAAGTCACCCGCGGGCCGTGGGCGGTGCACGAGGTCGAGCGGGTGGACGAGGGGAAGCGCCAAGTCTGGTTCACCGCCGGTGGCTGGGTGCCGGGGCGGAATCCGTACTTGCTCCAGCACTTCCGCGCCAACTTCGACGGCTCGGGCTTGGTCCGCTTGACGCCCGGGAACGGGCACCACTCGGCGACCTACTCACCCGACGGCGAGTATCTCATCGACACGTACTCGCGAGTCGATCTGGCGCCGGTCACAGAGCTGCGGCGCGCGATGGATGGTTCCCTGGCCTGCGAGCTGGAGCAGGCGGACGTCCAGGATCTGCTCGCCGCCCAGTGGAAGTGGCCCGAGTCGTTCGTGGCGAAGGGGCGCGACGGGCAGACCGACATCTGGGGCGTGATCTTCCGGCCTTCGAATCTGGACGCGACGAAGAAGTACCCCGTCGTCGAGACCATCTACGCCGGCCCGCAGGGGTCGTCTGTGCCCACCGACTTCGCCGTCCGCCGGGGGCAGCAGACGCTGGCCGAGTTGGGGTTCGTCGTGGTGCAACTCGACGGCATGGGCATGTCGGGCCGGTCGAAGGCGTTCCACAACGTTGCCTACAAGAACCTGGGCGACAGCGGCTTTCCCGACCGGATTCTGTGGATGAAGGCCGCCGCCCAACGCTACCCGTACTTGGACCTCAATCGCGTCGGCATCACGGGCGTCTCGGCCGGCGGCTACAACGCGGCCCACGCGCTCATCGCCCACTCCGAGTCCTACAAAGCGGCCATCGCCATCTCGGGCAACCACGATCACCGCACCGACAAGGCCTGGTGGAACGAGCTGTGGATGGGCTACCCCGTCGGCAAGCACTACGAAGAGCAGTCCAATGTCGTCAACGCGAGCAAACTACAGGGCAAGCTGTTCCTGATCCACGGCGAGCTGGACGACAATGTCAACTGTTCCGCCAGCACCATGCAGTTCGTCGACGCGCTCCTCAGCGCCAACAAGGACTTCGACTTGCTGATTGTCCCCGGAGCCGGTCACGGCCCCGGCGGCCCATACGTCGAACGTCGCCAGTGGGACTTCTGGGTCCACAACCTGCGCGGCGAAGAGCCACCGGAGGGATACGCGCTGAAGACGCCGGGCGAGGGAAGCTGCAACCTCGTTATCCGGAACCTGCGCAGAGAGCCGGTCGCGATCTACTGGGTCAACTTCGAGGGCAAGCTCCAGAAGTACCACGACCTGCAGCCCGACGAGGAGAAGCAACAGCACACCTTTTACGGGCATCAGTGGGAGGCGCAGGTGGCCGGCAAGACGGTGTCGACCTTCGCCGCGGAGGTGGCTCGGCTGGAGTGGCGGATTGTGCCATGAGTCCGTAGGCCCTTACTCAATCCCCAGGTGCTGGCGGATCAGCTCGTGACGCTTCATCCCGCAAGCGCCAGCTCCTCGGTCCTCGCATCGGCACGGTGGAGCGCGGGCGATTCCTGGACCATCATGCTGTACGCGTCGCGGAGGTTGTTTTCCAGTTCGTCAAGCGTCTCGCCCTGGCTGACCACACCGGGCACCTGGACGAGCCGGCCTACGTACCAGCCGTCATCGACCCAGTAGGTGAGTGTGAAGAGTCGTTCCATCCGTGCATTCTCCGGGCACGCGCAAATGCTGAGCTCGCCCGACCGTCAGTCTGCCACACGCCCCGGGGCCTTCTCTACGCGATCACGTTGCGCTTGACTTGGCTACCGGTTTTTCGTCCGTCGGCCGAAGAACGCCAGCCGCCCCTGCTTCTTCAGCATATCCAACAGCACAGCGCCGAGGATTACCACACCCAGCACCACCTTCTGCGTGTAGCTCTCGACGTTCGTCAAGTTCATGCCGTTCTGGATGACGGCGATGATAAAGGCGCCGATGAGCGTGCCGAGCACCTTGCCCTCGCCGCCGGCCAGGCTGGCCCCACCAACCACTACCGCGGCGATGACGTACAGCTCGTACATCAGCCCGTAAGTCGGCGAGCCGCTGCGAAGTTGCGAGGCGGTGATGACGCCGCCCAGACCCGCCAGGGCGCCGCATGCCGTGTAGACGAACAGCAGCACGCGACCGACTGGCACGCCCGACAGTCGCGCCGCTTCCTTGTTGCCGCCGACGGCGTAGACGTGCCGGCCGAGCGCCATGCGGGCCCTCAGCACGTGCGCCGCGGCGTAGAGGACCAACATGAGCACGACGGCGTTGGGCAGCCCAAAGACTGCGGTCCCGCGGCCCAGCCAGATGAACGACGCCGGCACCTGGTAGATGGATTGCCCGCCTGCAAGGATGTAGGCGAGTCCGCTGGCCACCAGCATAATGCCCAGCGTGACGATGAATGGCGGGATCGCGAAGAAGGTCACCATCGCGCCGGAGAAGAGCCCCACAGCCCCGCACGCGCCGATAGCGGCCAAACTGCAGAGGATCATCCCCACCACTCCTGCCTGCTCGCCGCCAGCGGCGTTCCGGATCAGCAGTGTGGTCACTACGGCCGACAGCGCGATCAGGCTGCCCACGGAGAGATCGATGCCGCCGGTGATGATGACCAGCGTCATCCCGATGGCCAGGATGCCGATGACGACGATCTGGTTGGCGACGTTGCGGAGGTTGTCGGCTTTGAGGAAGTTGGGCCAGCGGTGACTGCGGGGCTGGACCACCTTCGCCTCGCGCAGCTCGGGGATCTTCTCGCCCAGCTTGTCGAACACCGGCCAGGCGCCTGTAGTGTGGTTGCAGGCAATTAGGTCCAGCGTGCCGCCGGCTCCGACGATTCGGTCCATCGCCTGCCGCGCCTCGAGGGGCTGCCCGACTACCGTGCCCGCAACCTCGAACCGGCCGCTCGACTGCAAGCGGGAATGCAGTGTCTCCGCGAACTGCCGGTCCTCGTCGTTGCCGCGGGCGACGATGAGCACCCGCAGCGTCCTGCTTCCTGCGCTCCTCGACAACTCGGCTGCCAGCTTGTTCGCTCCCTCGGCGCCGTTGGGATGCTGCTCGTCCATCGTGCGCAGGCTGAAGAAGAGGCACAACAGCACCAACGCCGCCAGCATTCCATAGTCGGCGGCGAGGCGGGAGAAGACCGACTTGAGGCTGGTTCGGTGGGCTGTCGTCTCCTGCGCTGAGGTCACCGCAAGCTCGCGTCCTTCTCAGCGTCGGCCTTGCGATAGAGTTCCGTCGGGATCAGCACTTCCTTGGGTACCTTCTCGCCATCGAAGTACTGCATGATGGCCTGCACAGTCTTCTGCCCGATCTGATCGGGGAACTGGATTGGGTCGGCGTAGAGCTTCCCGTCCTTGATTGCCTGCTTGCCTTCGGGCTGGCCGTCGAAGCCGATGATCTTGATCTGGTCGGCCTTGCCGGCGTTCTCCAGCGCCGCCCGCGCGCGTCCACTGGCGGACGCCAGGCGACATGACCGGCGCGTTCATCTGCTCGCGCTGGATGCCGGACTTCGTCTGGTCGGCGCACCAGGGCACGACGATGCATTGGCTGGCCCATGTCCACCGGCTGACCGGCTGGGCGGATACGCTGGCGGTGGCGCAAGACCTCGCCGCCTGGGTCGTGCCAAACCAAGCACCCGATGGATCGCTGCCCAGCCTGTGGCACTTCGACGTGGACCTGGACGCGCTGTGGCAGCCTGACGCCCCGCTCGATCGGGTGTACGAAGGCGAACTGCCCGCGCACCTGGCCGGCATGCTGCCCTGCGACGCCCGGCCGCCCGTGACCCGGCTCCCAGAGCCTGGTCCGACGCGCTCCAGCGAGGTGCTGGGCTGCCAACCGGCCTCGTGTGCGCCGGTCGTCACCGGCTTGCTGTCGCTCTACGCCCAAGACGGCAACCCCGATTGGCTCGCCGCCGCCCGCCGGCTGACCGATCACCTGGTGGCGCAACTGCGTCCGCCCCTTGCCGACTACGGCTGCGGGGAGAGCGACTATCTCCTGCGCCGGCAGTACTGGCAGCTTCCGACGGGAACGGCGGCGGTGATCTGGTTCCTGGCCGATGCGCTGGACGCCTGGGGCGACACCGTCTTCGAGGAGCTGCTGCATCGGTACGCGCACACGCTGCTGGCGCAAGGGGCGCTCTATGATCCGCACGTCGACCTCCTCCGCCCGCAGGAGAAGGTGCGCGTGCCCCCCTACAACATGGACCTGAAGATTGCCGGCGGCTTCACCCACGGCCCGGCACCAGTTCTTATGAACCGCAACGAGATGCCGATCGCACTCCACCGAGCATGGCAGGCAACCGGCAACGAGCTGTACCGTGACTGGCTGGTCGCCTACCTCAACTGGCAGACGTACTTCCAGTTCACCAAATGTCGGCACGGCCCTTGTGCCTCCGGTGCTTCTGCTGGAGTCGCTCCAACTCCAAAGCACTTGCCTTGTCGAACTGGGTCATCCGAAATGTGCCGACCCTCTCCCACGTCTGCATCAGCAACCGGTGCGCCAACACCAGACGCTCGGAGGTCTCCGCCTAGAGTGCGTACTCGCTGCGTCCTCTGAGCACCTCCGCAACTACTACAGAGGGAAGCGCAACCTCCGATCGGCGAACGCGACGGAGACGCTCCATAAGCGCCGGCCGACCATCCGCGTAGGCCCGCAATGTGTCGCTGTCCCAGAGGTACACGGGTTGCCCTTCAGTCCCTCTCCGCACTCACCTCGCGCCGCCGCTCGAGGTCGTCAAACAGCGCCCCCCAGGTCGGGTCATTTCTGAACACGCCGAAGTGGGGCCACTCCTCCGCCAAGTGTTCATCGACGGCGATCGTTGTCAGCTTGGTCCGCGCCAAAGCGCTGTGAGCCACCTGCCGAAGGCGCTCGAGCGCGGCTTCCTCGCTTGCACCATCGCCGGAGCATTCCGGGAAAAAGGGAATGAACGCCCGCTAGCGTTGCTCGCCCTGCTGCTGAACCACGACAGGATACTCCATGGCATTGCCTCCTTCCGCGAGGCACGTCCAAAGGACTCACGGCAGTCGCTACGGCATTGACGCGCCATTGTATCAGGTCGCAACAGATTGTAACGCGCGGGGATCGTCACTCCGGCGAGCCAAGCGCCAACAGGCGGTTCCGCGCCGGCAAGCTGAACGGACCCGAGTAGTGGTACGTCTCGCAGCCGGGGTCGCCGGCTTGGGCAATGGGCGTCAACTGCTCGACGACGAAGTCGGCGAAGTGTGGCGCGTTGAAGGCGACGAAGGCCAGGCTGAGGCAATCGATGAGCCGGTCCGGGCGCTTTGACAGATCCGGGAAGGCGACGGGGCCGGTGTCGACCTGGTACTGACGGTTGTTCAGACTCACGTTCATCGTCTTCACCGGGCACTCGATGACTGCACGCAAGCCGGTGTCGGCATTGGTCAGCTCGGTCTGGCTGACAATGGGGATGCCGGCGGCCGTGGCGTCGTGGATCTTCTCCCAAGTGTCGAGCAACGTCACCTGTCGCGGTTCGCGCAACCTGAGCATCGGCTCCCCCCAGAGGCTCTCCGTCTTCGTCACCGCGCGGTAGCGGTCGCTCAGGCCGGCCAGCCGCCGGAAGATCAGCCAGTCGCCCTCTCCCAGGATTGGCAGGAAGTCGTAGTTGGGCGACTGGAACAGGTTCTCCGCGGCGAAGGTGTTCTCGCTCTTGCACGAGCCGCACTGGTAGAAGTGGGTCGTCGTGCCGGCTGCCATGTCGATCAGCGTCGTGCGGCTCTCGACCCAGAAGCGCACGGCGTTCGCCGGCGATGGATTGCAGATGAAGGACAGAGCGTAGTCCAAGCAAGTCGGGGATCCGGGCGTGTCTTTGGTTGCGTCGGCGTTCTCGGCCATTGAGAATCTCCTTCCCGCCAGCCACGCGGCGGCGAGGCTTCCGGTCAGGAATGTGCGTCGGTCAGGTGAGTTCGGGTCACTCATCGCACCTTGGTGTCAGCCTTCGGCGATCACCCGGAAGTCGTCAAAGCTGCTCTGCCCGATGAACGCCCACAGGCCGGCGCCGCCGCCCGGCAACGGTTGGGTTCCGTCGAAGCCAGTGAGCGTCCATTCGTCCGGCTCGACGTTGCCCGTCCACGCGCGCCCCAGCAACTGGACGCCGTCGGTCAGCGTTCTCAGGCGCAGTTTGAGCCGGTACCACTGCCCGGGCTGGAGCGCCAGTTTCGTCTCCGCGAGGTTCTCCGCATGCTCGGCGTCCCACCGCTTGGTGAGGTAGAGGCGGTCGCCGACCACGCGGAGGCGGTAGTGGGAGTCGGGGCTGGAGCAGTACGCGACGAGACCGGCTCCCCACGCTCGGGCGTCCGTGTCGCGGCGAACCAGGGCGGTCACCGTGTAATTCCGGAGGCGCACCAGTGCCAGCGCGTTCTCATCGAACGACACGCTCCCGTCGGTTCCCGGATGGCGAAGGACGTGGCGCTCGTTCTGCGAGTCCGAGAACCAGCGGCCCTGCGCCACCCGCCAAAGTGCGGGGAGTTCGCCGAGCGAATCACTGCCGAATGCCTCGACCAACGAAGGGGTCCGCTGCTGCTCGTCCCGCAACTCGAACCGGTCGAACGAGCAGTCCATGTTGGCACACCACAGGCCCGCGGCGCCACGCGTCAACGGGGCGTTCTCGTCGGTGGCGGCCACCAGTGGCTGTCGCGGTTCGGTCTCTTGCCACAACTTGCCGGAGAGCTGCACCTTGCCCTCGCCGGCGGCAACCTGCAGCCGCAGCGAGTTCCATTGGCCGGGCTGGAGCTGCACTGGGGCCGTGGCCAGGGAGGCGACATACCCGCGCCAACGCTTGAGGAGATGAAGCTTGCCGCCAATGGCGGCAAGCGCGTAGTAGCGGTCGATTCCCTGGCATTGCGCCACCACCCCGGCGCCCCCATCTCCTGTGCCGGGGATCGCGCGGAAACGGCAGAGCACGTCGGGCTGGCTCCAGGACGCAAGGGCGAACGCTTCCTGGAACAGCTCACGCTCCACCTGCCGGAGCGCGCGGTTCTCGCCTCCCTCAATGCGCCATTCGCCGCCCGTCAGCAACCAACCGGAACCGGGGTCTCCGGGAGGCTGGTCGTCGAACGTCCGCAGAAACAACGGCTCGGCGGCGTCGGCGCGCCAAGCGGCCGCCAGGCAAACGAGACCGAGGATCCCGAGCGCTGCTCGCCTGTTCACCCGCTCACTCCTCTCTGTTCTTTGCGACCAGCACATCGTCGAAGTCGCATACGGCTCCGTAGGCCAGCAATGCCACGGCACCCGCCGTGAACCGTTCGCCCGACGCATCCTCCGTCTCAATGGTCCACTGTGCAGGCTCCGGCCCGTCCGCCGGCCAGGCTTTGCCTTTCAGCGCCACCTTGTCCGCCTGCGAACTCAGGCGCAGTCGGAAGCGGTAGTCTTTCCCTTCGCGGAACTGCAGCGGGCACTGCGCCAGCAGCGTCAGCCCGCTGTCGGTGGTGCGCCTCCCCAGGAACAGCGTGTCGCCCACACTGTACAGCCGGTAGTTGTTGTCTTCGTTCTGATAGTAGGCGGCGAGACCGAATCCCCAGTTGTCTCTCCCGGTAACTGCCCGCAAGCGCGCGGCCACGGTGTAGTTGCTCCACTCCGCCAACAGGCAAAAGGCATTGGCGTTGAAGGTGAGGGGGGCGTCTTGGGCACGTTGTTCCAGGACCGGGGTTGGCGCTCCGGTCAGCCGCCAGTCCCCGCCGAGAGGGAACCAACCGGGCGGCGACTGCCCCTCGACGCCGTTGCTGAAATCGGTGCGGTACACGCCTTCGCCCGCGCGCAGTTTCGCCGGGTCGGCCGACTGGATGACGACTTCGCTGAACTGGCAGAGCGCCTTCGCGCACCACACGCCCGCTGCGCCGCCATGCCGCAAGCGGGAGAAGTCGTACGCCTCAACCGGCCAACCTGCCGGCTCCGCCTGGCCAGAGGGCCAAGCGCGGCCGCGCAGGCGCGTGCCTCTGGAATCGCCGGAAAGGACCAGTCGAAACGTCCAGGGCTGGCCTTTCTCCACCGTCGCCGGCGCTGCGCCCAGCACCTCGGCGACGCCCTCGAGGCAGCGCACAAGCACGAGTTGGTCGCCGAAGTTGGAGAGGCGGTAGTAGTTGTGGTTGTCCTGCCAGTACGCGAACAAGCCCATGCCCCAGGGGCTCCGGTGCTCGCGGCAAACCACGGTCGTGCGGAGGTCGTAGTTGACCCACGTCAGCGCGGCCGTTGCTTGACCCGACAGCTTGGGGTCCGCCTGCCGTGCCACCCGGTTGCTGCCTCCGGAGACAGTCCACGTGCCGTTCGTAGTCAGCCAGTCCATGGGCAGATCGCCAGCGGGAGTCTCGTCGAACCCGGCTCGGAAGAGAACCTCCGGCCCGCCGGTCTCTTCCGGCGAGGCGAGGGCGCAGGCCGAAAGCACGCAGAGAAGCGACCAAGCGGCAGGGACGAAGAACCGTCCAGCCCTGCCGGCGAGGGACTGAATAGTAGCGGGGGTGGGCAACTGCATCACTGGGGGAAATGGCGGTCTGGCGGCCGCTTGGTGGCGCGGAATGCCGACGGTGGAGACCCGGCCGTTCACGCAGCGTCCCTCACCCTCACGCTCAGCTCAGTTGCGCCAGCCGCTGCGCCGCTGTACGGCTCTCCTCGGCATTGGGGAAGCGTTCGACGATCTGGGCGTACGCTTCCACGGCGGAGGCCCGTTCCGCCAACGCCTCGCAGGCGGTGGCCAAAGCCATCAGCGTCTGGGGACTGCGCTGCTCGCGCGGTAGCTTCCGCAGCGCCCGCTGCACCTCGCGGCACTGGGTTGCCACGGTCACGGGGTCCGTGCCCCGCACGGCTGGAGCCTCGCGCCCGGAAGAAAAAGCGGCCGGTTGTAGCAGCGCCTGCTCCAGGACCGTATCGCCCGAGGCGGCGTGCAACTGCCCGGCGAGTTCACGGGCACGCTGACGGCCTTCCTGGCTGCGAGCCCGCTCGGCGGCCTCCTGGCAGCGCGTGAGAGCCGCCAGGTATTCCCGTTCGGCCATGAGCGCGGTTGAGCTGCGGATGAGCGCGTCAGCGTCATTCCGCCCCTGGGTGTGCGTTCGGGTAGGCGCTGGAGCAACGCGCTGGAGTTGGATGGAAACGCGGCTGCCAGGCACCCTTGTTTCGCGGCGGGATACGCGTTGCCGGGGGGTGCGTTCACGGACGGGAATCGATTCAGTTGACCGAAAGGCAGCGGCGACAGGCGACGAAGTAGCCGCCAACTGAGGACGTCCCGCGTCTTGCACGAAGGCGCCCCCGGTCGTGTCAGCCGGTGCCGCGAGCGTAGTGGACGGCGCTGGAGGAGTCCAGGTCAGCGTCGCCGGGCGGCGGAGCGCGCTGGTCCCCACGTGGAACAGCGCCAGTGCGACTCCCACCTGGGCCAACTGCGGCACCAACGGAAGCACCGCCCACGCGGGCCGATGTCGAGGGGTCGCAGCAAACCGGGCCATGGCACGGCGGGTGAAGTCCGCTGGCGGAGAGACGGAACGCTGGGCGGCCAGCGAATCCTGAGTGAGGCGGAGCCAGCGGCGCTCCCGGGCGCACTCCGGGCAGCGCGTCAGGTGCTCGTCGACGAAGCGCTGCTTCCCGGCAAGCAGCTCCTCCGACGCCGCCAACGCTTGCCGCACTCGCCAGCAGGTGAACGACTTCACGCCGCTGCCTCCAGTTCGTGGAAGTAGTCCTTCAGCATCTCTTTCAGTCGGTTCCTGCCCCGGTGAAGTCGGGAGCGAACAGTCCCGATAGAAATGCGCAAGATCGCGGCCGTCTCCTCGTAGGGCAGGTCCTGCAAGTCGCAAAGCACAACCACCTCGCGGAACTTGGCGGGGAGTTGGGCGACCATCTGGCGAACCCTAAGCCGAGCTTCGCGCCGCAGCGACAGATCCTCCGGCCCGGCCTGCCAACTGGGCGTATGGGTGCGGGCTGCGCCGTCTTCGTACTCGTCCGGCAGTTCGGCCGTCGCCGGCCGGCGGCGGCGAATGGCCTGCAGGCAAACGTTGACGGTGATCCGGTACAGCCACGTCTGCAGGCGGGCCTCGCCGCGGAATGAGGGCAGCGCCCGGTAGACCGCCAGAAACGCCTCTTGAGCCAGGTCGTCCGCTTCGGTGCGGTTCTGCACATAGCCGTAGGCGGTGTTGTAGAGCTGCACCTGGAACCGCTCCACGAACACGCGCCAGGCTTCCGGGTCCCCGGACTGGCAGCGCGCAACCAACGACGCCTCGGCAGCATCTACCTGTCCGAGGTACGTTGTCCGTGGGGAGGCGTCACCGAGGACGCCGGCAGCGGAGGGCAGGGAGGTCAACTGGGCTTGCGCCACGTGGCGTGGTCCTTTCGGGCTTGGCTGCAGGGCACGAGTTGCGGTCAAGGACAGGCGGCAGGGAACGGGCGGCCCGCCTGCGGCTGAGCGGCTCCTTCGCCAGTCAGCCTGTCCTGTTTAGTTGCCGCCGGTGGCGAGAAGTTCCGGTCTCCGGCAGATCTGCGCGGTCAGCCGCTTGCGTACTTGTTGAGGTCGCCTTCGAGTTCCTTGGGGGAGCCGACGACGGCGGCCCGTCGCCGCAGTGCCTTCAGCGCAGGCGGGTCTTCGAGGCGGCGAATCAATCGAGCAATGGCGCGAGGCACGCGCTGCAATCGCGCCTCCAGAATGTCGACGACAGACTCCTGAGCGTCGCGAACCGTGCCCTGCAGGATCCCCTGTCGAATCCCCTGTTGGATTCCTTGTTGGAGCCCCTGCTGGATTCCCAACCTTCGCGGGTATAACGTAGGGCATCTTCTTCTCCTCCTCATACTCGGCCAGCAACTCGTCGAATGTACGCTCCAGTTCGTCGGGGAGCGCCAGCAGCCAGTCGAGGAAGCGAAACAGGTTGAGGAGGTCTTCCTTTGCATCCCCCCGCTCGTACAGCT
This sequence comes from Armatimonadetes bacterium CG06_land_8_20_14_3_00_66_21, assembly GCA_002779825.1. Lineage (GTDB taxonomy): Bacteria > Armatimonadota > Abditibacteriia > CG2-30-66-41 > CG2-30-66-41 > CG2-30-66-41. Next base: position 2,629 of record PEVN01000574.1, on the reverse strand, counting down.
CTCTGACGAGGGTCCACTTCCATTTTAGCCGCTCTCCCGGATCCCGGCGCGTCGCCCGGGCCTTGAGGGGTCCGCGGACGAGGACGGCAAACGGGTTCGCGCGCTGCTCCAGTTCGGTCCAGCGCGACTCGTAATCGAGCAGCTTGACGGCCGGGAATTCCAGCCCCGCCTTGCAGCCCCACAGCTCATAGCCGTACCGAGCAGGGCGCCAGCCGACGCGGTCATCGGCCAGAACGGCGAAGCTTGCCACCGGCCGATCGTACCGATCGAACAGCCGGTAGTTGTACTGGTACATCCGTTTGGGGAAGCCTCTCTCCGGGCTGCTCTGAACCTCCACGTGCGCCAGCACCCATGCCTCTTCCCCGTCGTTGCGCCACACTTTGGCGAGCTTGTCCACATGCCTGCGGCCTGATTCGGCGTCCCGGACGACTTGCTGAAGCTCCTTGTCCAGGAACTCGTAGCCTCTCGTCCAGTCGATCCCCGCATGGGCTTCCGGGAAGAAGAGCCCCATGAACGCCTCGAAGTAGCCCTCGAGCGCTTCCTTCCACGGGCTGTCCATGTCGCCCGATTGTGCGGCGGTGCTCCTAGTTGCCTCACTTCGCGAGTCGCTCGATGGCCCTCGCCACTTCCTCCCGTCGCGTCTCGATTGGTGCCGGATCCCTCGTGAACGTGGTCATGTCGGCCGTGATGCTGTCGGGTACTTCGAGCAGGGCAGCGTAGCGCTTACGCGCGGCGGCGGGCAACTTGTCGCCGCGGGTTCTCAGCAGGTCGCGGAGGATCACGAGGTACTCGTAGTCCTCGATCCCGTCGCGGAGCATCTCCCAGCGAATGCTGTCGACCGGGCCCTCCAGCACCGGCTCTGGCGGGTGCCCGTCGGCCGCAGCTTCCGGCGGGTAAACGAACCGCCCGTCGCCATTGCCCCACGGGGCGCGTGTGCCCGCTGGCGTGTCGTAGCCCGACACCCAGCCCATCGGGTCTTCGTACGGGTTCTGTGGCTTGTCTGCTTCGGGGTAGGCACAACTGCTGGTCCAGTAGTTGGTCTGCCAAACGAGCGTGCCCTCGATCTTGCGCTGCCACGTCTGCCAGAGCCACACGCGCAGTTCCGTCGCCGGGTGGTCGATGAACAGCGTGCAGTACGGCGCCTTCGGGCCGGTGCACACGTACCACCAGAAGTGGTCCCCCGCCTTGCGGCGCTTTTCGGCTGCCTGCAGATCGAAGTTGGGCGACACGGGGCACCAGAGGTTGGGCCCGCCGATCAGCGCCGGCTCCACCTGCTCGGTGAGCATCCGGGTGAGGTCGGGCGCATTCTCTTTGAGCTTGCGGAAGCCGTTCATGACGAACGCGTAGTCCTTGGGGTCCGGCTCGTCAAACCAGTAGATGAACGCCTCGTCCAGCCAGCCTTTCTCGCGCAAGTGCTCCTGCACGGCCCGGACGTAGTTGCGGAAGGCGGCGTTGTACTCGGGCGTGCCCTCCGCGTAGCCCAGCAGGCTGGGTTCCGTCCGCGAGTGGAACGTACCTCCCCCCAGCCCGGGGATGGGAAAGCTGAACGAGTTGAAGTGATACTGGTCGATCCCCTTCGTCATCGCGGCGTCCCACGCCGCCCAGTCGAAGACCGGCTTGAGCTGCGCCGGGCCGAGCGGCTCGAAGTCGCCGCCCTTGACCAGCTCCTCCCCGGTGCCGGCATCTTGCAGCGAAACGTCGTCGAACCACACTGTCCCGGTCGGCGAGCCGTCGTCCGCGTAGAGGGCGGCCCACAATGTGAGGCGGACCGAAGCGGCGCCGGCAGGGAAGGCGGTGATCGTCCGGTCGAACTGCTGCCACGCTCCCGTGCCCTCCACCCGCCTGTCGTTGTTCCTGCCCGACATCCACTCGCCGCCGGCATCGAGGTGGTTCAGCGTTGCCAGGAACTGGCCGCCCGGCTGCTTTGTCTTGTACCAGAACCGCAGGCGAACACCTGCCTTCGGCAAGGGGATCGCCTCCCCATAGGCTGCGGAGGCTTGCGCCGTGGCGCTCTCGTCGGCAACCAGCAGCGCGCTCTCGCCGCTGTGTTTCTCGGCGCGGTCGCGCGTTCCGCCCTGCCAGTTGCCCAGGTTGGGCCAGGTGACGGTGAAGGGGTCGAGCGGGGCGAGGTTGTAGGGCGAAATGTGGTGGGCGCTGTAGTTGGCCAAGTACTTGTCGAGGACAGTGCGCCGCTGCTGCGGGTCGGTGACCTCCTGGTAGCGCCACACCTCGCCCAGCGAGAAGCCGTAGGCAGAGACGCACGTCATCCGGTCTGGCAGCACGAAGTCGTACACTTCCACCTGGAGCGGCACCTGGACCTGGTAGCCCTTGGCGGTGAGCGAAACGCTTCCGGCGTACTTCCCGGCCGGGATGTCCCGCGGCACTTTGACGCGGACCCACAGCGGTTGATTCTCCCCGGCGGCGAGGGTGAGCGGTTGGCGGAACGGCGGCAACGGATCGGGCCACGGAGCGGCGACGCCCACGGAGTCGGTCGGCTGGGTAACCGGCACGTACCGAACGCGAAGCACTTCGACGCTCTCTGCCGGGATCGTCGCACCGCCGGGCCCCCGCAGCGCGCCGCCTTTCGCCAGGAAGCCGCTCAGCGCCGCCGCCGGACGGACGACGAGTT
>PEVN01000452.1:18370-88283 GCA_002779825.1 Armatimonadetes bacterium CG06_land_8_20_14_3_00_66_21 | reverse complement strand
CTCGAACTGCTTCCCGCCCCGGGCGGCGTACTCCCACTCGGCTTCGGTCGGCAGCCTGCCGCCGGCCCACTCGGCGTAGGCTTTCGCGGCGTACCAGGGGACATATGCGACAGGATAGGAATCATCCTTGGATGCACCGCTCTGCTCCTTCCAGTGATTCAGGTAGGCGCCGTCGTGCAGCTTGCTGTCGATCCGCTCCGGCGTCCACTGCGGGTTCGCCGACAGGAACTTGCGGTACTGATCGTTGGTGACTTCTTTCGCGTACATCCAGAAGCCGTCCACGCGCTGGTCGTGGATGGGCTTGCCATCGTACTCGCCGTCCCCGCCCATCTTGAAGGTGCCACCGGGGACAAAGACCATCTCCGCGCCGTCTTTCGGGTTCACTCGCTTGTCGCCGGGCTTGGGCGCTTTCGCAGCACCCTCCGCCCAGACGTTTGCTGCGACCACCGCCAAGACGATAGACAGGGCTGCCAGCGTTCTCTGTATCCGACTCATTGCCGACCATCCTTTCAGCAGGGCACTCGCATGAAATCGCGACGCCTGCGGGTCCAGTGCGCCGTTGCTGAACGGTGTTGGACGATTGGCTGAGAGTATAGCCGCGCTTGGAGCGCGCGTCCAGTCGATTGCAGCAGGAGTCTCGCGCTGTGTCGCGGTCTCCCGACCGGAACACCCCTCGCTGTGTTGCGGTCTCCCGACCGGAACACCCCGGAGACCCAAGGTCTCCACGACATCGCAGCCGCTGTCGGCCTTGGAGACCTGCGGTCGTGCTCAGTGCGCGGTCAGGAGACCTGCGCACAGCGGAGTGCGCGGTCAGGAGACCTGCGCACAGCGGGGGGGTTCTCGCTGTGTTGCGGTCTCCCGACCGGAACACCCGTCCGACCGAAGGTCTCCACCGATCGACTCTACGGCGGACAGCCGGCTGGAGACCTGCGGTCACAGCAGGTGCGCGTGCAAACGCGAAGCGTTTGAGGAGACCTGCGCACAACGGAGCGGGTACCTGTCCCCTACCCCGCCGCCTCTTTCAGCAACTCCTCCGCCTTCTTCTGCAGCTCCTTGAGCGCCTTGCCCACGTCGTCGCCGTCGAGGACGCTGGCTGTTGCTTTCTCGATCTCGTCGCGGACTTCGTCGTAGCCGGCGATGGCGGGTTCGGCTTTGCCGTACTCCAAGAGGGCGAAGAGCTTGGCGTAGTTGGGGTTGGCGGCGAAGTAGTCTTTCAGGGCGTCGGCCGTGCTCTTGCGGGTGGGGAAGTAGTTACTGGCCTTTGCCCAGCGGGCTTGCTGCTTCGGTTCGGTCAGCCACTTCACAAAGAGCCAGGTGGCCAGTTGCGCTGCGGGAGTGGTGGTGGGGATCGAGACGCTGGCGCCGTAGATGTCCTGCACCGGCTGTGGCGTCGTGTGCGGCAGGGCGGCGACAGCCCACCTGAACTTGACGCCCGCTTGCACGGCCGACTTGTAGAAGGGCAGCCCCGAGCTGGAACCGATGTTGAACAGCGCCCGGCCGGCGGCGAACTCGGCCTGGTCCATGTCCGGCTCCGACTCCGCCTCCGCGGCCTTCGACTTGCAGAGCTGCTGGAGCAGCGTCATCGCGGCCTTCGCTTGCGGGGTGTTCAGCGTGTAGGCGGAGCGGTCGGCGTTTGCGACGTCGCCGCCGTTGCTGAAGACCATAGCGGCGAACCGGCTGGCATCGACGGAGTGGATATACCCAAAGCTGCGCTCGCCGGCGGAGCGGCTGAACGGTTGCTTGGCGGCCTTGGCGCACAGCGCGGCGAAGGCTTCCCAGGTCGCAGGCGGGCTGTCGGCACCCAGTTCTCGGAGCCACTCCTCGTTGTAGTAGAGCACTTCCATCGAGCGGTTCGGCGGGAAGCCCAGCCGCTTGCCACCGAAGCTGGGGAAGACGTCCTGCTTCCAGAAGGCGGGGAAGAAGTCCGCCTTCTCTGCGTCTGTCAACCCCCATTTCTTCGAGTCGATGTAGGGGTTCAGGTCTACCAGAGCGTCGGCGTGGGCGTAGCCGGCCGCCTGGTTCTGGTAGGCAACCACCAGGTTGGGCAGCTCGTCGCTCTGGATACCGGCCATCATCTTGTTGCAGATGTCGCCGTAGTCGCCGGCGTACTCGCCGGCGACCTCGATCTTCTGTGCGTTGGTCTTGTTGAAGTCGGCGATCATTGCCTTGAGTTCTTCTTCGCGTTGACGGGTGTGTTGGTACCAGAACGTGACCTTCTGGCCGGTGGGGTCGACGGACTCGAGGTCGGCAGACTTCGCCTTCTCTTTGGCGGGCTTGTCGCCGCCTTTGCTGCAGCCGGCGATCAGCAGACCGGCGAGGACGGCAAGTGTGACGGCTCCCAGTTTGTTCATGGCTTCTCCCGTTGGCTTCGCGAGCGGCGTCGGCCGCCCGGCTGCGCTAACCTTTCAGCCCGGACATTCCGGTCTGTGCTCGGCGAGGGTCTCCTGACCCTGCCGGGCCCAGAGGGCACCCCCGGACCGACAGGTCTCCTCGAATGCCGTGGATTTGCAGCCCTCTGAGACCTTCCGGTCGGGCGTTGCGGCGGGGTCAGGAGACCCTCGCCGAGCACAGCTACCCTTTCAGCCCGGACATCACGATGCCTTCTGTGAACTCTTTCTGGACGAGCAGATACGCGAGGAGTATGGGCACGATGGCGATGACAGCGCCGGCCATTTGCAGGTGCACTTCGGCGCCGGCTTCGCTGACGAACTGCTGCAGCCCGACGGCCAGCGGGCGCCATGCCGGGGTGTTCGTGACCAACAGGGGCCACGCCAAGGAGTTCCACGAGCCGATGAGCGCCAGCATGCCGACCGTCATCAGCGGCGCCCGGGACAGCGGCACGACGATCTTCAGCAGGAACCCCAGATGCCCCATGCCGTCCAGCCGGGCGGCTTCCCACAGATCGTTGGGGATCCCGGCGAAGAACTGCCGAAGCAGGAAGATGCTGAAGGCGCTGGCCATGAACGGGATCGTCAGCGCCGGCCAGTTGTTGATCCAGGGAATGGGGCCGACGTCGCCCACCCAACTGACGGCCAAGAAATTGGGGATCATCGTCACCGATTCCGGGATCATGAGCGTGGCCAGGATCCCCAGGAACAGCACGTTGCGGCCGCGGAAGTCCATGCGCGCCAGGGCATACGCGGCCGGCGTGCAGAAGGCGAGCGTGCCGCCGACCTGCAGTGCGGCGATGACCACGGAGACGATCAGGTAGTGCCCGAAGTCGGCCTCGCGCCAGGCGGTGAGGTAGTTCCCCCACTGCAAGTGCTCCGGCACCAGCACGTGACGGATCGTCTCGCCGCGGGTCATGAAGGAGGCCAGTAGCATCCACGCGAAAGGCGCCAGCGAGGCCGCCGCACCCAGGCAGAGAGAGCCCACCAGCAACCCGCGCCAAAGCCGCGTCCGGTCCGGGCGAGAGGCGTCAGCCATAGAACACCCGCTTCCCGACCAACCGGTTCTGCAGAACGGTGAGCGTCAGGATCACTGCGAACAGGCAGAGCGCCATGGCGGACGCATAGCCGGCGTTGTGTGCTTTGAAGAACTCGTCGAAGATGACGATGCTTGAAGAATCGAGGGTGCCCTGGGCGCCGGCGGTGCGCATCAGATAGATGTGGTTGAACGCCTTGAACGTGCCGATGACGGACATCATCGACAGGAAGAAGATCGTCGGTGACAGCAAGGGAATCGTGACGTTGCGCAGCACCGACCACGAACCGGCTCCGTCGAGCGAGGCCGCCTCATAGAGTTCCTTGGGCACGGTGCTCAGCCCGGCAAGGAAGATCACCGTGTTGTAGCCCACGTAGACCCACGTGTTGTACAGGATGACCGAAATGAGCGCCAAGCTGGGGAACGCCGCATCGACCCAGTCGGGACCTTTGACGTGGAAGATGCCCTGCAGAAGCACCCGCGCAATGGAGTCGTTCTCGAACAGCCAGCCCAGCGGCTTGCTGCCGAAGGCAGTGAGGACGCGGTTGGCAATGGAGTGCTCCTGGGGGCTGAAGAGACTGCGGAACACTACCGCGGAGGCGATCATCGGCGTGATGTACGGCAGGAAGTAGATCAGCCGCAGGAGGCCCACTTTCGTGCCGAGGTTGAACAGCGCAAAGGCGAGCAGCAGCGCAATCGACAACTGCAGCGGGATCGAGAAGGCAGCATAGAAGACGGTGATCTTCAGCCCGTTGTAGAAGTCGAGGTCGCCCGTTCTTACGGCGCCCGGGAGACCGAGGATCAGGAAGCAACCGGCGCCCAGCAGCGCAGCCGCCCACACGACGCGCAGGCCGGCCCGCGCCGTGGCGTCGCTCCGTGCCGCCCGCTCCCATAGCCAGTAGGCGACGCCAAGCAGTGCGAACCCGAGCAGCATCCGGCCGACCAGCGCCGGCTCGCCGAGGGCCTTCACGAAGTTGGCGGCGCCGACGACGTCGCCCTTCTTGAACCGCCACCTGTGCACGCTGACATAGAACGCGTAGAGCAGCGGGAAGACGCCGAAGGCGCCCAAGATGAGGAGCGCCGGCGCCAGAAACGCGTATGCGGAGAGGTGTTCCTTGAGGGACTTGAGCGTGCGTGGCTGCATGTCAGACGGGCCGGGATCGTTCGTTGGCGGCAGGGGCTGGCGCGGTCACGCTCCGGGGGGCCGCCGCGCCTGAGCAAGTATAGCCAACGGGCCGCCGGGCTGCATCCCTCCTGCCGCCGTCTGCGCGCGTCGCCCGTTGTTGTAGAGACGTTGCATGCAACGTCTCTACAGCCGAGGTGGACGCATTGACTGAAGCAGTCTGAGGTTCACCCGATGCATGGTCTCCGCCTCGGGGGTTTCCAGGATGATCGGCACGTGCGCCAGACGCGGGTCGCGCACGAGTCGCCGGAAGGTGGCCAGCCCGATCCTGCCCTTGCCCAGGTGCTCGTGCCGGTCCACGCGACTGCCGCACTCGCGTTTGGCGTCGTTGGCGTGGATGAGCTTCAGCAGATCCAGGCCGATGACTGAGTCGAACTCGGCCCAGAGCGCTTCGTACGCGGCTTCGCCACGCCACTGGTAGCCTGCTGCGTGCACATGACAGGTGTCCAGACACACGCCAAACCGCTCGGCGCGGCAGACCTGCTGAAGCACGGCGGCAACGTGCTCGAAGCGTGCCCCCAGAGTTGTGCCTTGCCCCGCGGTGACCTCCAGGGCGGTCTTGGCGAGGCCCTTCGGGGTGTCGGCGACCACCCGGTCGAGGCTGTCGACCAGGCGCTCAAGCCCCCGGTCGACTCCCTCGCCCATGTGTGCGCCCATGTGGGTGACAACCCACTCGATGCCCAGCAAGTCGGCGCGGGCCAACTCGTCGTGCATCGCGGCGAGCGACTGCTTGCGCAGGGCTTCGGCGGGCGACGCCAGGTTGATCAGGTACGAATCGTGCGCGGCGAACAAGCGCACGCCCGTCTCCGCCTGAACCCGGCGGCACGCCTCCACCTGCTCCGGCGACACCGGCTTGGGACTCCACTGGTTGGGGTTCCGCGTGAACACCTGGACGACGTCGCACCCGAGGTCCGCGCCGCGTTCGAGTGCGCGGTGCACCCCGCCCGTCGCCCACATGTGCGCCCCCAGAGGCCGGGGGAGATTCGCAGAGGGGGGAGTGCTACGCCTCACGCGCCACTCGGGAGGCATCCCGACCGCCCAGCCGGTTCAGCGCCTGTGCAAAGGGGGTGCTCGGCCGGTCTATCGTCACCCGCTCCTGCATGATCTTCTTCTGTAGCTCCATGAGCCCATGGAGCAGCGTCTCAGGCCGGGGCGGGCAACCGGGGATGTAGACATCGACCGGGATGATCCGGTCCACCCCGTTCAGGACGCTGTAGGCATCGACGAACGGGCCGCCGGAGCAGGCGCACGCTCCCATGGCGACCACGTAGCGCGGCTCCGCCATCTGCTCGTAGAGCGTCTTCGTGCGGGAAGCCATCTTGTGGGTGACGGTCCCCGCGACAATCATCAGGTCAGACTGGCGAGGGGTGGCGCGAAAGATGATGCCGAACCGGTCCAGGTCGTACCGAGCGGCACCGGTGGCCATCATCTCAATGGCGCAGCAAGCCAGCCCGAACGTCAGCGGCCACATAGAGGCCTTGCGACCCCAGTTGACGACCCAGTTGAAGACCTTCTCGACAGAGCCGAGGAAGATCCCCCCGTCGGGGACGTCTTCAACCAGTTGGATGCCGGACTCTTCCGGGAATCGGATGTGGGACATGGACTGCTCCTCGGTCAACGTCAGCGCCTCGGCGCACGCGCCATTCTAACCCATTCGGCCGCTTGCATCACGTTGACCACACCGCGTTCCGCCTCAGCCGGCTCAGCCCTCGGCGTCTTCCAGGTCGTGGTCGTGATCGCCGGCGTGCTCGAACTCCCCGCTCTCTGCGCGCTGCCGGAACGCCTCCGCCAGCTTCGTGGCTGTCTGCGTCTTCGGGTCGTAGAGGGGCGACAACTGGCGCAGGCGTTCCACGACTTTGGGGAGCACCTCCAGCACTGTGTCCACCTGCGCCTCGGTGCTATGCACCCCAAGCGAAAGCCGCAGTGAACCGTGCGCGCGCTCGTGTGGAATGCCCATGGCGAGGAGCACGTGCGAGGGATCCAGACTGCCGGAAGTGCAGGCAGAGCCGCTTGAGGCGCAGATCCCGGACATGTCCAGCCCCAGGAGGACGCCTTCGCCCTCGATGTACTGAATGCAGAAGTTGACGTTGTTGGGCAGGCGCTTGGTGGGGTGGCCGTTGAGGCGCACCTGGGGGACCCGTTCGCCGATCCCCTCTATGAGCCGGTCGCGGAGCTGCTGTATCCTCACCGTCTCCCCGGCCGCCTGGTGCTGTTCAGCCAAGTCGAGTGCAGTGGCCATGCCCACAATGCCGGCGACGTTCTCCGTGCCAGACCGCCGGTTGCGCTCCTGCCCGCCTCCGTCAATGAGCGGAAGCAGCTTGGTGCCGCGCCGGACGTACGTGGCGCCGACGCCCTTGGGGCCGTACAGCTTGTGCGCCGAGCAGCTCAGCAGATCGACATTGAGCGCTTCCACCTGGCAGTCGACTTGCCCCACTGCCTGAACCGCGTCTGTGTGGAACAGCACGCCCTCCTCGCGACAGACGGCACCGATCTCGGCGATGGGCTCCACCGTGCCAACCTCGTTGTTGGCATACATGACCGAGACCAAGATCGTGTCGTCTCGAATGGCTTCTCGAACCTGCTCGGGAGTGACCAGTCCGGTCGCGTCCACCGGCAGGTAGGTGACTTCGTACCCCTGTTTTCCGAGCGCTTGGCACGCGTGCAAGACAGCGTGGTGCTCGATCTGGGTGGTGATGAGATGCCGCCCCTTTCCCTGCTGGGCGAGGGCGACTCCCTTGATCGCCATGTTGTCGCTCTCGGACCCGCCGCCGGTGAACACGACTTCTGTCACCTTGCAGTGGAAGAACTCCGCCACGCGCTGCCGGGACTCCTCCAGCGCCTGCTTTGCCCGACGTGAGACCGAGTAAATCCCGTTCGGGTTGCCGAAGTGCTCGGTAAAGTAGGGCAACATCGCCTCGATGACTTCCGGAGCGACCGGCGTCGTGGCTGCATGATCGAGGTAAATCGTTTCCATCTAACAGGCTCTCTTTCGGTAACAGACGGCACTGAGGCGAAGACGGGCGAGCTGCCCGGCTGTACGGGCCTTCGGGGTCACAGTGCCCAACCAACGGGCGAACGCGAAGCGGATTCAGCCGGGGCAAACGGTCGCGACAGAGCGTAGACACAGGCCCCCGGGTCGCCCGTTCCACTTCATCCCGCCTGTCCAGTATCTATTGTGACGCGAGCACTCGGCCGCGGCCATGGCCGGCATTCTGGCGTCACGCTACCACGTCTTCCGGGTCGAAAAGATGGAGGCGCGGACAGTCCATACAGCGCATCTTCTTCAGCGCAGTCATCTCGATCTGCCGCACTCGCTGTCGGGTCAGGTTCAGCTTCTGGCCGATCTCCTCCAGAGTGTGCTCCCGACCGTCGTCCAGACCATAGCGCAGGCGCAGGACCAACTGGTAGCGCTCCGGCAGGGCTTGCAGCACGTCCAGCACTTCGCGCTGCGACTCCCGCCGGACCGCAAAGTCGTCCGGGAAGAGCGTGTTCTCGTCCTCCAGCACGTCCGACAGAAACATCCCCAACTCGCCGTCGATGGTCTCATCCAGTGACACCGGATCGGGACGGAGCTCCAGGAGTTGCGTGACATGCCCGACCGACGCCTCCATCGTCTCCGCCAAGTCCATGGCCGAGGGCTTCTGCCCGAACTTCTGCGTAAGCTCGTCGGTGACGCGGCTCAGCTTGCTCAGGTCGGCCACAATCCGGAGGGGCAGGTGCACATTGTGCCGGAGGTTGGCGATGCTGCGACGGATCTGCCCCTCGATCCACAACACTGCATGGGTACTGAACCGGCAGCCACGATCGGGGTCGAACTTATCCACTGCCTTGATCAGACCCAGGTTGCCCTCTTGGATGAGGTCCTCCATGGGGACCCCGGAGTTGCGGTAGCGCTTCGCGACGCTGATGACGAGCTTGAAATTGGACTCGATGAAGTGCTCTCGCGCGTCTTCGTCGCCGGCTTGCGCCTTGCGCGCCAGCTCGATCTCCTCGCCGCGGGAAAGCAGCGCGCGCTTGCTGAGAGCGCGCGACCATTGCTCGTCGATGAAACCCGCTCCCCAGGGCACCCAGCCCTCGTCGTCCTTTCCGGAGTCGGGGCGATCACCGTTGCCGTTGTCGGAGTCTTCGACCGACGCCCAGTCGTCGGTCTCCTCGGTCTGCCGCAGGGATCCCGGCGGTAGTTCCGTATCGCTGTCACCGAACGAGAGAAGCTCAACCATGGTGCATGCTCGAGGACTACTTCCTGGTCAGATTGACTGGAGTGCCCGCCACCGGCAGTGGGCGCACTCGCACGCGCGCGGCGAGACCGGAGGCTTCCCGGAGAGCTCGCTTCACTCAAACCAGCCACGCAGAGGATACCAAAACCCTGGGTCAAGGTCAAAGCCTCCGCGGCATTGTTGCCAATCCGCCCCCACCCCGCGCACGTGCCGCCGAGGGGGCGTGGAACGAATGCCCGGGGCCCCGGGCGAGGGTTCGATGCCGGGATTGCCGGCGAACGCACGACTGCCGCCCCTCCCTTGTTGCCCACCCCTTGACCGTGTGCTATAATGCGTCCACTCGGTACTATCGCACGACCGCCACCCCAGAAGGAGCCACTGCGTCATTGCCATGGTGGATGTTGCGGCCAATCTCAGGGTCATTCAACAGCGCGTAGCGGAAGCCGCGGAACGGTCTGCACGCCGCGCTGAAGACGTGACGATCCTGGGCGCTGCAAAGAAGGTCCCCCCCGACCGCGTCAACTGTGCGATCGAGGCCGGTCTGCGGGCCGTAGGCGAGAACTACGTCCAGGAAGCACAGGACAAGCTCCCCCTCCTCCGCGGGCCGGTCAGCCTGCACTTCATCGGGCACCTCCAGGTCAACAAGGCTCGGCACGCTGTGCAGCTCTTCGACGTAGTCCAGTCCGTGGACAGTGTTCGGCTGGCACAGGAACTCGACAAGCGCGCTGCGGCAGTCGGCAAGACGCTTGAGGTGCTGATCGAAGTGAACTTGGGCGGCGAGGAGACGAAGTCCGGGGTGCCCCCGGCAGAGCTTCGGGCCCTCGCCGCGCAGGTGGCACCGTTGGCGAACCTCAACGTTCGTGGCCTGATGTGCATGCCGCCCTTCTCTGCGGATCCTGAGCAGTCGCGCCCGTTCTTCCGTCGGCTACGCGCATTGGCGGAGGAAGTGGGAGCGGCCGGGATTCCGAGGGTGTCGATGGACCAGCTCTCCATGGGAATGACCCACGATTACCCCCTCGCAGTCGAGGAGGGAGCGACCCTCGTCCGAGTCGGCACGGGTCTCTTCGGACCGCGCCCGTGACAAGCACACACCCCACCGCGCGCGCAGCGTGGTGGGGATAGACCAGACCGCAACCATAGCAGCCACCATCGCGGCAATAGAGGAGGACCAGCGCAATGAGCGTTTCGACCGCTGTTTCGTACCTGAAAGGATACCTCGGGGGCACCCCGGCGTCCGCGCCCGCGCGGAGCCACTGCGAAGAGGCCGACGAGTCCTACGCCGGTGCGCGCAGTCGGGCGCGCCTGCGGGTCTTGCCCTCGCGCGGGAAGTCCATCTTCACCATCAGCCCGCAGTCCCTGGAGGACGCCTACAAGGCGGCAGAGTACCTCGTCGCCGGCAGCGCCGTCGTCGCCAACCTGCAGGAGCTCGACCGGGGGAAGGGGCAGCGGATCGTTGATGTGCTGTCCGGCGTTGCCTTCGGGATTGGTGGCGCCAGCCTGCCGACGGGCGACCGGATTTTCGTCTTCGTGCCCCACGATTTCTCCCTGACTCCCGATGACAAGCGTAACCTCGCCGAGACCGGGCTCTTTGCCGACGGGTTCGAGCAGCCGAAACCCCGCCCGGGGTTTGCGGACGGGCCGCCGCCGGAAATGAGAACGGGCCTGTTCGCGCGCGCAGGATTTGGACCCAGACCGGAGGGATAGACGAGTTGCTAGCAGAGAAGAAGGTTGCCCTCCTCGGTGTCGGTGCGATGGGGAGCGCGCTCGTGCGCGGCGCCCTGAACGCCGGCGTGCTGGAACCGGCCGCGATCACTGCGACCGATGTCGACACTGCCCGCTTGGCGGCGATTCGTGCCGAACTCGCAATCAACACCGCCCCCACCAACGCAGAGGCGGTCCGCGGGGCCGACTGCGTCGTCCTGGCCGTCAAACCCAAAGACGTGGCGGCGGCTCTGGAGGCCGCCAGACCGGGGTTGTGCCGCGACCAGTTGCTGATCTCCATCGCTGCCGGCGTGCCGCTGGCGGCGCTGGAGGCCCAAGCGCCGGAGAACGCGCCCGTCGTCCGCGTGATGCCCAATACGCCCGCGTTGGTCTCCAGGGGAGCAGCGGCCTTCTGCCGGGGCACCCACGCCACCGCCGAGCATGCCGCGTTGACGAATGAGCTGCTGAGCGCCGTGGGGCTCGCCGTCGAAGTCGAAGAGAAGCTGATGGACGCCGTTACCGGACTCAGCGGAAGCGGCCCCGCCTACGTGTACCTGTTCATCGAGGCCCTCTCTGATGCCGGCGTCCGCAACGGCATTCCGCGCGACCTGTCCACCCGCCTGGCCGCCCAGACCGTGCTCGGCGCCGCCGAAATGGTCCTCGCCACCGGCAAGCACCCGGGCGAACTCAAAGACATGGTGACCTCCCCCGGCGGCACCACCATCGCCGGCATCCATTGCCTCGAGCGTTCGGCTGTACGTGGCGCAATGATGGACGCAGTGACTGCAGCAACCCAGCGCTCCGCGGAGCTGGCAAAGAAGTGAGTGCCTAACATGTTCGGTATCGGCTACCTGCTGGCCAGGGTCATCGACTTCGTCGTCCTGCTCATCTTCATCCGCTGCCTGCTGTCCTGGGTGCGGGTGGATCCGTACAACTCGCTGGTCAAGCTGCTCTATCAGGTGACTGACCCGATCCTGAAGCCGTTTCAGGCCTTCACCGTCCGGTCCGGCGGCGTGGGGCTTGACCTGTCCCCGCTGATCGCGATCTTCCTCCTCCAAGCGCTCCGGAACCTGCTTCTCCGCGCGCTCTAATTGCACCTGCCGCACCTCGACCCGTGGAAGCCCCGTCTCCTCTGAGCCGCGACCGTGAGGGAGCGGCCCCGGCGCCAAGCCGGTGGATCGCGGAGTGCTTGCCGGGGCCGCTCCCTCACGGTCGCGGCTCGGAGGGGGGTGTGCATGTTCGTAAGGAGTGACACGCAGTGTCCGTTACCCCGTTGGACATCCTCCACAAGGACTTCCGACGTTCCCTCCGGGGCTACCGCGAGCGAGAAGTGCAGGAGTTCCTGCGCCAGATCGCCGAGACGCTGGAACAGGCGCTCACGACCAGCGCGGAGCTGCGCGAGAAGGTCCAGTCGCTGGAGCGCCGGCTGCTGCACTACGAGAAGATCGAAGAGACGATGCAGAACGCGCTGGTCCTGGCGCAGAAATCTGCCGAGGACACGCGCCGAGGCAGCCAGAAGCAGGCGGAGGTGATCCTCGCCGACGCCGAGCAGAAGCGCCAGCAAGTGCTCAGCGACGCGCAAAGCCGCGGCGCCGAGGTCGAGCGCGAGTATTCCGAGCTGCGACAACAACGGCGCCGCTTCGAGATGGAGTTCCGCGTGCTCCTGCAATCGCATCTGCGGATGCTGGAGGACGGCACCGACAGAGCCGCTGAAGCACCCCCGTTGCCGCCGCCCGAAGCGCCCCAGCCCCCCGTGGACAGTCCTGAACTGGACGCTCAAACAGAAGACCCGCGCCACCAGAGCATCCTTGACTGGACCCGCCTGGGGCACCGCGAAGACGGGGCGGCAGCCACCGACGAAGAGGAAGACGAGCTGCCCACCCTCAACCTTCGCGGAGACCGGGCGCTCGTCCAGTGACAACGCCTCCCTCGCCCTGCACCGCCGTCGGGGGATTCAAGCGCGGCGCGAACATAAGCGGTTCCGAGGTGCCAGCCATGAGGTGCGACAGCAACACTCCGACGCTCGGGTTCATCGTGCCCGAGGGGAAAGACATAGAGAAATGGGCAGCCTTCGCCGCCGGAGAGAAGTTGTCCCTCGAGCTGCTGTTCAACCAGCGCGACCCCGCCACAGTTGTCCCAGCGGCGGCGATCCGCAGCGCGTGCGAGGCCCATGGAACCGGCGTCTGCGCGCTTGGGCTCTGGCGGATCAACTACCTCGCAGCCGATCCCGTCGAACGCGAGGCAAGCCACGCCCTATTCCGCGCCGGGGCCGACTATGCGGCTGAGGTGGGAGCGACGGTGTTCTTCTCGGACACGGGGCAAGTCGAGGGCGACCTCGCCGCCAACGTCGCCGCATACCGTGAGGGATTCCCGCCACTCCTCGACTACGTCGAGTCGAAGGGGCTGACGTACGCCACCTACATGGGACACCCCGGCAACTTCGTGAATTGCGTCGAGGCGCTCCGTACCTTGTGCGAGGCAATGCCCCAACTGAAGCTCAAGGTCGACCCGGTCGGGCTGATGCGCAACGTCAAAGCCGACCCGCTGCCGGTGTTCGCGGAGTTCGGTCACCGCGTCGGCCACTTCCACGTCAAGGACATTCTCCGGATCGGCGACCGCGAGACCGAACCGCCCGTCGGCTACGGGCAACTGCCTTGGGCGCAGCTTCTGGGCCTGCTCTACGAGCACGACTACCAGGGGCACGTCGTCATCGAGCCGCATGGCGCCAAGTGGGGCCGACCCGAGTATTACGAGCGCCACATTCGGCTCTCGCTGCCACTGCTTCGGCAGCTTGTGGGGTAAGTCTCAGCCGGCCGGCTGCACGCTACTTGTCCTGCTTGAGGACTGCCTCGATCTCCAGCGTGACCTTCACGTCGTCCCCGATCATCGCGCCGCCCGCCTCCAGCAGCTTGTTCCACGACAGACCGAAGTCCTTCCGGTTTAGCGTCGTGGTCGCGCTGAAGCCAGCGCGGGTGTTGCCCCATGGGTCAGGTCCCTGGCCGTTGTAAGTCATGTCGAGGGTGACCGACTTGGTGACGCCGTGCATCTTCAGGTCGCCGAGGACCTGGAATCGGTCCTTGCCTTTTACCAGTACCTTCTTGGTGTTGAACGTGAGTTCGGGGTACTTGTCCACGTCGAAGAAGTCGGCGCCCTTCAAGTGGATGTCCCGTCGTTCGTTCTGCGTGGTGAGGCTGGTGGCATCAATCGTGGCCGTCACGCTGGCCTTGGTCGGGCTCTTTGCGTCGGCGGTAATGGTCCCCGTGAGCTTGGTGAACTGGCCGCTGACGCGGCCGACCAAGTGACGGATGCTGAACCCGACGGTCGAGTGGACGGGGTCGATCTCCCAGGTCCCGGCGAATGCCGCGCTCGGGAGCAGAAGCGCCAGCAGCGCTGTTGCAACGGTTCGTGGTCTCATGGTGCAGTCTCCTTTGGCGTCCTGCCTCCAGTGTGACGCCGCGGAGGGTGCTTGTGGATGGCTGAAAGGGACGGAGACGACGGTAAGGACACCCGGGACCAGGGACAGAACGGGGTGGCCGGCAGGCAGCTTGCCTGCGCACACCACTTCGGTCGGGTGGCACCCGTTGTCACTGCTGTCCCTGAGGTCCTTCTGGTCCTTGGTCTTCAGCCGGCGGCATTCCCGGATCGGCCGAGGCCCGCACCCGCTGCCACCCCTTCCGCGCAAACCACTCCATCTGCTGCGCGATCCGGTGGAACACCTCGACGTCTCGGGTCTCGAGCTGGGCACGCGAGAAGGCGCGGCGGAGCGACTGGGTGAAGGCCTCCTTACCACCGCGAGGGGCGAAGCCGACCTCGATCAGGGCGGAGTTGAGGTGGTCGTACATGCGCTCGACTTCGTTGAGGGGCGCTGCTTCGAGGGGGATCGTCTCAAACTCACCGCAGCTCTGGGTGTAGACCTCGTAGCAGGCAACCATCACGGCGTGCGAGAGGTTGAGGGACAGGCTCCGGTGGGGGCTGGGGATGCTCGCCCAGAGCTGGCACCTGCCCAACTCGGACTTGTCGAGTCCCCACTGCTCGCGGCCGAACAGCAGACCCACCGGCTGGGTCTGCGAGACCGGAAGCAGCTCCGCGATGCCTTCGCGGAGCGGGACGATGCTGCGCATCCCCTGCCCTCGGCGCTTTGCGGTCGTGCCAAGGACGAGTGTCAGCCCTTCGAGCCCTGCGTCCAGCGTCTCTACCACTCTTGCGTTGTCCAGGATCTCCTGGGCGACGCGCGCACGCGCCGGCGCTTCTGTCTTCGGGCCGTAGTCGCAGGGGTCGACGAGCACCAAGTTCGACAACCCCATGGCCCTCATCGCTCTGGCCGCAGCGCCGATGTTGCCGGGGACCTGCGGCTGGACGAGCACGACATGGACGTTGGCGAGGTTTGCCGGGAGCGGCCGCGCCTCGTCGGTGAAGACGCCTTTGGCCTGAGATAGGGGGGGGTCTTGTTCTGTCATGCGAGGGAGGCCGTCACTGAGACGTGGTGAACCACCGAGGCAGCACGAGTGCCACCGGGGAACCTCCAGGGGGCAGGGCGCTCTGGCAATTCCCGGATCTACGCCGTCAGCCGCTTCCGCCATTCCGCCATGTCCGCTGGCCGGTCGGAGGCGATTGAGTCGACGCCGAGGGCGACAAGTCGTCGCATCTCCTCCTCATTGTTGACCGTCCAGGCGTTCACCCACACGCCGGCCTCGCGAGCGGCGCTCACCAACCCCTCGGTGCAAGCGGTGTGGAGCAGAGACATGCGGCCGGTGGCCCGCTGCCGGGCGGCTTCCAGCAGCGCCGGGCCGTTGATCCCGAGCAGGGACACGTTGGTCGCGGGCGCGAGACGCCGGACATTCTCGACGCTCTGCCAGTCAAACGAGATGACCAGCGAAGCTTCGAGGAGTTCGCCGTTGCGGAGGTCGCTCAGGACGGCTTGCTCGACGCGGTCGCTGTCCCTGGGTGGGTCCTTGATCTCGACCACCAATATCCTGCGACCGGCAACAGCGGCGATGGCTTCCGCGAGCGTCGGGACCGGCTCCCCCTCGAACTCCGGGGAGAACCACGAGCCGGCCTCCAGGCGGCGGACCTCGGCGAGCGTCTGGTCGGCCACCTGGCCGCTGCCGGAGGTGGTGCGGTCAAGCGTGCCATCGTGGATCACCACCAGTTCGCCGTCCCTCGTCAGGTGGACGTCCAACTCGATGGCTTCGCACTCGACCTCGCAGGCGCGGCGGAACGCGGCGAGCGTATTCTCGGGGGCATTTGTCTTGTCGCCGCGGTGGGCAACCAGTTCGAACGGCTTGGAGGTAGACATACGCGGCGCTCTCCCTCATCTGGGCTGCTCGTTAAGTTCCCCGGCTGCGCGTGATCTCCTTGCGGCGAGCGACAATGCCCACGGTCGGGCGTGCCGTGCGTGGGGCTTCCTTGACACGGTGGCCGGGCACGAGTAGAATCCGGCCCCGTGCTGGACGAGTCACAGAACCAAACAGAATCGCGCGGCTGCCGGCGCTTGGAGGCCGTCGTGAGTGGAACCGTGCAGGGCGTGGGCTACCGCGCGTTTGTGCTCGGCCGCGCCCACGCGCTGGGTGTGTCGGGCACTGTTCGCAACCTCCCGGACGGGTGTGTTGAGGTCATTGCCGAAGGCGCGGCCGACCGGCTCGCCTCCCTGCTCGAATACCTCCGCCAAGGCCCGGGGGGGGCGCGAGTGGAGGACCTCCGGCTCTCCTGGCATGAGGCGACAGGCAAGTACACCACATTTGGGCTTGTTCACGCAGGCTGGGGCTCGCCCAAGGAGGGGCCGTCACGCCGCACCTGAGGGGTCGGGAACGAAGGGGGCCCAACTGGGCAACCGGCCGCGGCAGAGCCGCGGCAATGGCCCTGCTCTTCGCCTGCTTGTCCACCGCTCTCGGCACTGCGGGACAGGAGGTTGCCGGGCAGTCTCCGCTGGAGCAGGGAATAGAACTCCTGGGCCGAGGCGACTACCCCGGCGCGGTCGCCTCGCTCACCCGAGCCAAAAAACTCGAGCCCGGGAACCCGCAGATCCACTTGGCTCTCGGCCTTGCGGCCACGTGCCTGCGCGACCTCAGCGCCGCCAAGGCAGAGTACCTGGCGGCCTTGGAGGCGCGCCCTGACTACGCCGCCGCCCACAACGCCATGGGGTTGCTCCTGCTCAAAACCGGCGACGTTGGACAGGCGACGACGCACTTCCAGAACGCCGTTCGCTTCGACGCCACGTACGCAGAAGCGCGAACGAACCTCGCCTACGCCCTCTGTACTCAGGGGATCGCGGCCGGTGCAGTGAAGGAGTGTCAAACCGCGCTCACGCAGACGAACGGCTACCCGTTCCTGCATGAGGTTGCCGCCACAGCAAACATACTCAGCGGCGCTCTCGCGGGGGCAACTGAGCAGCTCAGGCAACTGCAACAGAGCGCGGCTACGACGGCCGCCTTGGTCGATCTGACACCCGGTTCCCTCGAAGCGGGGAAGGCAACCACCGGCACTTCCTCGCCTTTCACCGAGAAGCCGGCGGAGTCCGGCGGCGGTCTCCAGTCCCTGGAGCTGACCCCCAGTCGGGGCAGGCTGGTAATGGACGCACCACTTCCCGCGCCGATCACTGTGTCGGGCGCGATGGCCGTGACTGCGTCGTCGCTACAGAAGGAGACGCAATACGTCGCGTTCCTGCTGGACGGAGCTATGCGCGCGGTCACCAACAAGTCTCCGTACACTTGGGTCTGGGACACGAGCCCGTCCGCCAACGGCCCGCATGTGGTCGCGATTCAGGCCTACGGCGCAGGCGGGGTGCTGCTGGGCCAGCAGTTCCGTCACGTCGCGTTGGAGAACGCGCCTGCCCCGCCTCCGCCCACGGTCGTCGCCCCGCCCGCGGCCTTACCGCCGGCAGACCGCGTCAGTGTCGAGAGCAACCTCAGGACACTGCTGCGGGTGCGCGCCGACCCCACCCGGCCGCGCCTGATTCTGGCGAAGAGCTACGAGAAGGGCGGTCAGCGCGACGCGGCGCTGACCGAGTACACTCGCCTTTTCGTGGAGGACCCGACTCGGAGCGAGGCGCATGAGGGGCTCCGGCGGCTGCGGCAAGGCGCCGAATACCGCCCGCTGGTACCTGCCACGGAAGTGTGGCGGGTCGAGGGCGCCGGCCCGTGCGTGGCGCTCACGTTCGACGACGGGCCGCGACCATTCTTTACGGAGAAGATCCTCGAGATCCTACGCCAGCACCGGGCGCGAGCCACGTTCTTCCTGGTAGGCAAGATGGCGGCCGCCTACCCCGACCTGGTTCGGGCGATTCAGAAAGATGGGCACGAACTGGCGAACCACTCCTTCTCCCACCCGAACATGGCGACACTGACCACGCCCGCGGCAGAGCGCGAAGTCCTGCAGGCGGAGCTTGCCATTCGCCAGGCGAGTCAACGGCGCACCCGGCTCTTCCGGCCGCCCGGCGGGAACTACAACGGCAATGTCCGCGCTGCCCTGCGGGAGTTAGGGTACGTGTCCATCTTCTGGGGGCCCAACATCACCTCCTGGAAAGGGCGCGCGCCCGAGGAGATCGCCGGAGCGATGGCGCGCCAAGCGGCGGAGGGCGACTTACTCCTGCTTCACAACGGCAAGGACGAGACCGTCCACATCCTTGAGCTGCTCATCCAGAACCTCACGGAGCGTGGCTTTCGCTTCGTGACTGTGTCGGAACTCCTGAAGTCCGGACGACCCGTGTCCGCCGGACGAGCCGGGGAGACGAATGAGTACTGAGACAATCGGGCCGCGATACGGCCGGCAAACCGGGCGAACCAGAGCCAGCCGCCAGCACCTGTCACTCGTTTGGCTGGCGCTCTCTCTCGGCTGCCCTGGAATCACTGCCGCGCCGGCCGCGCCCATGAACGTACTCGATCCCCGGTACGCCCGGTTCCCCTATTCCTCGCTGGCCAACCTCACCGAGTTGCTGGACGCACCCGCCGGGAAGCACGGCTTCGTGCGTGTGGGGGCAGACGGCCATTTCTACTTTGAGAAGGGCGGCCGGGCGCGGTTCTTCGGCATCAATGTGGCGGGGCGCAGCTTGTTCGTGGACGACGCCACCATCGACCAAGTCGTTGACGTGTTTGCCCGCGCAGGCCTCAACATGGTCAGGCTGCACCATTTTGACGATGTCTACGGTGTCATCGACGGCGACCAGAGCGACTCTCGGCACCTCCATCCAGACCGCCTCCGCGCACTCGACTACTGGATCGCCAGACTGAAGGAACGAGGAATCTACACCTACCTCGACCTGTTGGACTACCGCACCTTCAAGACGGGCGATGGGGTCCCCAACGGCGAGAAGCTCGACCGAGGTGCAAAGCCCTACGCGTGCTTCGACCCGCGCCTCATCGAGCTGCAGAAGGAGTACGCGACCAAGCTGCTCAAGGAGCACGTCAACCCGTTCACGCACCTCTCGTATGCCGACGACCCGGCGGTGGCGCTGGTGGAACTCTGCGACGAGAATGGTCTCCTCATCAGGCGGAGCCAGTGGCGGACGCTCGTGTCGCCGTACCAGGAGCAGCTTGCCGCGCGGTGGAATGACTTCCTGCGCCAACGCCACGGGAACACCGGAACCCTCCGCGCCCGCTGGACCAACTTCCGAGGCGAACAAGCCTTGCGACCAGACGAGAGCCTGGAGCGCGGCACGGTCGAACTGCCGGCAATGGAACTGGGCGAGCTGAACGACTCGCCGTATGCCGCCTCCGTCCGGTCGCCGGTCCGCAAGAACGAAGGCGCGCTGTTCGCCTACGAGGTGCAGCGTCAGTACTTCCGCGCGATGAAGCAGCACCTGCGCGGGCTTGGCGTCAGCGTCCCGCTCACGGCGGTGGTAAGCAACCACCAGATGCCCGACCTCCAGTCCGTCGCCGACGAACTGGATTTCGTCGGCAACAACTACTATCAGGACCATCCTTCCTGGCCCGCCGGCAAGGACTGGAAGCTCCCCTCCTACTTCCACGGCGACAACCCCGTGGCGAACGAAGACGAGTTCGGCTTCGCTCCTTGGGTAACGCTCTCGCGGATGGCGGGAAAGCCGCTGGTGGTGCGCGAGTGGGGCTACTGCTGGCCGAACCGGTATCGCTCTGCAGGGATCGTCGAGGCCACAGCGTACGGCTTGCTGCAAGACCTCGATGCATTGCTCTTGTTCACCTATGGCACGGAAGACTCGGTTAACCCCGTCAGCTACTTCGATGCTCACGCTGACCCGGCTCGCTGGTCTCTGGTCGGCGCTTGCGCGACTGCGTTCCTTCGCCAAGACGTCTCGGCCGCTCGGCGCTCGGCAGAGGTCTGCTACTCGCAGGTCGATACCTTCTACTACTTCCGCTACCACAGCCCGCTCTACCGCCTGGCCTGGGTCACCCGAACGCAGAACCGGCTGTACGACGACGAGTGGACCACCAGCAGCGGACTGTCCATCGCCTCCGGGAGGAGTGGGACCGGGCGTCTTCTCGGCGCCGGCCGCCTGCTGTCGGCCGCGGGACGCAGCCTCGACCTGGCAGACTCCGCCCGCGCGCCGGTGCCGCTTTCTGTTGCCACGCTGGCGCTGCCGACGAAGGAGTCCGCCACCCGGGCAGTGTCGTTCGCCGGACTGCTGTTCGGCGACGGCGTGCGGAAGACCCTCCAACTCTGGCCTCCCTTCGACCTCGCGGCGCTCCGCCAACGAGGCTGCGAACCGATTGGCGTCAGCGAGCAGACCGGCGAAGCCTATGGGCTGTATGACCCGCAGACGCGCAGCTTCGCCTTCAACTCGCTGTCCGCGGGGAACACCCTCCGCCTGAGTCTCGACGCCCTCCGCAAGCTCTACGACGCTCCGGTCTCTCACGTTAGCGTCGACACGCGGACGTTTTGCAGCGACACCGGCGAACTCGAGCGCCATTGCGCGGAGGGTCTGCTGACGGTGGACGCACCACGATTCCAGGCCGTGGCCGGCGCACTCAAGCCGGCGGAACGCCAGTTGTCCGGACTCCGCGTCGCCGGGCTGAGCGGTCCGGGCGTGGCGCTGGCACTGAGCCTCACCAGCCAGCCGCTGCAGACGACCCCGGACTTCCTGATCCGGGTGGCGACAGACGCTCGCAACGAAGCGCAGGCGGTGACACAGCCTGGCGCTGGCGGGACAGCCCGCGGCGTCGTCCGCAGCTTCGGCCGCGCGCCGGTGTGCACCGACGGCCGACCGACCGACCGACCGTGCCGGTTTCGGGTGGGCGAACTCGGCGAGATCAACGTGTACCAGTCGGGCGGCTGCTACGAACTCGTGCGCCTCGGCGGCAGGTGGTACTGGTGGTCAGACACCCCCGGCGCGGGTCTCCAACTGCCCGGATTCGCGGGGCGGGTGCGCGCCCGCGTCCACAAGCTAGAGGGCACCTCTGAAGTCGCCGTTGTGACCGACGGCATATTGAGGTATCCTGTGACCACGACAGCGCTTTCAGTACCGGCCGAGTCCGGGTGAGAACGATCCTGCGGGAGTTGTTTGGCTCGCCTATCCTGCGGGTATTGTAGGGTGTCCTTTGTTTGTGGCACCCGAGCGCCTTTCGGAACCAGGTGGGGCTCCCTGCCTGGCTTCGGCGAACCGACAGCGAGGAACCAAACGATGCCCACTCGACAGTCCACCTCAACGCGCGCGTTCATCGCCGCAGCCGCTCTCATCCTTTGCGTCGGCCCGACCCTGGCCCACCAACTCATTGGCCCTGACGGCCTGCCTCAGAAGCACTGGGTCCGCTACCCGTTCGAGTTCCAGCTCTGCGGCGTCTCCCTGGGCGACAAGGTGCTGGACCGCGAAACCGGCAACTACGTGCTGCGGTACTGTCTCTTCCGTGTTCACGGCAATCCGACCGCCGTCGTTGTCGGCAGCGGCGGTCTGGCTCCGGCGCAGACGCCTCCCGGTGGAGTCGGCGCCGGCGGGGGCGGCGGCGAGGCCGCGATGATGGGCGGCGCCGGTGGGGGCGGCGGGATGGGTGGACCCGGCGGCGGCATGGGCGGACCCGGTGGCGGCATGGGCGGACCCGGTGGCGGCATGGGCGGACCCGGTGGCGGAGAAGGTGGCGGCGGCGGTCAGGCGCAGGCCGTCTCGGCTGGCGGCCCGGCTCCAGCCTGGGCTCTGGCAGCCTGGGTGGCGGTGGATGAGAACCACTGCGAGTGGCTCTATCAACGCGACACCTATACGATGGGGTTCGTTGTGGACCGACTCGGCTTCATCGATCAGATCGTCGTCGCCGGGACACAATGCAAGATCGCGGCAACCCAGCTTGGCGACCCGGCGCACTGCGTCCGGCTCGGCGATGACACCCAGCGAGTGTTCCTGCGGTACGGCATTCCAGACGACATCCAGACCTACGTATCCGGCGGCGGCGGCGGTGGCGGCGGCGCAGCGATGGGGGCCGGCGGCGGCGGCGGCGGCGGCGCTGAAGGCGGCGGCATGGGTGGACCTGGCGGTGGGATGGGTGGACCCGGCGGTGGAATGGGCGGACCCGGGGGCGGCATGGGTGGCCCGGGCGGCGGCAGTGGCATGGGTGAACCCGGCGGCATGGAGGGCGGCATGGGCGGACCCGGCATGGGTATGGGCGGAGGCGGACCGCAGGGCGGCGGCGCCCAACAGGCGGCAGCCACCGGGCTGACCTTTTCGAGCGGAGGCGGAGGGGCGCAACTGAACGGCAGCGTCAGCTTCGGCACCGTTACAAACGAGTTGCGCCGAACGTTCATCTTCTATTACCACGACAGCTACAACGTCATGTTCACCTTGCGGGATCACAAGGTTGTCCGGATCAACATTTTCGGCGATCCCGATCACTTCAACCCCGAGCGCAAGGTCTACTACCGCACGAACTTCTAACCGCCCTCTCCCCTGCCGCTGGCGCGATCCCCAACGTGCCCGTCCTCCCCTCCACTCGCAGGGCATACTGGCCTGCGGCTTCGCTCTCTTCGCGACTCGTTGAGGCTACCTGTCTTTTGCTGCCAGTCTCGGGCCTAAGTGTCTCGCCGCGCCCGCTTCGTGCCGCTCTCCGCCTGACTTCGTCTTCCGCTCGGCCGCTTCGCACAGCACTCCCAGCGCTCTGGACCGCAGCCTGCCGAGAAGGTCCTATGAGCATGGCGGCGAACACTACGGGGTCCACTTGGCTCCCGGGACCCCTCATGGCTGCAGACCAGAAAGAAGAGATCAGGCAACGCAACGACATTGTCGAGGTCATCTCCGACTATGTGGCGCTGAAGCGGGCGGGCAGCGAGTTCCAGGGGCTTTGCCCGTTCCACAAAGAGAAGACTCCCTCCTTCACCGTCTCGCGGGAGAAGCAGGTGTTCCACTGCTTCGGCTGCAACGTCGGCGGGGATGTGTTCGACTTCATCATGCGCCACGATGCACTGGACTTTGTCCAGGCGGCGCGGAAGCTTGCTGAGCGGGTGAACCTGCGTTTCGAGGTCTCGGGCGACCACGCCGCGCGGCGGTCCGAACGGGAACGCATACTCGAGATCAACGCCATGGTCTCCCGCTGGTACCACGAGGCGCTGGGGCAGGCGCCCGAGGCAGCGGGAGCACGAGCCTACCTGGCCCGGCGAGGCATCGACGACGCAACGGCGGAACGTTTCCAGTTGGGCTACTCGCTGGACTCCTGGGACGCGCTGCTCAACCGACTGCGGCGGGCGCGCGTCACGCCGGAGGAGGGCGTGAAGGCCGGACTTGTGTCGCGTCGGCGAGAGGGCACTGGCCACTTCGACTGGTTCCGCGGCCGGCTGATGTTCCCCATCTGGGATGTGTCAGGGAACGTGGTCGGCTTCGGTGGGCGCGCACTGAAGGACGAATCGGCAAAATACGTGAATACCGCCGAGACCCCGGTGTTCAGCAAAGGCGACCTGCTGTACGCCCTCAACCTGGCGGCGCGCGACATCTCAGCTCAAGGAGAGGTCATCTTGGTCGAGGGGTACATGGACACCATCGCCCTCCACCAACATGGAATCACCAACGCCGTCGCAACCATGGGCACGGCCGTGACACCCCGGTCCGGGAGCACGCTGGCGCGCTACGCGAAGACCATCGTGGCCGCCTTCGACGGCGACTCCGCCGGCATGGCGGCGGTGGTGCGAGGGGCGACTATCTTCCAGGAACAGGAGATCAAAGTCCGGATCGTCGAGATGCCGGCAGGGAAGGACCCGGATGACTGGGTTCGCGAGGCGGGCCCGGAGGCGTTCCAGCAGGCGGTTCGCGACGCCGTCTCGCTGATCGACTACCGCCTCAACCGCGCCGTGCGTGAGCAACCGGCCGGCTCCGCCAAGATCACCGCCGAGATGGTGCGGCAGGTGGTACCCATCCTGTGTGATCTCCGCAGCGAGATCGAGCGGGAAGAGCAGATTGGCAGACTCGCGGTGCGTTGGTGTCACCCCGATCTTGGCCGGGTGCAGCAGGCAGAGGCAGCCATCCGGCACGAGGTGCGGCAGGCGCTGCGGCGACCCACCCGACCGCAAGGGCGCTCACCCCAGGCGAGCGGGCAACAAGCGCCCCCTCTCCGGCCGCAGGGGCCGCGGCCGGTCCCCGGCTACGTGCGAGCAGAACACGAGCTGCTCTCTGCGATGTTGCACGAGACCAAAGCCGCCCGCTACGTGAAGGAGCACCTTGCGCTCGACGAGTGGGCTGATGACACGTGCCGGGCGGCTGCCGCAGCGCTCTTCGCCCACCTCGGCGGGCTCGTGCAGACTGATGTCGGCAAGGTCGTCGCCGACGCGGAGAACACCGAGGCGAAAGCACTGCTCAGCCGGTTAGCGCTGGAGCCACCAGCCATGGCAACGACGGAAACGAGGCTCGCAGAACGGATCGAGCTCATCCGCGACCGGGCTCGCCGGAAGCGCTGGGAGGAAGTTCGGGCTGAGGTCAACACGCGGCTGGCAGCCGGCACCTTGAGCGGAGAGGACCCGCTCCATCAGGAATATCAGGAGTTGGCAAGGCATTTCCGCCAGGGCGTCAAATACAGTGAGTGAGGACTCGGCTCCGGGGCGCTGTTGCCTCGCGGGGCGCGAACTCAGGTTGTACTGTGCGCCTGGTGCTGTCGAAAGGGGAGAACGCGGTTGTCCAACCCGAAGGACGAGTTACTATCCGCTCCTGAAACCCAGTCTCTGCTTGCCCAGGGAAGGGACAGAGGTTTCCTCACGTATGAGGAGATCAACGACGCGCTCCGCGACGACGTCGCTTGGGATCCCGTAGAGATCGAGGAAGTCTTCGAGGCGCTGGAGAACGAGGGCGTCCGTGTGGTGGACAAGGCCGAGGGAGTCGCCAAGGCTGAAGCCGCCGACAGCCCGCCCACGGAGGCGGACCGTCGTTCCCTGCTGCGCCAGGAGGATTTGGCCGCCGAAGAGGCGGTCCCGCTGGAGGACGCGATCCGCCTGTACCTGAACCGGATCGGTCAGGTACCGCTGCTCACCACGGAAGAAGAGGTCGCCCTCGCCAAACGGGTTGAGCAGGACGACGACGCCGCCCGGCGCGAACTCACAGAAGCCAACCTACGGCTGGTCGTGAGCATTGCGCGGAAGTACGGCAAGCGCACCGCCATGCCGTTCCTCGACTTGATCCAAGAGGGCAATCTCGGCTTGATGAAAGCCGTCGGCAAGTACGACTACCGGAGAGGGTACCGGTTCAGTACGTACGCCACGTGGTGGATCCGGCAAGCGATCACCCGCGCCATCGCCGACCAGAGCCGCACGATCCGGATCCCCCTCCACATCTCCGAGGCCCTGGGCAAGCTGATCCGCGCCACCAGGACCTTATCGCAGCGTCTCGGTCACGAGCCCCAGCCCGAGGAGCTTGCCGAGGAGCTGGACATGCCGGTGGAACGGCTGGCCGCCCTGCGCCGCCTGACGAGCGAACCCCTGTCCCTCGAGCAGCCCTTCAGCGAGGGGGAAACCGGCAGCCTCAGCGACGTGGTCGCCGACGGCCTCGCCGAGGAGCCTTCGGACGCGGCGTCGAATCAGTGGCTCCGAGCGCAACTTGAGTTGATCCTGGACACCCTTGGCGAGCGGGAGCGGGAGGTGCTGAAGCTTCGCTTCGGCTTTGCGGACGGGTCCCCGCGGACGCTCGAGGAAGTGGGGCAGAAGTTCAGCCTCACCCGCGAGCGGGTCCGGCAGATCGAGGCCAAGGCGCTGCGCAAACTGCGGCACAAACGCGTTCAGAGCGAGTTGCGCGACTATCTGGCCGATTAGCCGCCCCCTCCCCGGCCGGCCCCTCCCCCCAACCTCTTGCCGCTTGGAGCCAATGCTGGTAAGCTGGTCTACCTATGGGTACCTCGGTGGGCCCATAGCTCAGCGGTAGAGCGTCCGGCTCATAACCGGCTGGTCGCAGGTTCGAATCCTGCTGGGCCCACCACCCCGGGGGGCGCGCGCCGATTCAACCCATCCTGAACAGCGCGCGAAGCCTGTCCCAGGCGCTCTGGGCGAACGCCACCGGTGCCGGGGTCTGGGAGCGGGTCTCGGGATGCCGAACGCCGAACCGCACCAAACCGACTCCCGTCGCGAAGATGGGGCTGTTGACTGAGGAGGACATGCCCCGCACGTCCAGCGGGAGCCCGATCCGGACTGGCAGCTCCAGAACCTGCTCGGCCAGCTTTCGCGTCCCGTGGAGGAGCGCGCCGCCCCCGGTCAGCACTACGCCACTCGCGAGCCGGTCCACCAGCCCGGAAGCCGTCAGCTCCGACTTGACCAACTCCAGCAGCTCGCGTTGCCGCGAGAGAACGATCTCCGCAACCAGGCGACGGGGGACGAGTCGCCGTTCGGCGCTTCCGGGGGCTCTGATCTCGACGTGCTCTTCGTTGCCGACGGTGTCGATGGCGACGGTGGCCTGCGTCAGCTTGATCCGCTCCGCTTCCTCTGTCGGGGTGCGAACACCGACGGCCAGGTCGTACGTCACATGATTGCCCGCGATGGGGATCGCAGCCGAGTACCCGATGCTGCCCTCGCCAAAGAGCGCCACATCTGTCGTGCCGCCGCCGATGTCCACAATCGCCACGCCGAGCTCCAGCTCGGCGGGCGTCGCCACCGCCTCCCCGGTGGCGATGGGCTCCATCACCAGCCGCTCCAGGTCCAGCCCCGCACCTTCGACGCACTGGGCGACATTGTCGATGAACGCGCGCAGCCCGGTCACCAGATGCATCTCGACTTCCAGCCGGCTGCCGAACATGCCGATGGGGCGCCGCACGCCGTCCTGGCCGTCCACAGTGAACCCCCGGGGAACTGCATGGATGACCTGGCGATCTGGCGGAATGACGACAACGCTGGCGGCCTCCATCACGCGCTGAACGTCGCTGCCGCTGATCCCGTTGTCGTCACCCGCCACTGCTACCGCCCCGCGCGTGTTCATCGAGGACACATGGCTGCCCGTGATTCCCGCGATGACCGAGCGAACCTCGGTGCCAGCCATCCGCTCGGCCTCGGCCACACTGGCGCGGATGGACCGCACCGTGTCCTCGACATCCACGACGATGCCCTTCTTCAGCCCCAGTGACCTGCTGACACCCACCCCAAGGATCTGCGCGTCGCCTGGTTCAGTGACCTCAGCGACAACAGTGCAGATCTTGGTGGTTCCGACATCCAAGCCGACAACTGGGGAACGCGACATGAGTGGTCATCCCGGGGCGACCGTCAGGAACAGACGGGGTGCCCGAAGCAGAGCGGGTTTCGCCGGCCCCCGCCCGGTTCCTGCGGGACATGCAAGAAGACTGCCCCGTCCTCGTTGGTGCCCCCCCAACTGCCAGGCGCGGCGCAGCGGTCAGAGCACGTCAGCAGCTCGGGTGTCCGGGGCCGGGGAGCGGCCGTGGAGGAAGCGGCTGACCACGTGGGCGCGGAGGACGGTAAGGTTCTGGAACAGCCGGAGCCCCAGCGCCACCACGACAGCCAGCAACAGGTTGAGGCCGAGAAGGTCCCCGAGGGATGCCAACGAGACGGCGAAGACCGAGGTGGCGAGGAATCCCAGGAGGAGCGAGGTGCCCTCATACCGGCCCTCCAAGTGTGCCCGAGCGCCGGCGACGACGGAGTCGAGACCGGCTACCAGGCACAGAGCCAGGTACCTGCCGAGGGCCTCTGGCACGGTGAACTGGGTGGCATGGACGAGAAGAAAACCAGCCACCAACGCAGAAATGGGCAACCACACGGGGGAACTGCACCATCCTTCGGGCCCCACGATCCGGGAACCGCAGGGCGCTTGGGCGGCGGCGTCAGGGCGGCCGGCCTACTGGTCCGGCTTGACGTCCGCAACTCGGAGGTATCTGAACGACTGGGCGACGTCGGCAGCGGGAAGCTCCACCTTCGACTTGAGGGTGACATTCACCGCAATCTCGAACTTGCGGAGGATCTCCATGACTCCGCCGGGCAGATTGAGCGCGCCGGCCAGCGCCTTGGCGCTGCCGATGGCGCGCACATCAAATGGGGGCACCAGGGAGATTCCGTTGACCCGCACCACCCCGCCCGAACAGCGCAGTTCGCTGGTGGCGGTCAGGCGCTGGCCGTTGAGGGCGATTGCTTCGGCTCCCGCGGCTCGCAACTCGTTGACGATCTGCAGCAGATCAACATCGTGGATCACGTACGGCGACTGGTCTTCCCCCGCGCCGGCGCGTAGCGCCGCATCCTCCAGCGTCACCACGATTCCCGGCCCCTCGACTGCAGTGAGACCGGCGGCGATTCTGGCCTGCTGGAGGGCACCATGCATCTCCTTCGCGAGGCTCTGATCTTTGGCGGCCGCAGTCTCGTACTGCTTCAGGCTCTGCCGAAGTTGCTCGATCTCGCGGCGCATCTCTTCGAGTTTCGCATCGGAGTCGGCGAGTTGCTGTGCCAGAATCTCCGCGCGATTGGGCTGCTTCGACTGCCCCTCAAGCCCGTCCTGACCGACCCGCCCGCCGTCGATCCGCCAGAGCGCAGCGCCCAAGGCACCAAGCAGAAGGCACACGAGGGTTAGCGGCAACTGGGCCAGCCAGCGGCGGGTGTGGCGGGGCGGCGCCAGAGGCGCTGCCTGCGGCGGACCCTCCGGTGGCTCAGTTGGTTCTTGTTCGGCGAGGGCTGTGGGCATGTCGGTTGGCAGCTCGCGGCGAGATTCGCCTCCTCAACTGAGATGCGGTGACCACGTCGGGCAGTCAAGGGTCCGCAGGTCGAGGCTGGCTACCGGCTTCTGCTGCGCGCGCAGAGATTCCACCGCATACTTCGCCAGCAGGAGCTTCTCCCGGAGGTCCTGCCGGCCCAAGTGAATGCAGAGGGGGCCGGCCGTATATAGCGTCAAGCCACCGTTCCCGTCCAGCACCACCCGGCTGGGTGCGGGCAGCTTAGCCGCCTGCGCGCTCCGGAGGCAATCGAGCACTCGCCCGAGGTCTTCCGCGTCCAGCCGGCCGCCGAGCTTGGCTCCTTTCAGCCGCTGCCCGGATAGCACTGGGCACTTCGGCAAGGGACCATCGGGCGGCTCGAAGAGCACCCCCTCGTCGTCCACGAGCAACGGGCCCGTGCGGGCGGAGACTAGGGCGCGCGGCTTGCGCTCGGCGATCGAGACGGTGATCTCCTGGAACGGCCAGCGACGCAGGCGAACGTCCTTGATGCTGAGCAACGCCAGCAAACGCTTCTGCACAGGTCGCGTCCGCGCCACCGCCCAGTGCTGCCCAATGAGCACATCGGTGTACTGCCGCACGGTGGCTTCAGACAGCGCCCGGCATCCCTCGATCCGAAGGCGGCGCACCAGCACTGGTTGGGCGGCGTACAGGCCGCAGAGCAGGCCGACCAATGCCACCCGGAGGCAGAACCGGCCGACTTGTCGCTCCGCCTGGCGACTTTCATACTCGCCGGGCGGCAAACCGCAACCCGACTGGGGGGCGCCCTTGTTCATGGTTCGTTTCCTGCTGCGTTGGAGGCTGTGTTGGGTGCTGTGAACTGGCCGCTGCTCAAGGCGCGGCCGAGAGTAGCTCAGGACGGCGGAGGGCTGGCGACGACGGGAGCGCCCAAGCTCTGCGCAAACTCCACGCCGCTTTCCCGGATGTTCCCGGCGCCAAGGGTGAGAACGAGGTCGCCCGGCAGCGCGACTTGCTTCAGCGCCCCCGGCACTTCCTTGCGATCCGGGAGGTACCGCACGCACCGGCTCGGGTCCTGCTGTCGGACCGCGTCCACGATGAGCTCGCCGGAGACGCCCTCCAGCGGTGGTTCACCGGCGGCGTATACGTCAGTTACAAATACCAATCCCGCGTCGGTGAACGCAGTCCCGAACTGCGCACCCAGGAACTGCGTGCGCGAGTACCGGTGTGGCTGGAAGACGCAGACAATGCGCCTGTCGGGGAACCCGTCCCGCGCAGCTCGAAGGGTGGCGCGCACTTCCGTGGGGTGGTGCGCGTAGTCGTCGATGAGGAGGATCCCGGCGGTCTCCGCAACCTTCTCGAACCGTCGCCCGATTCCGTGGAAGTCCGCCAGCGCGCCGCTCACCGTCTCAAAGGGAATGCCTGCCTCCAGCGCCGTCGCCACGGGCGCCAATGAATTGAGTACATTCTGCCGACCCGGGACGCCCAACGTGAGCTGACCCAGCTCCACTCCGTGGCGGAAGGCGGTGAACCGGCTTTGGTAGCCGTCCGGCCGAACATCGGCCGCGGTGAGGTCGCAGGTGTCGCCGAACCCGTACGTCAGGCGACGCGTTGCCATGAACTCCGAGGCCTGCAGCGCGTTTGGGCAGTCGCCGCAGATGACGGCAGTGCCGTCCGCCGGGAGGGCGCGGAGGAACCGCTCGAAGGTAGCGACCACCTCGGCCTCAGACGCATAGTGGTCAAGGTGCTCCGCTTCGATGTTTGTGACCACGGCCACCTGGGGGTGGAGGTTGAGGAAAGAGCCGTCCGACTCATCGGCCTCGGCGATGAAGTACTCGCCGCGCCCGAGCCTCGCGTTGCCGCCGAGGTCGTTCAGCTCGCCACCGACCACGACCGTTGGGTCGGCGCCGTGCCGCTGGAAGACTACGCCGATCATGGAGGTGGTGGTGCTCTTGCCGTGAGTGCCGGCGATGGCAATCCCGCGCTGGCGGTCCATCAGCTCGGCCAGCATCTGCGAGCGGTGGATGACGGGCAAGCCGGTCTCGCGAGCGTGGCGCAACTCCGGGTTGGTCTCTGGAACTGCCGAGGAGACAACTACCGCTTCCGCGCCATCGAGGTGACTGGCTTCGTGCCCCTCATGGACAACCGCGCCCAACCCGCTGAGGCGACGCGTGAGCGGAGACGCCTTGATGTCCGACCCGCTGACCCGGTAGTCCAACTCCAGCAGCAAATGGGCGATGCCACTCATCCCGATGCCACCGATCCCGATGAAGTGGAATTGCCGAATTGTCGAAAGGTATGGCCGCTCGGTCTGCATGTAGGTTGGTACGCTCCTCGTTACGAACGCTTGACAACGACTGAGTCCGCCGGTCCTCCGCTTCCCCGCGTCGCCGAGAAGTGCGTTTGTCCGTTCCAGCGCTGCTGCGGCCACCAGGTTTGTTCTGGCTGCGACCGCCACTATTCTACATCGTATTCAGGGGCGCCTTCAAGTAAGCGCCAGCACCAAGGACAGCAGGTGCTCCGCCGCCTCCGGGAAGCCAGCGCTCAGTGCCTGCCGACGCATGGTCTCACCTCGCTGCGGGTCGTCGAGCAGGGCGGTTAGTTCCTGCACCAGCCGCGTGCCGGACAGTTCGCGATCCGGCACAACCACTGCCGCGCCGCGATCCCGGAAGCTCGCAGCGTTCCGAGCTTGGTGGTCGTCTGTCGCGAACGGGTACGGCACCAGAATTGCCGGCACGCCCACCACGGAGAGCTCAGAGAGCGACGAGCCACCGGCCCGGCAGACCACCACGTCCGCCGCCGACAGCAGCGTCCAGAGGTCGTCCCGATAGGCTTCGGGGCGATACGCCAGCGACGGGTGTCCCGCGTACTGCGCTGCCAGTCCTTCGGCGGTCGGCAGGAAGGTCTCGCCGCACAAATGGCGCACACAGAGCGGGCGCCCGGCCGCCGCCAGCAACGGCAGCACCTGCTCGACCGCAAGGTTGAGGGTCCGCGCCGCCTGGCTGCCGCCGAAGACCAACACGCAGAAGTCCTCGGGGCCGACGGCCAACTGAGCGCGCGCAGTCTCCCGACTTACCGTAAGGAACGGCGCTCTGACGGGGCTGCCGGTCAGCTCACAGCGCCCGCCGGGCAGGTGCGTGGCCGTCTCCTCGAACTGCGTGCACACGCGTGTCACGCGCCGCGCCAGCGCCCGGGTGGTCCGTCCCGGCACCGCGTTCAGCTCGATGAGCAGAGTCGGCAGGCGCAACCGCGCAGCCGCGTACAGCACACAGGCGCTGGCGTAGCCGCCCGTACCGATCACAGCGCTGGGAGCCAGGTCGCGAAGCAGCGCTGTGGCCCGGGGCACCGCTGCGGCCAAAGTGAGCAATGCCCGGATCGAGGCCGGCGAAAACCGCCGAGGCAGCGGGCGTCCCTTGAGTGCCCGCAAGGGGTACCCGGCGGCTGGCACGAGACGGTTCTCAAGCCCGCTGGCTTCGCCAATGAAGGTTACCTGCGTTGACGGGTCAAGCGACCGCGCCGTATCGGCGAGGCCGAGGAGCGGGCAGATGTGTCCTCCCGTCCCCCCTCCCGTCAAAACCAAATCCATCGTCCATCGCCTCGACTTCCGGAGACACACCCCGCGACACATTCAGCACCAGACCGATGCCGAAGAGCACGCAAATGAACGCAGAGCCGCCCGCGCTCACCAGCGGCAGCGTTACGCCCGTCGGCGGCAGCAGCCCCGTGGCCACCCCAACGTGCCCGACCAACTCCAGCCCCAGCAATGTTGCCACGCCCGTGCACAGCAGGCTCCCGAACTGACTGCCGCACATATGGGCGATGTCATAGCACCGGATGACCAGCGCCGAGAAAAGCGACAGAACCACCACCACGCCCAGAAACCCAAACTCCTCCGCGATGCAGGAGAAGATGAAGTCATTGTGAGAGGCGGGCAGGTAGCGGAGCTTCTGGCGCCCCTCGCAGAAGCCGACTCCCAGCGCGCCACCGCGCTCGATGGCAAGCAGTGACTGCTTCTGGTGGTACGCGTCCTCTTCGCTCTGGATCAGCCCCAACCAGACCTTGACGCGATTCTGCTGTTCGCGCGGCGCAATCTGGAAGAGAGGCACTCCGGCGATCAGCAGTACACACCCGAGGCTGAGCACGCGGTTCCCCGGCAGCCCGGCAAGCACGACCATGACTGTAGCGACACCCACCACCAGCAGCAACGCGCTCAGGTGGGGCTGGAGCAACAGCAGCAGGGCGACGCCTCCTGTCACCAGCGCGACGTGAACGACAGGCGTCCAGCCTTCCTGGATCCACTCACGAGCCTTCGCGAGGTAGCTGGCAAGGTAGATGATGAGCGCCAGCTTCGCGAACTCCGACGGCTGTACCGTGAAGCCCCCCACCGAAATCCACCTGCGCGCTCCGTTGAGCGCGCCATGCGACAAACACACAAACAGCAGCGCCACGGTTGCCCCCAGGAAGAAGCGGCTCCTCTTCCGCAGCCAGGCCAGGTCCACCTTGGCAGCGGCCACCAGGCCGGCGAAGCCGACGAGGGCGAAGGCCGCCTGCCGGAGCACGAAATACTGCGGGTCATCGTGGAGCGCGAGCCCCTCCGCGTAGCTGGCGCTGTAGAGGAGGGGGATCCCCGCCAGCGTCACCACACAGGTAAGCGTGAACAGGAGCGGATCGAACGGGGGGCGGGAACAGCGTCGGAAAAGCTGCAGCATGTTCAGTTACCTCGTAGCGCTGCGACGCACTGCCGGAACTGCTCGCCCCGGTCTGCGTAATCTCGGAACATGTCGAAGCTGGCGCATGCCGGCGACAGCAGAACGTTGTCTCCGGCCGACGCAGCGGCAAAGGCCGCGCCCACAGCGGCAGACAGCGACGAAGCCTGCTCGACCCGGGGCACTCCTGCCGAACGGGCCAGCGCGGCGAGGGCCGGCCCGCTCTCGCCAAGGCACACCGTTGCCTTTGCCAGCCGAGAGAGCGCGTCGATCAACGGAGCGAAGTCGTCCGTCTTGGCGCGCCCGCCGACTATAATCACCGTCGGGCCGCGCATTGCTTCCAGCGCCGCTTTGGCGGCGAAGGGCGTCGTCGCCATCGTGTCATTCCAGAAGGTTACCCCGTCGACGTCAGCGACGCGCTCAAGCCGATGGAGAACGCCCGCAAAGGAAGTCAACACCGAGCGCACCTGGTCCACAGAGGCGCCGTGCGCGAACGCAACTGCAGCGGCAAACAGCGCGTTGCCGGCGTTGTGCCGCCCGAGCAGCTTCAGGTCCTCCGTTCTGCACAGGACTCCTTCCCACTGAGGCAGTTGGCAGCAAAGCTCGTCGGCACTGCTCACCCAAGCACCGGCGTCGAGCGGCCGCCCGACGCTGAGCCACGTCACGGGAGCGACGGCGCCCTCCCCGGCCTGCCGCAGCTCGGGGTAGTCGCAGGAGAGGTAGCAGCGGTCCTCTGCCGTCTGGTTGTGCAGCAGCTTGAGCTTTGCCCCTACGTACTCCTCAAACGAGGCATGGCGGTCCTGGTGATCGCTGGCTACGTTGAGGATCGCCGCGTGCCGCGGGCGAAAAAGCGCGGTCGACTCAAGCTGGAAACTACTGACCTCAACCACCAGCACCTCGGCAGGGGCGGCGGCGGCCACCTCGCCGACCAACGGCTGCCCGATGTTGCCGCAGACGCGGTTGGCGATTCCCGCCGCCGAGAGCATCGCGCCGAGCAGCGAGACGGTCGTGGTCTTCCCCTTGGTGCCGGTGACTGCGACGATCTCGTTCGGAGTCAGACGAGAGGCGAACTCGACTTCGCCGAGGACGGGGATCTGCTGCCGGCGCGCCTCGGCCAGCGCAGGCTTGTCGATTGGGACGCCCGGGCTGACGACGATCAGGTCGCACTCGCAAAGCCCCTGGTAGGCGTCCTCGCCGCAGTGGACAGTCGCTCCCAGCCGCGCGAACTCGTCGACGGCTGCGGGCAGCTCAGCGCACGACTTCTCATCCGTCCCCACGACGACAGCACCGCGGCGGGCCAGTTCCCGGGCCAGCGCCAAGCCGCTGCGTTGCAGGCCGACGACAGCCACCTGCTTGCCGGCAAGTGCTTCGGCGAAGGAGCTATCACGTGTCGGTGTGGTTGGCACTGTCGTCTCTCTACCTGCCGGAAAGCCAGACTGCCGCACTGCCCAAAGCGCCGACTCCTGTCAGGAGCCAGGCGGCAGTCACGACTCGGGTTTCAGGCCAGCCTCTCAATTCGAGGGCGTGATGGATGGGAGCAATTCGGAAGAGGCGCTTCCCGGTTGTCTTGAACGCGAGCACTTGGAGGATCACGGAGACGCCGTCGACCACCAGCACGAGGGCGAGCAGCGGCAGCAGCAGCTCTTTGCCGCTGGCCAACGCGGTCAACGCCAGGCCGGCGCCCAATGCCATCGAGCCGGTGTCGCCCATCCAGATCCGGGCCGGATGCCGGTTGAACCACAGAAATGCCAGACAAGCGCCAGCCGCGGCGCCACTGAATGCCGCCACCGGGGTGAGTCCCTCAACGGCTGAGATCACGGTCAGGGCGCCGAAGCACAGAAACAGCACGCCAGCAGCCAGACCATCCAATCCATCCACAATGTTGGTGGCGTTCGTTACGGCCACCACGAAGAACACCGCGGCAGGAACGAACGCCCAGCCCAGTGGCACCGCAGCGAACGTCGGCGGCCAATGCAGCGCCGGCGGCAACTCGAACGCCCACGCCACGGCGTAGACAGCCCCCCCCGAAAGCCCCACCTGAACGGAGAACTTGTGGCGCGCCTTGATCCCGAACCCGGGGCGGGCGGTCGCTTTGACAAAGTCGTCGAGGAAGCCGAGACCGGCGAAGGCCACCGTGGCAAGGGTCAGCACCAGACACGACACCGTGGGGCTGGCGGCCAGGCAAGCCGCCGCGACCGCCAACGTCAGCACGACCCCTCCCATCGAGGGCGTTCCTTGTTTCGCCTGGTGGGACTCCGGAGTGTCAATGCGCACCTCCCGCCGTAGCCGCCCGGCTCGAAGCCACCGGGCGAAGGGACCCGTGGCGGCCAACACAATCCCGGCCGCGAGGGCGGCGGCAACGAGGCACTCACGCATTGCAGAGCGCCTCCACGACCTGCTCCAACTGCATGGCGCGCGAGCCCTTGACCAAGACCAGGTCGTCGGGCCGGACTTCAGCGCCGAGCCGCTGGGCGATCTGCTGGTTGTCCTCGCACGAGATTGCCTGTTTGGCACTCATCCCGGCGACGACTGCCCCCTCGATCAGGTCGTCTGCATAGTCGCCGACGGCGAAGACCCACGCGAAGCCTGCCGCGGGCAGCGACCGGCCGAGCTGTCGGTGCAGAGCGGCGCTCTCGGGGCCCAGTTCCTTCATGTCTCCCAACACGGCGAGTCGTCTCCCCCCGATCTGCCAGTCGCGAGCCACCCCTACGGCGGCTTGGGCTGAAACGGGGGCGGAGTTGTAGCAGTCGGAGAGCACGACAGTGCCGCGGAGGCTGCGCAGAGGCTGCAGCCGCATCTTCGGCGGAGTCACGCAGGCGAGGCCTGCTGCGACCTCAGTGAGTGGGACACCCACGGCGAGACAAGCAGCCGCGGCCGTCAGGGCGTTCTCCACGTTGTGGCGGCCGGGTGCGTTGAGGGTGACCCTCACGTGGTCGCCCTCGTGGCAGAGGTCGAACTGAGTGGTTCCGTCAGCGCCGGGCCGTAGGTTGTCTCCGCGGACGGCTGCTCTTTCGCCAAGCCCACAGCTAAGGCAGCGGCAGGTGGCTCGCGCGCACAGGTCGCCGTAGTGCGGCCCGGCCGAGTCTGCAACGGCGACGCCCTCCGGCGGGAGCGCCTCAAACAGCTCGCCCTTCGCTTTGGCGATGTTCGCGACGCTGCCCAGCAACTCCAAATGAGAGACGCCGACGTTGGTGATCACGCCGATCTGCGGCCGCGCCAAGTCGCACAAGTACTTGATCTGGCCGAGCCCGCGCATGGCCATCTCGAGCACCACCACCTCGGTGTCGGCGGTCAGCTCCAGCAGCGTGAGCGGCAACCCAATCTCGTTGTTGTAGCTCTCCCTGGCGCCCAGCGTGCGGCGAGATTGCTCAAGGATCGTCGCGATCCACGCCTTGACTGTCGACTTGCCAACGCTGCCGGTGACGGCAATAACGGGCACGTCGAACCGGTTCCGGTGTGCAGCGGCGAGGCGCCCCAGTGCCAACAACGGGTCGTCGACGCAGACAACAACGCCCCCTTGCGGGAGGTCGAGGTCGGAGCGATTCACCACCACCCCGCCAGCACCCGCCTCGAGCGCCTCGCGGCAGAAGTGATGCCCGTCGAACCGCTCCCCCTGCAACGCGAAGAACAGACACCCGGGCGCGATCGAGCGGGTGTCGGTCGAGACCCCGGTCAAGCGAGCGGTGGGGAGACCGCCCAGGAGGGTCCCCTTCAGGTCGGCACACATCTCGGCCGCTGACCACTCAAGCACCGAGTCGCCCCCTCAATGCAGCCCGGACAACCTCGCGGTCGTCGAAGTGAATCGTGCGATCCTGGAAGATTTGGTACGTTTCGTGACCCTTCCCCGCGATTAGAACGAAGTCGCCTGGCTCGGCCAGAGCCAAGGAGCGTTCGATGGCAGTCTGGCGATCGAGGATAACCTCACAGCCGCCGGTGTCCTCAATCCCCTCCAGGATGTCGCCGACGATGGCTTCGGGGTCCTCGGTCCGGGGGTTGTCCGAGGTGACAATGCACAGATCGCTCAGGCTCGCGGCGAGGCCGCCCATCTGCGGCCGCTTGGTGCGGTCTCGGTCGCCGCCGCACCCGAAGACCGAGATCACCCGCCCGTCGGCGATCTCGCGCACAGTGGAGATGGCATTCCGGAGCCCGTCCGGGGTGTGTGCGTAATCGACCGCCACGGCAAAGGGCTGTCCTTCCTCGATCATCTCCAGCCTGCCGGCGGGGGGATGCACACTCTCCAACCCTTGCCTGATCGCCACCGGATCCAGCCCGGAGACGATGCCGACGCCTGCCGCAGCCAGCGAATTGTAGACGTTGAAGCGTCCTGTCATCGGGAGGTGCACAGGCAGGTGGATGTCGTCGAACTGAGCGACGTAGGCCGCCCCGTCCCGCCGGATGGCCAGCCCTTCGGCGCGCAGGTTTGCGTCGGTCTCGATCCCGTAGGTGAGCGTCGGGCTGGGGCAGAGGTCAACAAGTCTCCGACCCGCGGCATCGTCGGCGTTGATCACGGCAACGAAGGCTTTGAGCCGTCCTGCTACCTCTGCGTAATCGGTGAACAGAACAGCTTTGGCGGCAAAGTAGTTCTCGAGGGTCGAGTGGAAGTCGAGGTGCTCCCGGGTCAGGTTTGTGAACACCGCGGCATCGAAGGCGCAGCCGTGGACTCGGTGAAGGGAGAGGGCGTGCGAAGACACCTCCATACACACAGCGCGGATCCCATCGTCGACCAATCCTCTGAGCGCAGCCTGAAGGTCCGGTGCCTCCGGGGTGGTGCGACTCAAGGCGCGTGTTCGCTCCCCAACCCGAATCCCCAAGGTCCCGAGGCTGGCCGAGGGGATCCCGGCCGACTCGAAGACCCGCGCGACCATCGTGGCCGTGGTGGTCTTGCCGTTGGTACCCGTCACGGCGAATACCCTCAACTCGCGGGAGGGGTGGTCGAAGAACTCGCAACTCAGTTCGGCCAGCGCCACTCGCGAATCCGCGACCTCTACCAGGGCCGCAGCGCCGAGGC
Organism: Armatimonadetes bacterium CG06_land_8_20_14_3_00_66_21; assembly: GCA_002779825.1. Taxonomy (GTDB): domain Bacteria; phylum Armatimonadota; class Abditibacteriia; order CG2-30-66-41; family CG2-30-66-41; genus CG2-30-66-41. The sequence continues at coordinate 50,031 of PEVN01000452.1, read as the reverse complement.
TCGGGAGCAGGACCGTGTTGTCCACCTGGCAGACGATCGCTGTCGCGCCCCGGGCGAGCGCCTCGCCGACGAAGCGGTGCCCGTCAGTCGCGAACCCCTTGATGCAGACGAAGAGGTCGCCCGGCTTGACGGTTCGCGAGTCGTAGGCGAGACCCTCGACCGGTCTCGCGGCCTCGCCGGTGGTCCGTGCGATTGCGACGTCCTGAAGAAGCTCGGGTAGCGTGCGCACTGTCGTCAGGTCCTCATCTTAGATCCTCGGCCCGCGCGGTCTGCCCGCAGTGAGAACGGGGCGGATCTCCGTGTGCAGCAGTGCTTCCTGCATGATCGCTTTGAAGGTAGACCCGCAAACCTCCGAACCCCAATGGGCGCCCTTCGGTTCCACGACCATCACCAAGACGCAGGCGCGCGGCGCCTCAGCGGGCGCAAAGCCGGTGAACGTGCAGATGTAGTGGCCGGCGGGGTAGTGCCCATTGACCGCCTTCTGGGCCGACCCCGTCTTTCCGGCGACGCGGACGTTGGGGAGGGCAACGCTCTTGCCGGTGCCTTCGTCAATCACCCGCACCATCATGTCGGTGACTTGGGAGGCGGTCGTCTTCGAGAGCGCTTGCCGGACAACACATGGTCTGCCGATCGGGTGCCGGCGGCCGGACTCATCGATCGCTTCGGACACCACATACGGCCGCATGAGCTTCCCGCCATTGGCGATTGCCGAGATGGCGGTCGCCAATTGCAGCGGGGTGATGGCGATGCCCTGGCCATAGCTGACATCGGCGTGCCGTTGCAGACTCCATGTGTCGTAGGGCGCCAGCATCCCGCTGCGTTCGTATGGCACGTCGCAGCCGGTGGGCTTCGTGAGCCCGAACTGCGCGAAGCCCGCATACAACACCCGGGCGTCCAGCCGCAGCCCAAACTGCATCATCGCGATGTTGCAGGAGTTGCAGATGCCGTCTGACAGGCCCTGCGGCCCGTGGCCGTGGCCCTTCTCGGACAGGATCCAGCAGTGCTTCTGGCGATTGCCCAGTTGCATGACCCCAGTGCAGTCGTACCGCTTGGACTGCCAGTCGGTCGTGTTCTCCGCAATGATCCCGGCCACCACCGGCTTCAAGGTCGAACCGGGCTCGAACACATACGTGACGGGCCGGTTGTTCATGGACGCGATGTCCTCGGGGCGCACGTGGTTCGGGTCGAACGAAGGCGCGCAGGCCCATGCCAGCACTTGCCCCGTCGGCGGGTGCAGCACCAGCGCACAAGCAAACTCAGGGCTGAACTGCTCCAGGCACTGAGCCAGCGCAGTCTCCGCAGCGGTCTGGAGGTTTTCGTCCAGAGTGAGCACCAAGCTCTGCCCCTGCTTGGCCGCTACCTCGCGCGCGTACCCGTTTGGCACCGCGTGGCCGTTGGCGTCTACTTCGTACGTACGCTGAGCATCGCGCCCGGCCAAACGGTCCTGGTAGAACCGCTCAATGCCGCCGGTCGGTACCCCGTCGTCCTGAATCCGTCCCAGGAGCTGCGAGGCGAAGGAGCCGAGGGGGTACCGGCGCTCATGCCACGTGCTGAGGTAGACGCCGGGGAACTGCGCGCACTCGTCGTTCTGCAGCGGGTACCTGTGCGTCCTGGGGAGCAACCGCTCCTCGGCCGAGAGGGGCACCTTGCCACACAGCTTGACGTAGAAGTTCGGGCTTCCATCCGCCTGTCGCCTCTTCGCAAGCCGCGCTCTGAGGAGCAGCTCCGGCTCTCCCAGCAGCCCGGCGAGCTCGTGCGCCACGGCCGCGCTGTCGCGCCCCACTTGCGGATTGGCGGTAACCGCCTTCCGGTCGACAGTGACCACCACCGGCGTGCCGTTGCGGGCATACAGCGTGCCTCGGCGGGCGGGTACGACTTCCTCCCGAAGGCGCCTGGGCTTGAGCGTGTCTCGCGTCCAGTGTGCTTCTTCCCCCGCCAACTGCAGGTTGCCGACCTTGCCTGCGAACCCAAGCAGGCAGAAGAAGAACAGCCACGGGATGACTGCAGTTCGACGCTGCGTTACCGGTTGAACGCCCAAGGATCAGGTCTCCCTCGCGGACAGATTTTCCCCGCCGCGCGCCATTCGCGCAAGCACCTGTCGCCGAACGCCGGCACGGCGGCCCGAGCGGAGGTCGCACGAACGGGCGATCTCTGCTCCGCGGCGGCAGTGTGCCCGCGGAGCACGTACTCCACCGAACGCCACACGTTCGCCCCTCCGGGGGAATCCCCCCTGGCGTTCCCGGCGTTCTTAGCTCCAACCGGACAGGAAGCTGCCACGGTCGCCGTTGAGGCGGGAAGGTGCACGCGGTCCACCAACTCCGGAGTGAGTCGCTGGAAGGTCTCGGCCTCGGCAGGCTGCACCTGGAACCTGTCCACTAAACGGGCATATCGGTAGGCCTTGCTGTGGGCCTGCGCGCGTACGCGTTGCACGTTCGTGTTCAGCTTGTCGAGCCGTTCCTGCTCGGTCTTGGACCACGCGTACAGCCAGACCTGCGTCATCCCCAGCGCAAAGAGGAACACCCCTTTGGCGATGGCACCCCACGTCCACGAGAGGGCGCGGTACCCCGCGGCGGGCGCCGACGGCACGCGCAGCAGAGACTCGTGGGTCAACAGCGGATCAGCGGCCAAGGCAATCTCTCCTCTCTGGATGGGGGGCTACGGGCGACGGCCCGAACATGATTACTCAGGAGCTTCTGCAGGGGGCAGCTTCTCGGCACACCGCAGCTTGGCGGCTCGCGCCCGCGGGTTGGCCAAGGTCTCCCTCCGGGTGGGAACAACCGGTTTCTTGGCCACCAACCGGACCACAGGTTGCCGTGCAGGAGAGGAGGAAAAAGGGCCCGGACCGGGGCCGGACAGTTCCGCGAGGACGGCCTTCGCGATGGTGTCTTCCCCAGAGTGGTAGGTGAGTACTACAAGCCGGCCGCCTGGCGCGAGCATTCGCGCCGCTTCGCGCAGACCGCCTTCGAGGGCTGGTAGCTCCTCGTTGACGGCGCTACGAAGCGCAGCGAACGTCCGGGTCACGGCGGCCTCGTTGCTGCGACGGGACGGGCCGGTGGTGGCTGCATTGATTGCGGCGACGAGTTCCTGTGAAGTTCGAATGGGACTGCGGCGACGGCTGCGACAAAGGCCACGAGCAGTGATCCGGGCCCGAGACGATTCCTCTCCATACTGTCTCAGCAACTCGGCCAGCCTCTCCTCCGAGGAGTCGTTCACGAGCTGAGCAGCGGTGCAGCCCTCCTGGGACGTGCTGAACCGCATGTCCAACGGACCCTCGCCGCGGAAGCTCATCCCGCGCTGGGCATCGTCGAGTTGCCAGAGACTACAACCTGCGTCGAGAAGCACTCCCCCGACGCATGAAGCTTCTGAGTTATCAAGGTGCGCGCCAAAGTACCGGTAGTCCGCGTGCACGAACCGACATCGAGCCGACACGCCTTCAGCCGTTAGCCGGTCCTGCGCGACTCGGAGCGACTCCTCGTCGCGGTCGAAACCAACGACCCGCAGGTGCGGGTTCGCTCGCAGCAGGGCCAGTGTATGGCCGGCTGTACCAAGGGTCAAGTCACACACGACGCCGTCGCGCAAGTCGCGAGCGCGAAGGAAGTCCAAGACCTCCTCCACCAAAGCCGGTGGATGCAGGCGGCGCTGAATCATGGGAGTCAAAGGGCGATCAAACGCCCCGCAGGAGGCGCTTCTGGGCGGCCCGAGCGTCCTCTGACCTCAGTTTCGGCTCGAAGGCCTGCTCGAAGCTCGCCAATGACACGAGCGTAACGCGGTCGGCGCGGCCGACAAAGACGGCTTCAGTCTCGGGTTGCAGGTCGCACTCCGGGCGCAACCGCGACGGGATCACGAACCGACCGCTGCCATCCACCGAGACCTCTTCCGAGAAGTTGTACGTGCGGTCCACGGCATCCTGGAGGTCGTCGTCGTCCGGGTTCAGCTTGCGCTGGGAGTCCATGTACTCAACGAGTTCCTGCCACCGCTGCAACGACACGAGCGCCAAGTAGTTATCATGATCCAGGAACATCTGGAACTCCGGCGCAAACGTCGAGCGGAACTTCAGTGGAACGGGAAGCCTCCACTTGGCATCGACTCGCTGAACATAGTTGGCGGCAGAGGCGCTCATGGCGGTCGGTTGCACGGATATTACGGGAAATTCCGGGAAAGTCTGATAATTCTCGGGAAATGATATCACGATTCACGGTTGTGCGCAAGGTCACGGCGCAGAGATACGGGAGAAATCCGCTGCAAACACCGCGGCCCCGTCGTCCGCCTCCAGATGAAGTGTGGACCCGACCCGCTGACGCTATCCGTGGGGGCACGGTGACGGGGGGTGATCGAGGACTCGGAGACGGATGTGCACGCACACTGTTGACGAGCGCGCGTAACGGGGCCGAACCTGGCCGACGCGACCAACAAACGACGAGCCCGCCGCGGCAGTCGCCACGGCGGGCTCTCAGGAACACACAGGACGTGTTGTCGAGTGGTGGCCGGCGCTGTGCGCCGTCGGATCAGACCACCTCGACCTCGTTCTCCGCGTCCCAGGTAACTCGCTTACCCTCGAAGAATGACCGCACGGCCATGTGCGCCGCGATGACGCCATAGTAACCGTCCACCTCGGTGCAATTGGGGCGCTTGCGCGTCCGGCAGCAGCCGAGGAAGTTCTCCAGGTGCGACTTGGCGCCATTGGGGTCCTTCGACCGGACTTCGAGTTCGGGCACCTCCGCTATTGAACGGATCTTCTCGGCTTCGGGGAAGACGCGGAGGGTGGCGCCTTCCTTCTCGATCTCGATGGTCCCGTCCGTCCCCAGGAACTGCTCCCCAAGCTCGTAGTGCTCGTTGCTGAAGCACGAGCTGTAGTTGAACTGGAAGCTGCCGTAGTCGATGAGGGTGTTCCACGTGTCCGGGGTCTCCCGGTCGGGGTCGAGGTCCTTGGTCCACCGGAGCGTACTGCCCATGGCGAACACCGACTTGGGCGCCGTAGACCCGAGCACCATGTTGGTCGCGTCCACTTGGTGGATCATCAAGTCACTGGCGATGCCCATCGAGTAGTCCCAATAGCAGCGCCACTGGAAGTATCGCTTCAGGTCGAAGGGTCTATCGGGAGCCGTGCCGAGGAATTCCTTCCAGTTGAGGTTCTTCTCCGAGGCTTCTTCGGGAATGTAGTACCGCCACTGCGGGGAGTCGTTCTTGGAGTTGCGATACCAGAAGGCTCGCACCTGGGTGATCTTCCCGATCTGCCCGGCCTGGGCGATCTTGGCTGCCTGCTGGTAGACGTCGATGCTCCGTCGCTGCGTCCCAACCTGGATAATCCGGTTGGCCTTCTTGTTGGCGGCAACAACCTGCTTGGCTTCCTCGACGGTGTGCGTCATCGGCTTCTCGCAGTACACATCGAAGCCAGCGTCGAGCGCGTCCAGCACCATCCGGCAGTGCGAGTGCTCCGGCGTGGCGATGACGACAGCGTCGAGCTTGTCCTTATCCTTGGCGTCCAGGAGCTTCTTGTAGTGGTCGTAGCCTTTGGCCTTCTCATAGGTGAGTTGCGCCGCCTCGATGCCGCGCTCCCGCCAGCCCTCGTAGATGTCGGCGACGGCCACGAGATCCACGTTGTCGATCCGCTGCAGCCCCCCGCGGATAAGCACATTGAACCCGCGCAGGCCGGGCCCGATCACGCCGACGCGCATTCGCTCATTGGCTCCGAGCACGCGCTTGGCGGAAGCGGCGGTCAAGCCCACACTTGCTACAGCGGCCACCTTGCCGGCGTCCGTCAGGAATTGTCGTCGGTTCACGGGTCGAGTGCTCTCCACTGAAAAACTCCTTCGTTGCGTCGTCTGCCGGGGCGCCCAAGTGCCCCAGAGCAGGATTATACAGCACCTCGGTAGGACAGGGAACGCACGGGATGGTTCCAGCAGCCAGCGAGGGCGAGGAGGCCAGACGGAGCGCGGGTCGCCCCGTCCTCGCCGACTGGTTCCCGGGCGATTGCCCTTGCAGCCGCCGGCGGGTCACCCGACGTGAAGCACTCTCCACAGCAAGCCACCCAGCCCAAGCAGGCCCGCAGGCACGGCGGCAAGGGCGACCTTCGCGCGCTGCGGAACGGCCTCGATGGCGCGGGCGACGGGCGCGTGGGCGGCGGGGGCCGCGGCATGTTTTGCGCTGGCAGCGAACGCCTTCAGCTCTTCCGGCGAGAGGCTCTCCTTCCCCTCGGGGCCGACTTCCACACATCTGTCCTTCCAGCACACGATCACTCGGTCGCCGAGAGCAAGGCACTTCGCCAGTTCCGCGTTCGCGCCCGCCAACGCGAAGTAGGCGTCGCTGAGGTACTTCACCTTCAGCGTCTGCTTGTCTGCCGCGTACAGGCCGTCGATCCAGACGCCGTCGGTCAGGTAGAACAGCTTCTCACCCACTCGGCGCGTCTCGCGGGAGCGCGACACCAGTTCGTCGGCCACGCTGGAATGCTTCAGCCGCGCGACCGACTGCGCAACTTGGACAGCACCCTCGCCTTCCTTCGCCAGCGCCAAGTCCGCCGCGCCGAGTCCGCCGCCGCCAAAGCCGCCGCCAGCTCTCCCCGGCCCGGTCGCGGCCACGGGTGCTGCCAGCATGGGCTGGAAATCCCGAGGCTGCCGGAACTGCGGCCGCTGCGCGAGCCGCTCGGCGTCTTCCTGCACGAGGAATGACGTGTACGGCGTGACGATCCCGTACTCCAGCGCCAGCTTCACGATCTCGTCGCGCAGTTCCTTGTCGTCGCCCTTCAGCCGGATGGCGTCCAACAGGTAGCCGACTTTGCGCGTCGCCCAAAGTCGTGGCAGACAGTCGTTGCGTTCCGACTTGGGGAACCCGGCGTCATAGGTGAACTTCTGCTTCTTCCCGCCGACGGCGCCCGTGAGCGTGACGGCGGCGTCAGCGGTGCCGTCATAGCGGCCGAAGACAGTGAGTTGCGAGCCCTTGAACAGGTCGGGCAGTCGCTTGGGATAGACGTCGTACGTGCGCACCTTTCCGAAGTCAACCTCCAGATCCGCCATCACCGGATAGGCGATCTTCTCGTAGAACGCGGACAGCTTCACCTCCAGATCTTCCTTCGGCTTGACGTACTGCGAGGCGCCGCCGTTGTCGCCGGACAATGTGTCCAGCAGGTGGGTGTTGACATCGAACCCGACGCCGAATGCGAACACCCGGGCGCGCTTGGCCTTGTTCGCCTTCTCGGCGTTCTCGAGGATCTTCGCGAGGTCTGTCTCGCCGACCGTCGGCAGCCCGTCGGTCAGGAAGGCAACCATCGCCGACTGCTCCTTACCCTCCATCATCTTCAGCGCCGCCTGCAGCGCCGAGTCGATGTCAGTGCCGCCGCGCGCCTTGATCTTGTCGACGAACGCCAGCGCCGCCTCCACATTCTGCTTGTTGGCCGTGACCAACTCCTCCCGGAACGTGCGCACTTCGGTGCTGAAGGTGACCAGGGCAAAGCGGTCGTCGCTGTTGAGGTTCTTCAGGCAGAATCGCAGGGCGCTCTTCGCCTGGTCGATCTTGTCATCGCCGGCCATGCTGCCCGAGGTGTCGCACACGAAGACGATCTCTTTGCCGGCGATCTCCTTCTGCTGCAGCTCCTGCTTCGGCGCCAACAGCATCATGAAGAACCCCTCCTCGCCCGCCTCGCGGTGGGTCACCAGGCTCAGCCCGAAGTCCTTCTCCGACAGGTTGTAGTAGAGCACGAAGTCCTTGTCGGGCACGGCTTTGTTCGCTTCGAAGCTGACCGCAGCGTTCCGGTCGCCGTCCCGCTTCACGTCCACCTCGTGGGTCGGCGAGTAGACCCCCTTCAATGGCACCTTCGACGCGAGCTTGACCGAGACGGCGAGTTCGTCGTACGGCTGCGACTGGCAGTTGTCCACCTTCAGCGGCAGCGTGTAGCGGAACGTGCCGCTCTCGCCCTTCAGCGGCTCGGAGTACTTGAGTTCGACCTTCTGGTCGCTGTTGGGCTCGATGGGGAAGATCTTCGCCCGGAACGCGTTCCGCCCCACGTATTCCAGCAGCGCCGGGTCCTTCAACTTGCGGACGATGTCCTCATAAATGCCCCGCGCCTTGTCCCGGTCCAGCACCTCGCCCTCCAGCCGCTTTCCGTTGACGTACATGGCGAACCCGGAGATCGCCGCCTCTTCCGGCAGTGGGAACATGTAGGTCCCTTCGACCCGTTGCGGTAGGTCGTTGTGGAAGACCTGCTCAACAGCCGTCTCCGCCACGTTGTCTTTGATGGTGACGTTGACCTTCTCGCTCTTCACGCGCAGCAGGTAGTCGCGCGGCGGGACGGGGAACGGCCTGGGTCGCGGCGGCGGGGGCGGCCACGGGCCGGGCGGGGGGACGAGGATGTAGCCTTGCCCCAGGGCAGCGGTCGCCAGCACGCACAACGTCACGGCAAACAGGACGGGGGTTCCTCTGGTTCTCATAGTCAAGCACCTCGATGGTCAGGCTGCCGACTTTGACTTCACGCCCAGAGGAAATGTTCCACCTGCACTCCGGCCGTCCCACAAGAGTACCCGCCGGCGACGTGGCTTCCGCCGCGGAGTCCCTGCCCCGCTACCGTCGTTCGGGGCACTGCCGGAGGACGCAGGACAGGCGGTGGCGCAGACCACGCCCGACGCCTCCACGCCGCGACATGGATCGATTGCCCCTCCCCAAGTGCGCCCTCTCACCCGACCGTCGTAGGCGGTGTCGAGGCGGGTGGAGCGTTGCCGGCCGAGCGGCGGTGCTTGGCCAGACGCGGGGCGGTCCTGACGTGCTCCAAACCCGGCCCTTCCATGGCGCGAACGTAGCCGTTGTACGCCCTCATCGCGGCGTAAAGAGCTTGCCCGTCGGCGTCGCGCCGGGCGGCAGCCAGCTCCGCTTGGTGCCTCAAGTCCTCACATTCCTTGAGGGCCACCAGGACCGCCTCTGCCAGCCCTTCGAACTCAGCCAGCGTCTTGCCGGCAACCTGCCTGTCCGGTCCGTACTCCGTCCAGTGCGCTTTGTACTCGTTGATTGGCGGTAGCCACTCCGAGGTAGCCCGTCTCATGGCTCTTTTCACTTCCGTTGCTGTTCGAACCGCGTCGGTTGCCGTCCCCACTGAGTGGAGAGGCATAGGCCACCGCTTTGCTGGCGTTCACGCTATGTCGACACTGGTGTTTGAGGGCGGCTGGAGTCGGTCCCGGGTGCCGCCTCCGCCGCGGTGCGCGGGACAGCCAGGCACGGAATCGCGCCTTCAGCGCCGGCATGTATCGTGTGGTCGCCGCTACCTGGGGCGTTGCCGCCAGGCTGGTATGGATCAGCGCCTTCAGCGCTGCGCAGCTCTGGGCAACCAGTGGCCTTGAGTGTGGGCAGTATTCGGCCCAGACCCGGAGTTCCCGACCATCTGAGGTCCAAGCGACCACTGTCATCGAGCCCGTCAGCAGCCTGCACCCCTCAGGCGATCACCCCGGAGGGGGCCGCCGTTCCTTTCGCGGGAAGGAGGGCCCGGCAGCCGGCGCGAACAGAAGGCCCGAGGTGCATTCGACATGAAGACTGCCGTTGTCATTTCCCTCCTGATCTGGGCCGCGTCACTGGGCGTCTGCGCTGCCGAACCGGCGGCGGAGGCGTACGTTCGGGACTTGCAGTCGAGCGTTCCTGCCGTGCGGGAGAACGCCGCCGCGAGGCTGGGCCGGCTCGCCGACCAGTCAGCCGTCCCGGCACTGGTGGCAGCGCTCAAAGACCCGGAGAAGGAGGTGCGCAGAGAGGCCGCCAAAGCCCTGGGCGCCATGAAGGACGGACGCGCGGTGACGCCCTTGCTCGAAGCGCTCCGCGACAAGGAGGCCAACGTCCGCCTGTATGCCGCCTACGCGCTGGGCGAGATCAAAGACCCGAAGGCCGCTGCCGCGTTGCTCGCAGCGCTGGGCGACCCGGAGTATTGCGTGCGCGATCAGGCGGCGTGGGCGCTCCGCGAACTGCACGACCCGGGGATCGTCGGCACGGTCGTCGGTGCACTGAAGGAGGATTCCGCCGACGTACCGCACCTCCTCTGGTTGCTCAAGGGCGCTGGCGCCGAACAAGCGACGGTTCCCCTCGCCGCCCTGCTCAAGGAGCCTCAGCCGCGAGTGCGGCTGCGTGCTGTGCAGGCGCTGGCGGAGCTGGAGGACACGGCTGCCGTCGAGCCGCTCCTCGCCGCCCTGAAGGACGCAGACGCCGGCGTCCGGCGAACCTCGGTGGAGGCGTTCACCAAGCTGGGAGACGACCGTGCGGAGAAACCGTTGAAAGCGCTGCTCGCCGGAGAGAAGGACCCGGCCGTTCAGGAGGCGATTGGGCACGCCCTCGCCGTGTTCTCGCGCGAGAATGACCTGATGGCGCACTGGCGCTTCGACGATCAGGACACGAAGGTCGCGAAGGACGTGACGGGCCACGGCAGCGACGGCCAGATCAAAGGCTGCGAACCGACGGCGGGAAAGGTCGGGCACGCGTTGCGGTTCGCCAAAGGCAACTACGTCGAGCTCGGCCACCCACCGGGAGCACGCTTCGGCAACGTGCCCTTCACCGTCATGGCGTGGGTCAAGTCCGAGGCCAAGAACGGCGTGGTCGTCGCCAAGGGCGGCGCGTTCTGCGGGTTCTCGCTCTACGTCATGGACGGAGTCGCCAAGTTCGGCATTCACCTGACGCAAGCGGGTCCAGCCTACATCGCCGTCGGAACCGAGCAAGTCGTCGGCCCGTGGGTGCACCTGGCCGGAGTGGTCAAGAGCGATCACGTCGAGCTGTACGTCAACGGCAAACTCGCCGCCACCGCGAAAACAGAAGGCTACCTCCCCGGCGAGTGCGGTCAGGGCATGGAGATCGGCTACGACGAAACGAACAGCCCGGCGGAGATCACCGACAACTTCGAGGGCCTGATCGATGAAGTCAAGGCGTACAGCGCAGCGCTGTCGGCCGAGGACATCGCGAAGCAGGCAACTCCGGAGTGAGAGGTCCCAACGAAGTTGAGGCGGCATGAGATGCACAATGGAGGAATTATGAACCCATCCAGATGGCGGTACGGTTTCCTGATCACGTGGCTGTTTGAGGGCGCGGTGCTTGCGGAGGCGCCGAGACCGACGGCGCTGGAAACGGCTGCGCAGATGGTGCGTGTTGGGGGTGCGTCGGGCGGCGTCGTTTCGGTTGTTGGCGCTACGGACGCTGAGTTGGCGCTGGCGCTGGCGAAGCAGGGGCGCTTCGTGGTCCACGTGCTGTGCGCGGATCGGGAACTCTGCGACACCATGCGGGAGACGATCCGGGCCGCGGGGATGTATGGCGCCGTGTCGGCGAACGTGCTTGAGGGCGGGCGGCTGCCGTATACGGATAATCTCATCAACCTTGTTGTTGTCGACTCCTACGCCGCCCTCGCGAAGGGCGGACCGACGCCGCAGGAGGTGCTCCGCGTGCTGGCGCCACTCGGGACGGCGTGCGTCGGCACGTTCGCGACGGAGGGGCAGGCAGGGGCGCTCTTGGACCAACTGCGGGCGCTGGGACTGAAGGGTCCCTCGATTCTGCAGGCGGGCGGCCGGTGGGTGTGCTTCCAGAAGCCGTGGCCCGCCGATATCGACGAGTGGACGCACTACCTGCACGGGGCCGACGGGAACCCCGTCGCTCAAGACCGCGTGGTCGGCCCGCCGCGGCACTACCAGTGGATTGCGGAGCCGTTGTGGCTGAAGTCGCACGAGACCGACTCGAGCGTGAGTACCGTGGTGACGGCCCGCGGCCGGTTGTTCGCCATCGTTGATGAGGCGCCGAACAGCGTGGAGGGAGCGACGCTCCCGGACAAGTGGTCGCTGGTGGCGCGCGACGCGTTCAACGGCGTGTTGCTCTGGAAGGTCCCCATTCGCCGCTGGGGCTGGCGCGAGTGGAAGGACACGTGGTTCACCAACCGACCGGGCGATTTCCCGCTGGACATCCGCCAGCGATTGGTCGCGGTGGGCGACAAGGTGTACGTCACACTTGGATACCGCGCGCCCGTCTCGGAGTTGGACGCCCGGACTGGCGAAGTGCTGCAGACCTACGCCGGCACGGAGGGCGCCGGGGAGATCCTCTACCACAATGGGAAGCTGATTCTGCCGGTGTTTGTCGACGGGCAGCTCAAGGTGGTGTCCGTCGACGCAGGAACGGGCAAGCTGCTCTGGGCCAGCGGGAAGACGTACCGCGGCAGCGCCGTCGACTACGTGAAGTTCACCAGTCCTTACGCCGACCTCAAAGCACCCTACGTGGCCCCCGCTGCCAATGCGGCGACCGACGGGAAGACGGTGGCGCTGCTCGACGGAACACAACTGGTCGGTCTGGACTTCAGGACCGGCGCGGAGAAGTGGCACGCCTCCTTCCCGACTGCCGACGCCGACCGCACAGCCGGAGGCGCCAATGCCCAGGACAACCTCTGGAACGGGACCATGATCGTCAGTGACGGCGTCGTCCTCCACGCCAGCCCGGCCAAGTTGGCCGCGTTCGACGGCGAGACGGGGAAGCTGCTGTGGGCGCAACCGAAGAAGTACATCGGTCACCTCTGGTACGAGTGGAAAGAGGTGTTCGTGATCGAGGGGCTTGTCTGGACCTGGAGCGCAGAGCTGGATGACACGACCTTCGACGTCGGCGGCAAGGGCCAGCACGAATGGTGGCCGCGGTCAGTCAACGGGGACGACCTCAAGACCGGGGCGCTGAAGAAGGAAGTACCGACCGGTCCGATCTTCAGGGCGTATCACCACCACCGCTGCTACCGGAACAAGGCCACCGTCCGGTACCTCCTGGCCAGCCGGCGCGGGACCGAATACGTCGACCTCGAAGAGGGGAAGCACACCGTGTCCAACTGGGTCCGCGGCACCTGCCACGTTGGGCAGATGCCGGCCAACGGCCTCCAGTACGTACCACCGCATCCATGCACCTGCTACATCGAGGAGAAGCTCAACGGCTTCCAGGCGTTGGCGCCGGCTTCGCCGCAAGGAGCCGTCAGCGGCCAGCCGTCAGCCCAACTCGTGCGCGGTCCAGTCTATGGGCAAGCGTCAAATCCCAAACCCGGAACCCAAGATCCGAAATCCGAATGGTCTGCCTTCCGTCACGACTCAATGCGCACGGGTGCTGTAGACACGCAAGTTCCCGACGGACTGGCACCGGTGTGGCGGGTCCGCGTGGGCACCAAAGTGTCGGCGCCCATCGTCGCCGCCGGCAAGCTATTCGCGGCGCTCACTGACGAACACCAGGTCGTCTGCCTCGACGCCGCGGACGGGAAACAGCTCTGGGCGTTCATCGCCGGCGGCCGCGTCGACTCGCCGCCGACGTACCACAACGGCACCGTCCTCTTCGGCTCCGCGGACGGCTGGGTGTACTGCCTGCGTGCCGACGACGGGCAGTTGGTGTGGCGCTTCCGCGCCGCGCCCGAAGAGCGGCTGATCGGCGCCTACGGGCAACTGGAATCGGCGTGGCCCGTACCTGGAAGTGTGCTGGTGCAGGAGGGTGTCGCCTACTTCGTCGCCGGGAGGACGTCGGAGTTGGACGGCGGTCTCTACCTGTTTGGAGTCGACGCCGCCACCGGTGAGACGCGGTGCCACACGAGGATGGCAGGTCCCGACTACTACGTCAACGCCGCCGGCAAGCTCGCCGTCCGACCGGAAGAGGGCGCGCCGCCGGAGAACGCCGACGCCACATACGACGACAACTTCCGCCTGCCGATGGGGTCGCTCCCGGACATCCTGGTGGGAGACGGGACGACGCTCTACATGCGGTCGGTGGCGTTCGACGGCGAGCTGAAACGGAAGCCCGGCCGGCCGGACCTCCAAGTGCGAAGCGGACTTCTGGATGACACGTACTTCAAGCGCACGCCCTGGAACTACGACGGAAACTACGCGAACCTGCTGGCACATGACAGCAACTCCGTCTACTACATCCGGCAGTTCGACTCGCTGCAAGGGCTCTCCCCGACCGTCCTCTTCACGCCGGGGAGCAAGGGATACCTGCTATTCGGGAAGAACCTCGGCGGCAAGTCCAACACCTGGATGGAGCGCGTCCCGGTCCGGGTCCGTGCCATGGTCCTGACCACTGGCCGCCTGTTCGTCGCGGGCCCACCAGATGTCGTTGACCCGAAGGACCCGCTGGGCGCCTTCGAGGGCAGGAAGGGCGGTCTGCTCTACGCGATCGACTGCAAGTCCGGTGACAGAGCCACCGAGTACCAACTCCCCTCCCCGCCCGTCTTCAATGGCGCCGCGGCGGCCAACAGCCGGTTGTACGTGGTGGAGGAAGACGGAAGCGTGACGTGCCTCGCGAGGGGCTAGACGTTGAGGTCTGTTGGCCACTCGGCGACGGCTCCCCGAGGGCTCAGCGCAGCACCAGCACTGAGTAGACGTAGACTTCCGGAATGCGGTACGTCGCGAAGTCGCCGTCGATGGTCGGCGCTATCGTCTGGTCTGGCCCGTCGGGCGAGACGAGCTTCCCGAGGGGTGCCGGTCCCACCGTCCTGAGCACCACCTCGACCGCGCGTGCCGGTCGCACGTGCAGCTTCCCCATGAAGTCCTCGGGCTTCGCAACGGCGTCGGGGTCGGTCGGCGGTCCAAGGCGCACCAAGTACTCGCCCGTCTGCGCGCCGGGGTCCGGAGACAGGTCCGCTTCGGTCCAGGTGTTGCCGTCCTCCTCGGACCACGACGAGCGGCGCGTGGCGGCTTCAGTGTCGATCTTCAGCGCGAACCAGTCCGGGTGGCCGTTGGGCTTCCCCAGCGCGCGGAAGGTGACGTCGTTGCTCTCCTTGAGGACTCCGTCGGGGACAGGCACCGCGTACCAGCCCGCGTTCCGCAGTTCGGAGCCGTTGTACGTCTTCAGATCCTGCCCGTTGAGCGATACCACCACCCTCGACGGTGGTCTTGATCTTCTGCTTCGTGTACTCCAGCCAGAACGGTGCGTTGTAGCAGCCGCAATGGCGGTCGGGGTTGCTGTAGATGATGATCGGTTTGCCGTCAAGCCCCTGTCGGACGGCACCGATCAGCTCCGGCGTCTTCGTCTCCTCCGTGCGCCACCACACGGTCTGGCTGCAGATGTACGGCTGTCTGCGCAGGCCGCCCTCGTTCGCCAGCCGCGCCGCCTCGTCGTCGAGGGATGCGATGGTCTGCTGCAGGTTGCGCCCGCAATACAGCAGCAGCTTCACGTTGGCCACGTCCGCGCCGAACCCACCGGCTCCCCACTTGATGCGCCCGTCAATGTTGGCCCCGTGCCCCCATTGCACATAGCCGCGACGGGCCCAGTCGGGGAGCTCGGGGTGATCGCGCCAGTCGGCCGCGGCCAGCGCTGTCAGCAGGAGCGAAGTCGCGATGGCTGCCACACCGACAGGGCGGTGGGTCCGGCCCGGCCGACCCGAGGGCGCGCGTCTCACGCACACGCTAACGTTGTTTGCCATATAGCCGTATCCAGTCCACTTCGAGCTTGTCCCCGGGCCCGCCGAGGTCGAGCCGGAGGACCTTCAGCGCCCCGCTCCACTTGCCTTCCGCCGCTTTGGCGACCTGGTACGTGTGCCACTGTCCCTCGCCCTTGAGCGGAAACCGGAAGGCCTTGTCGGCAGACATGGTCGGCTCGGCTGCAGTCGTCCAGAACAGCTCGCAGGAGGAGACCCCGTCGGGCACGCGGAGCCGCAGCGCAAGACACCCCATGTCGTCGAGGGTCACGCCCACATTGTCGACGATGAGTTGTGGATCCTCGGTCGTGACAGCGGTCAGGAGCACGCCGTCGCGCACGGCGAGCGGCTCAATATGGTAGGGCATCCAGCCCTCGCTGGAAGCGCCGTCGAACTCCCATCCTCTGAGCACCTTGGTGTCGGGCAACGGCTCATCGATCTTCCACTCCACGGTTCGCAGCGACAGCGGCGGATCGAGGTACGGCTGCTTCTCGACCTCACTGGCCTTGGCGAGTTCGTCGCCCTTCAGCACGCTGAAGGAGGCGATCTTCTCCGGCGTGGGCACGTAGTCGGGATGGTTGCCCGTCCCGTCGCCGAACACCCTCCGCACAGCGTCCAGGAACCCGAAGCCGAACTCCTTGTCCGGCTCGATGAAGCTGCCTTCGCCCCACTCGTTCCAAGCCTCGATGATCGCCAGGTTCAGCCCCTTGTCGACGTACTTCAGGCTGTTCCGGCACATGGTCTCGAACTTCGCAGGCGTCTTGCCGGAAATGACGGCCGCATTATCGCCGGCACGCGGGCGGCTGTCCCAGTTGGAGCCGATGGCCACCACGTAAGGGAGCACAGGGTCAGCGGTGATCCCCCGCCACACCGATTCATAGTGCTTGACGACTTCGTCGTACGGGACGCTGCGGCCGGCGCGCCACTCGTACTTCGAGTCGTAGTCGGTCCCGTAGTAGCCGTACCCGGTGGTGGCGGCGAAGCCCCCCGCTCGGATCCCCTGGCTGTTGGACATGGCGAGTAGGTAGAGGGTCGGTATTCCTCGGTCCCGAAGCGCCTTGTTCATCGCGTCCAGCGCGGCGGCAAACCCGGCTGCGCCGCCATTGGCCTGAATGAGGCTCTTGGCGTCCCAGACCACGAGGACGGGCCGTCCTTCGAGCCTCAGGTAGTTCGGCAGCTTGAAGTAGTTGTCGGCGAGGTACTCGCTCATCTCGACCAGCGCCTTGGTCCGGAAGTCTTCGTCCAGAGGGCGGTTCCACTTCTTGTTCCGCCAATCCAGCCCGTGATTGCACCAGTGGATACAGAACTTCATCTGGTCGCAGTACTTCGCCTTCAGGAACCCGCGCTCCAAAGTGCGGAGCAGTCGGTGTTCGCCGGCGTTCCAGTACCAGTCGAAGCAGAAGAAGGACACCCCATGCTCAAGCGCCCACTTGATGTGCCAGTCGTTGACCTCCGGCAGCGAATCCTCGTAGAAGCCAAGCAGTGGTCGCGGCTTCGGACACTTGGCGACCTGGCGCCACTCGCTGTCCTCGTCGTGGGTCTTGTAGGGGTAGTCGCCCTTGCCCTCATCGCGGTACCAGCCTGGGAAGACGTAAGCACCGACTGTGACTTCGGTCTTGAGCGGCCGCGGCGGCGGGACGTAGTCGCCGTTCCACACCTTCACTTCCGCGCCCTGCACCGGACAGCGACCCGCGCTGAGGCTCAGCACAGTCACGGTCCAACAGGTTCTCCACATCCGCTCAATCACGGGCATCATTGCCATTCTCCGTCGGCCGCTCCTTCAGGACGCCCGACTGGTTCGGGCACTCCTCGCGCCCAGCCCTGAACAAGTTCGGGCGTCCTGCGGAACGGAAGCGTCTCCTGCCGTGCGGTGTTCAGTCCAAGCACGGCCGTTGGACTCCCGCTATGCTCCTCGCGTTACAGAAACGCCTGCGCGTCGGGCTCCCATTCTACTCGCCAGGACTCGGTGGCAGCAGGCGAAGCAGATAGAGGTGCGAGGGGATCACTCCGGAGAGCACTGCCTCGTCGCCCCGGTGCTCGATCTTCAGGCTGTGCGGCCATCCCGGCTGCACGACGGGCTGTAAGGTGCAGCCTTGGGGGTTGCGCAGCAGCAGGTCAGTCCGACGACTGCCGCAGTTGAAGACAACCAAGTGCTGCCCGAGCAACCGCGTCATGACGTCGCGGTCTTCTTCCACGAACTGGTCGTCTCTGGCGACCGGGAACCCGTCCGCGTTTACCGCCCCGTGGTATGTGGCGAGGAAGCGACTCTCCTCGCAGACCACCCGCGCGAACTGCTGCGCCGCGGGGTAGGTATCGGCGAGCTTGCCGTCCTTCTGAATCACGCCCGAGCCGCTGCCCTCATGGTCCTTGAGCTGCCACGACAGGAGGCCGCGGCAGTTGTCCGTTCCGAAGAACACGCCGGTCCAGGTGCGCTGTAGCGCCAACGCCTCGCACGAGCCCCACGGCGCCTCCCCCCAGAACCACTGCTTCGGTCGGCAGTGGTCGCGGGTGACGTGCAGCGGAACGTCGGCGTTGACCTGCACGAACGTGCGGGTCGGCGCGAACTTCAGCCATTCCCGGACCCCAATCTCGAAGAACGAGATGGCCAGTGCGTCGAAGGAGGCGGCGTAGTTCTCGATCCGGTCGCCGCGGGGCCATTGCTCGTTGTACTCCAAGAGCTTGCCCGCCACCTCGCCGTCATTCTTGAGCGCCGTGGGCCACCACCACATGCCGACACACAGCTCTGGTGAGAAGACCGTGCAGCCGGGCGCTTCCTGCTTGAGGGCAGCAACAACCTGCGCCCATCGTTCCTGCTCCCCGACATGGGCGGCCGGCGGCTCCGGATTGCCGCCGCGGACCTCGTCGAAGATCATCGTGAAGTCGTCGCCGAACTTCTCGTGCAGGTGGCGGGCAACGGCGCGAGCGAGGTAGAGCACCTGCTCCAGCGGCTTGATACCGGTGAAGTCCACCGGGCTGGGCTGCCCCCCCACCTTGTTGTCGGGGTCGTTGAGGAACGTCAGGTCGTCCTTGTACAGGTAGTCCGTGTAAGGTGTCACGAACAGGGGCATCACCAAGGGGTGGATACCGAAGCGTCGAAGCTGCGCAATCACCTCGTCGAGCGAGTCGATCTCCGGCGACGGTCGATCCCACACGAGTTCGTCGGCCGGCGTCTTCGTGTAGTCGATGGACTCCGGCCCCTGCCAGGTCTTCTGCGGGAAGCCCACCCACGCTGGCGGCACGAAGAGGCGAATGGCGTTGACACCCAAGTCCTTGACGGTCCGCGCCATCTCTTCATCGCTCAGCGGCCAGGTTCCCGAACAGACCTGGCAGAAGCCCCACAGGAACTGCTTGGGGGCAGGGCGAACGAGGGGGGGCGAGTCGGGCGCCGCGGGCTGCTGCGCTGCGGCGGCAGTTGCCAGACCGGCGACGAGGAGTGCTGCGCCAGCCCTCCTGCCGGTGGCAGTTGTGCAGTATCGGCTCGTGAACGCGAACACGCCAAGTTCCCTCCTTGGGGGGAGTGCGGAGAGCGCGCTACGCAGGATTGTGTGACTTTAGCCAGTCCTGGAGGGCCGCGTCCGCCCGTGTCTGCCACCCGTCGCCAGTTGCGCGAAACCGTTGAACGACGTCTGCCGACAGCCTGAGGGGGAGGCGTTGCTTGGTGGGTGTCTTCTGCGGCCCGGGCACGCCGACGGTCTTGCAGCGCGATGCCGGCAGCGCCTCCCGCGCGGGACGAAAGCCCTCGAGGTCGGACGGCATGATCTCTCGCACCTCGCCGAGAGCGTCAACGAGAGCTTCGGGCTTTGGCATAGCCGTCGAGCAGTCCTATCGCAACGTAGCGTGTCTCTCCGCAGTCTTCCCGATCGTCAACGTACACCACGCCGTCGAAGTCGAAGTCGGCCGCCGATTCGAAGGAGAGCCTGCGGTCGCGGATGTTGCGCTCGTTCTTGGCAGGATCGAAGTGGAGGCGCACGGAGCACATTGTACAGACAGAGAGACCAGGCCGCTACACCCGTTGGTGCAACCCCACCAGCCCTGCCACCTCCGCGAAGTCGGCATCGGGCACGAGGAACGTCATCTCCCAGTCGCTCTCCTGAAGCACCCGCCACCGGGCCTGCTGGCGGAGCGCCGCTGCCGTCTGGGGCGACTCGACGGTAACCGCCATGGACTCCTTGTTGTACAGATAGGCGGATCCGCGGCGGGCATACCAGGTCCAGTCGACCAGCCGCCCGAACTGGTCGACCTCCATCTGGATTCGCGGGCGCATGCCGGGGAAGCGCTCGTGCAGTTCGCGGAGGACGGTCGCCTGCTCGTAGGGTTCGCAGAGGCTCGGCGGAGCGGGCACGCGGTCGGCTCACCTCACAGACTCATGCGCTTGCGCATGGAGCCGAAGGTCCGTGGAGCAATCAGGCCGCCGTCTATCGGGACACTTCTCCACGCCGCGCTCATTGTCACGTCTTCCCGCCGCTTGTGGTTCGTCCGCAGCGGCGCGCAGAGGAGGCTATCTGGTCAGCGGCGATAGGGCAAGACCGCGGCGCGACATGCCCGGAATAGCGAAAGGCGGCGACAGCCCGGAGGGATACCGGAGCCGCCGCCGCCTACTCAATCGACTTGAGATCTAAGAGCTACAGAGCTTGTGCGTCGCTGATCCGCCACGGGCCGCGGCGGGGGTGCGGCTTGCGCGACGGGCCGTTGGTGCGGCTGCCGAACGAGGTGTAGTTGCTGCGCGACTGGCCCTCTCGCACTCGCGGGCGTTGCTGCTGGCGCGCGGGGCGGCCGGATTCGCGAGCGAACTCGTCCCTGCTGCCGCTGGCGTCGTAGTTGAAGCCGTTGAGCCTCACCTGTTTGATCTGCGCACCCAGGATGCGCTCGATCTGGCGGACTTGCGTGCGGTCGTCCGGAGTGACGAAGGTGTAGGCTTCGCCCGTCTGAGACGCCCGCCCGGTGCGGCCGATGCGGTGGGTGTAGGCGTCGGCGGTGTCGGGGATGTCGTAGTTGATGACGTGCGAGATGCTCAACACATCGAGGCCCCGGGCGGCGAGGTCAGTGGCAACCAGAATGCGCACGGAACCCCGGCGGAACTCGTCAAGCGCAGACTGTCGTTTGCTCTGGGACAGGTTCCCTTGCAGCGCAGTGGCGCCGAAGCCCGCCCGCCCCAGTTGCTGCGCCAACTTGGCAGCGCGGTGCTTTGTGCGGGTGAAGACGAGCACCGACTCGGTGTCGACCCGCTTGAGCAACTCCACCAACAGGGGCGTCTTGAGCTGTTGCTTGACGGGGTACAGCGCGTGGGAAACCGTGTCGGCCGGCTTGCAGAAGCCCACCTGAACGCGAACGGGATCGCCCAGGACGTCCCGGGCAAGCGCTTCCACGTCGCGGGGCATCGTCGCCGAGAAGAACAGCGTCTGCCGCTGGGTGGGAAGGTGACGCAGAATCTGGCGCACGTTGGGCAGGAAGCCCATGTCAAAGAGCTGGTCCGCTTCGTCGATGACCAGCACCTCCACGTGGCGCAGGTCAATGGTACGCCGGCCGAGGTGGTCCAGCAGCCGCCCGGGGCAGGCGACGACGATCTCGCACTTTCCGTTGAGCTTGCTCTTCTGGGGCATGAATCCCACGCCGCCGTAGACGGTGGCGGTGCGGAGGCCGGTCTGCTGACCCAGGTCGCAGAAATCGTCGTGGATCTGCTCGGCCAGCTCCCGGGTGGGAGAAATGACCAGCGCACGGATGCGGCCGCGGGGGCCGCTCATGAGGCGTTGGAGGATCGGCAGCGCGAACGCGGCGGTTTTTCCGGTGCCGGTTTGCGCCAGCCCCATGACGTCGCGACCTTCGAGGACTGCGGGCATCGCCTGGGTCTGAATGGGGGTCGGCTCAACGTAGCCTAAGGCGTTGACACCGGCGGCGATCTTCGGATGTAGGTTGAACTCCTGAAAACTCACTGTGACTCCTTCTGTTGCTGTGCTACACCTGACTCCGAGGCGACACCGACACGGCGACACCTTCTCAGTACCCAGTGGATCACGTGTAACGCAGCACTTGTCGAACGCGAGTGTGACCCTGTGGGTGGGTCCGCCAACCACTGCGCCTGACTCCGTACCGGCGGCTGGCGGTAAGACCGGTAACGGGACCCTTCACTGCCTGGACAGCTCCCTGCTTGGCAGAGACTGCAGAACAGCACAACACATGGAAACGCCGTCGCCTGGGTCTGGGAAACGGCGGTGGTCCGCAACGGACCAATCGAGGAGGTGAACCACCCTCGACCCTTGCTCTCCCGTACCCGGCAAACGGCATCTGCCTCACCGGGACGAGGCGGGAGAACGGAGCAATCGGGAGAGCACTGGCAAGCCCTGCTGCGGCCCTGACGAGCCCATGGCCCTACTGCCCGAATAACACACTGTACCCCATGGGCGGCGGCCGAGTCAAGGCTGCGGGGGGAATAGGCACGGGAAGCTTGGGCAAAGTGCGACGAGAACGCGGCTCGGGCTTGCCGCCGGTAGCCTCGCAGGCGGCGTGGAGAGCGTGGATGAGGGCGGGGGCAGGTCGATGGCGTGGGTGCGGCCTGTGCTATGGGCCCCGCACCATGTCGGGTAGCCGATGGCAGCAGCGCTCTCGACATCGATGTCGAGGGGGAGTTCGCTGGCACGGTGTTCAGGTGGGTGACTCCCTCACCCGGATGTCGCCGAGACATCGAACTCATAGAGCGCCCTCTTGGAGTTCCGCTTGCGGATCGTGCGCACCTCGATGTGCCGGAATCCCAACTCCCTGAGCATGTCCACATAGAGTCGCTCTACAGGCACGAGAACATCGTAGAAGGTCGAGTTGCCGATGATGTAGTGGACCCGTGCGTCGGTGGGCAATAGCGCGCGCATCCGCTGAAGGTGGAGCCATATGTCCTCGAAGTAGCGCGCGACGTAGTCCGAGAGAAGCGGACCGTTCTTCTCGCTGGCATGACGGATCGCTTCCAACAGAGCGGCGAAGTAGGGGGGGTAGAAGCCGTCTGGGCTTCGTTCCCACTCGGACAGCCTGCTCGTGGCCACGCCCCAAGTCCCGCCGATGGCTTCCCAGTCCAAGTCCCCAGCCTCTCGTCCATTCGAGAGGTACCCGAGCCAGTACATGTACGGACGAAGCTCCCTGATGTACGAGATCCGGTTGGGGTACGGAGGCGACGTAATAACGCAGTCAAACGTCCGTCCTCGGACAGCGGCCATGTCCCTTGCGTTGCCCTGGACGATCTCTGGCACCGTGGGGGGGTTGTCGCGGGCGCCCGCGAGCACTTCGTCGAGTTCGCCCTTGAAGAGGGAAACGAAGTCGGGTTCGTCGGGCAGGAGTTGCAGTTGGCCGGAACCGGCGCTCTTCTGCTTGAACGACATGGATTGGTGGTTGAACGCCGCGTTCGACAGCTTGATCACAAGCCGGCAGAAGCATACGAGGAGCAGCCTCGTGGCCTTGGTGTCGTCGGGTTGCCCCTGGCCAATCGCGCCTTTCAGTGCGCAGAGGAAGGCGAGCTCGGTCTCGTCCCACCATCGTTCGATGTTGTGAATCGGGGGCGCGCAGCTTGGTGTCGGCCTCCCGCGCCGCAGTCGTTCAGCCAAGTCCCGTCCTGCTGCACTCGCGTCGTGGACGTCCGAGGCGCGGTAGTGGTCCGTCTTGGCCTGGGCGAGCCACACCAAAAAGGGGTTCAATTCCAGCCCCACGGCCGAAAACCCTCGGTACCCCGCGCAGAGCGGCGTCGTGGCCGTGCCCGAAAATGGGTCGAGCACGCGGGACTCCGGAGGCACCGTCTGCAGGATCTCCTCGACCAGTTTAACTGAGTATGCCGGGGTCAGTCTCAACCAGCCGTGGCGGCCCAGATGGCGGTTGAACTTGAAGGTGTAGTCAGCCCGTTGGCTGACAGTGTTGGGGATTGCCATGGCACGCACTCTACTGGTCCGCCGATAACAGGCTCTCCAGAATGAGCTTGACTTCGCTCTTCAGTCGTCCCCTATTCCTCTCGAAGAAACGGGCGAGATCGTACCCGACGACTTCCTTCATGAAGGCGTAGAAGGAGTCGTGCGGAGACGCATTGCCCATGATGCCCGTGAGCAGCGCCCACTTCTCCGCCGTGTACCGGAAGGCTATGTCCCGATCGATCTGCTGTGACAGTATGGCCACGCACGGCAGGTACCCCTTGGTGTATGCAGTGGCCGCATTCGCAATGTCGGCGTTCTGGCGCTTCGAGTCCTTGCTCTTGTAGCCTTGCCGAATCTCGAAAACCACCCCGCTCATGGACCGCCGGATCCTGCCGTCAATGTCAAGCCGACGCGCAGCTTGATCAACCCAACCCGCAATGCGCCCCCTTCGGTCTGAATCGCTCACAGCGTCAAAAAGGATGCGACCGTCCAGGGAGAGCGTCTGACTTCTGCCGTCGGCTCGAGCGACGGTGTACGACCATGTGACCTCTTCTGGCGACAGTCTCAGCGCGTCTTGCAGGATCTCTCTGAACAACCGCTCGCAACCTATCCCGATCTGCCGGTAGATGCTGGTCATGCCGCCGGCTGCCTTGTGGCTGCGTACATGAGGGCATTGTCAAGGCCCATCCAGCGGTAGAACGGGTCGTTCCCGTAGACCTCCTGGAATTCCCGTAGCGAGTAGCCGGCGCTCCCACCGTGCCCGAGCTTGGGCTTGTACTGCCTGCACACATGAAGTGCGTCCAGCAGAATCGCCAGGTAGCGCTGGTCTCTCGTCGATGGCATGTGGTGCTCCAGATCCCTTAGACACCCTTGGGCGATGTCTGCGTGGTGGGTCAGGCTGCCTGACTCGGGCAAGTGTAGGCCGGTGGACATGTCCCGTCAACCTGCCCCGAAGACCTTCTGGATGCTGCGTCGGCCTGCGCCGCAGACACGCGGGACCCTCACGGAGCATCAAACGGTAGACGGTTGGGGCCTCAACTTGGACTCGGAGCCGTGGGTGAGGATCGCCCGGACCGGGACGACCGGGCATGCGGCGGCGTAGCACTCGATGCTGTCCTGTTCGAGGTCGTCTAACACCTGGTTGAGCTTGAGCAGGTGCTGCGCTCTTCGACCGCCTCACCCCGCCATCACCCACCTGCCGCGAAGTTGTACGGTCGGCTGCGCACAACGAACGGCAGGGCCGTCCCATCCTTGCAGGTCATGGTCCCGACTGCTGCTACGCGGACGGTGCCGGGTTGCTTGGTCACGGTCACGTCGGTCTTCTCACCGACCTTCGGCAGGGGGCCGAGCTGCGCCAGCGCCTTGCCGGTGGTGTCCTGCAGTTCCAGCTTGCCGGTGACGGCAGCGATCTCCTTGCGGTGCCGGCCGGTGGAGGCCAGCTCAACGGTCACCTTGAGCGCCGCCTCGGTCACCCGGATCGGCTTCTCTTCGGCGTCGTACATGGTCACGAAGCGGACCTCGGGCCCGTTGTGGGGCAGGATCGCCGGGGCGGAGGTGATGCCCTGGACGAACCGGGGGAAGCCTTGCTCGGCCAGCGTGGTGCCCATGTTGAACAGGATGAAGCCGTCGGCGCCGTTGGCGCGGGCGATCTCCAACTGCCCGACGGCCTGGTCGTCGGGGATGATGAACGCGCCGATGCCGCTGTACAGGGGCACCCGACTGCCGACGCGACTGACTTGGTTGGCGACCAGATTCTCCAGCCGAGTGTCGTTGTCGGTGTAGTTCATCGGGCAGACGAAGTCGAGGTAGCCTTCCCGACACCAGCTCACCCAGTCCTGCCCGACCGAGGTTCTGCAGCCGGGGTAGTCACTGAAGACCGCGGCGGAGATCTTGAGGTAGGGCTTGAGCTTGTGCGCTGCCTCGGAGGTTGCTTTGACCAAGCGCGTGATATTGCCGCAGCGCCAGTCGCGGTACTCGTCCTTCAGCGGGCCGGAGTAACAGTCCAGCGGCCAGTTGGCGACCTTCGCGCCATGTGCCGCCTCGAACCGCTCGCGGCAGCCGTCGCAGTAGCAGACGTCGCCGTGCGGGTAGCGGATGTAGTCGAAGTGGACGCCGTCCACGTCGTAGTTGCGCACCACTTCGAGCATGGTGTCCAGCTCAAGCTGATAGTTGGCGGGGTGAGAGGGACAGAGCCAGGCTTCCTCTTCGCCCTTGTAGTTCGCCTGCAACCGCTTCTCAGTGCGCATCTGCGCCACGAACGAAGCGGGCGCGGTGGACAGGTTCCAGTTCACCTTCCAGGGATGGACTTCGATGCCGTACTTCTTCCCGGCGGCGACGCACTGGGCGATCTGGTCGCCCTTCTGGTCGAAGGTCGCCGAGTGCGGGAGGAGCTTGCTGTCGTAGTGAGCCACTCCGCCCCACCACATGTTGGGCACGACGGCGTTGAAGCCGGCGTCCTTCAGGCGCCTCATGGCGTCGTCCCAGGTGCCGCAGTCGCCGGTGCCGGAGTGGTTCCAGACGGCGCGAAACTCGGCGGTGCGCGGGGTGTGCGCGACGAGGTAGGCGGCCATGAGCGACTCGTGGAGTTGGCGGGCGGCGGTCAGAACCTCCGGGTACTCCTTCGCCGTCAGCAATCTCTCGGCCTTGGCTTCGGCCTGCGCAGCCTCGGCAAGAGACGCCTTCACCCTTGCGGCTTGGGGCGTGCCCGTCGTCTGGGGTTGCAGGAAGGCACTCAACTCGGCCTGGGTGCGATAGGGGCCCACCGCCTGCGCCCGGCTCACCGAGACTTCGGCAGCAGTCTGCCAGGCTGCAGGAAGGAAGTGGCCGATCACGGACAACAGGAACGCCTGCTTGTTCTCGGCATCAGCGTCCGTGAGGATGTGCCCCATGTAGACGCCGTTGTCGCTGAGTAGCACACCGGGGCCGATGACCTGCCCGGCGGCGTCCTGCCAGGTGCCGATCACCCGGGCGTTTTGCCCGCCAGGCTGGACGGTGTTGACATTCCACGAGTCTTGGCGCATGGATGCCGGCAAGCCGGTGAGGTCTTTGGCGTCCAGGGCCACTTGCGCGAACTGCCCGTCGCGTTCTTTTGGCATGTATGTCAGGCTACTAATCCCCAACAGCGCGCGCAGCGGGTCGGGGATTGAGTAGAAGACCATCACTTTACCGCCGCCAGCGACAAACTCCTGCACCTTCGCGACCGCCTCCGGGGTCAGCGAGGGGCTGTAGCCGAAGATCGCCAGCTTCTGGCCGGCGAGGGCGCCGCCTTCCACGTCTTTATCGGTCAGGATCCCGTAGGGCAGCCCCAGCTTGTCCAGGTACCCACCGAGCTGCTCGGCGCAGCGCCGGGCGGTCTCATTCTCTCCGTCAGGGGCGAGCCCGCGAACCACTGCGAGGTCCTCGGTCCGCGCCTCAAGATTGTCGAAAGCGCAGAACGTGTCCTGGGTCT
This sequence comes from Armatimonadetes bacterium CG06_land_8_20_14_3_00_66_21, assembly GCA_002779825.1. Classification (GTDB taxonomy): domain Bacteria; phylum Armatimonadota; class Abditibacteriia; order CG2-30-66-41; family CG2-30-66-41; genus CG2-30-66-41. The sequence goes on along the minus strand of PEVN01000452.1, from coordinate 23,339 downwards.
GGCCCTTCCAGGCGCTTATCCGGACCGTGTCGACTTGGTCCCAGCCGCCGGGCTTCTCCTCGATGCGGAACGCTCCCTTGCCCAGGACCACGTGCTGCCAGCCACGGGTGAAGCCGAAGGAAGCGGCGAACCACCCGTTACCCGTGTGGAAGTAGATGCTGCAGTAGCTGATCGGCGCCGGGTCATCGACATAGAAGTCAAACGCGATGGCGCCGGCGCGGAGCAGATTGAGCGGTCCCTTGCGGTCGTAGCAGGAGCGCGGAATGTCGCCCTGAGTGAAGGGGCAGGGCAGCTTCATGGCCGTCTTGCCGCCGGCGCTCTCGTGCGGCATCAACTCCGCGGGCGGCGCGCCCTGGGAGGCTTCCCAGGCAGCATCAGCCGCCGCCGCGTCCGCGTACTCGAAGTCGTCAATGGTCTGCACTTCGGCGGCCATGGCGTACCCGACGAGCAACATCAACGACACTACCGTCTGGATTGAGCGCATTGCATCTTCTCCTTGAGGCAGGGAGTGGCAGTGACGGAGAATCTGCCCTACGTCTCGTGCCCCCTGCGTCTTGGCGGGCTGACGACCACGCCCCCGGTTATTGGGGAAGCGCCCCTCGCCTCGGCGCGCGCCGAGAGCAGGTCTTAGAACGCCGCCTCGATCTCCGCCAGCCCGACACCGAGCGTCGCCTTGGCGATCCGGTCCAACTCAGCCGTCGGTCCCTGCACGTGGATCGTTCGGTGTACGTGGGTCAGGCTCTTCCCGGGTGCCAGAGCGGCCGCGGGGGAGGAGGATTCCAGCTCGTAGAACGGTCCCAGCGGTTTCGCGCCGGGCGCCGGCGGGCCGTCGTTGTAGCTGTTGGCCACGTCGCCGGCGAACGGGTTCTTCTGAATCTCCCACATCGAGTTCACGTAGTCCTTCGCCCCCTTGGGGAGGGTGAACTTCACCAGAGTCAGGCAGTGATTGTCAGCGCTGTAGCTGCCCAAGAGGTCCTTCGCCCGTCCGGGCGGGACGCCGATCTTCGAGCGATACTGGCCGTCGCCTTTGAAGTAGACGACGCCTTTCTTCGCGTCGATCTTCAGCCGATCCGCCGGTACCTTGCCGAAGTAGGCGTCGTTCACGACGGGACCGAGCTTGGACTCGGGGCCAGTCTTGAACGGCACGACGATGGTCGTGGCCGGCGAATGCTTGAACATGCCGAGGATCCACACCGACAGCAGCCCGGTGGACTTCCTCCAAGCATTGGCGCCGGAGTTGGTGACGCGGTTGTCGCTCTCATAGCCGACGGCCTTCACGTTGCTGCCGAGCTTCACGCCGAGGGTCCTCTGGATTGCCGTTCGGCTGTAGCCGAGCTTCACGCCGAGGGTCCTCTGGATTGCCGTTCGGCTGTAGACGCTCACGACGCGGTCCACTGTCACGTCGAACCGCGTGCCGGAGTAGTTGGTGAATGGGAACCGCTTGCGGAAGTGCGCCGACGACGTTCCCTGCTTCACCACTTCCCAGCCGCCCCAGTCGATGGGCTCAGGCGTCTGCCAGTGCGGCAGATCGAACGGGTCGCCTTTCTTGAAGAAGATGCTGAACTGCCCGCCCTCGGGTCCCATCCAGAAGCGGTCTTCGCCGCCGAACACGTTGATGTGGTCCTGTCGCTCATTCTTGGCGATGAGGTCGTTGTTCATCCAGCCGAAGCTGTCGCCCTGGTCCCCTTGGGCTGTGCTGGTCATCACGCGGCCCTGCATGCTGGGGACCACGGCCACTTTCGCGTCCGATCTGGCGTCGCGCAGAACAATGACATCGGAGTGCTGTTTCAGGAACGCCACATCTTCACCGAAGGTGGCGGCGCAACTCCTCGGCTGCGTCAACAGGCAGCCGCACAGGGCGAGCACCCCGGGAACGAGAACGGGGGTCGTCTTCAGGAACGTCCAGGCTGGGGATTGGTTCATCGCGCTTCAACTCCTCGAACAGTTACCTTGTGCCCTGAGAGTCCGCCGCGGCACTCCGTCCATACAGAGCGTGCACGTCGAGCAGCCTCGCGCGTCTCGGCCGGGAAGCCGCGCGAGTCGGGTGCTTCAGCGGGCCACAAGGAGCACAGGCTGTACGGACGGTAACACAGGACGCAGGCGGCGTCAACCGGGGCACCCAGAACGGGGCAGGGAATCTTGTGGCGCAGAGCCTTGCGCCCTCGCGGGCGGATTGATAGAATAGGAGACCGTCTTTGTCAGGAATTGCCCATGGAGATCTCCCGACAGGCAGACTATGCAGTGAGGGCAGTCCTGCACCTGGCGCTCCACCGGAGCGATCTACGCGTACCCTCCGCGGAGATCGCGGAGACGCAGAACGTGCCCGCCGCCTTCCTGACGAAGATTCTGGCTCGGCTGGCCAACGCGGGCATCGTTGACCTGAAGCGTGGCGTCCACGGCGGAGTGTCGTTGGCGAAGCCTGCCGGGGAGTTCTCCCTCCTGGAGGTAGTGGAAGCGGTGGACGGTCCGGTAACGCTCAACCGCTGCATGGCGCGACCCGGTGAGTGTCCGCGCGACGCGCACTGCCTCGTGCACCCGCTGTGGCTGGAGATTAGGGAGGAGTTCCGCGCCCGGCTGGCCGGCATTAGCTTCTCCGACCTCGCCGGCCGCGCGGCGGAACGTGCCTGAGAGAGCACCTGCACCACACGCGAGGGGATTGAGAGGTAGCCGACCATGGACGTAGCGGCCTTGGCCCGTCTGCAATTCGCCGTCACCATCACGTCCCACTACCTGTTCGTGCCGCTCACTCTGGGGCTGGCTCCCCTGCTCGCGGTCATGGAGACGCTGTACGTGCGCACGGGCGACGAGACCTACAAGCGCATGACGAAGTTCTGGGGGAAGCTGTTCCTCATCAACTTCGCCATGGGCGTCGTCACCGGCATCGTGATGGAGTTCCAGTTTGGGATGAACTGGTCGCAGTACTCCCGGTTTGTGGGCGATATCTTCGGCGCACCGTTGGCCATCGAGGCGCTGGTGGCATTCCATCTGGAAGCCACGTTCCTCGGCGTGTGGTTGTTCGGGTGGGAGAGGCTGTCGAAGAAGATGCACTGCGCGGCCATCTGGCTGGTCGCGTTCGCAGTGAACCTCTCGGCGCTCTGGATTGTCCTTGCCAACTCGTTCATGCAGCACCCGGTTGGCTTCGCCATTCGCAACGGCCGTGCTGAGATGACCGACTTCGCCGCACTGGTCCTCAACCCGTACCTGAGAGTCACGTTCCCCCATGTGCTGCTGGGCGGCGTGGTGACCGGGGCGTTCTTCGTCCTCGCGGTGAGCGCGTGGCACCTCTTGCGCGGGAATCACTCGGACTTCTTCCAGCGCTCTGCGCACCTTGCGGCGATCTACGGGGTCATCGGCGCGCTGGGGCTCGCCTTCAGCGGTCATGCACAGACACAGCGAACGGTCAAGGTGCAGCCCATGAAGCTCGCGGCAGCAGAGGCGCTCTGGGAGACCGAGAACCCAGCTTCGTTCTCGCTCTTCACTGTCGGCAACGAATCGCAGCGCCGCGACGCGTTTGCGATCCGCATTCCGCGGCTGCTGAGCCTACTGGCATACAACCGGTTGGCGGGCGCCGTCAAGGGCATCAGAGACCTCCAAGCCGAATACGAGCAGGAGTACGGCCCGGGCAACTACGTGCCACCGGTCTGCGTCACGTACTGGTCGTTCCGGGTGATGGTCGGCGCCGGGCTCCTGATGATCGCCTTGGCTGGGCTGACGTTGCACCTGTCCAGCAGAGGAACGCTGCCGGAGAGCAAGTGGTGCCTGCGGTGGATACCGCTCGCCCTGGTCCTCCCCTACGTGGCCAACACAGCCGGGTGGATGATGGCGGAGGTCGGCCGACAACCGTGGATTGTCTTCGGCGTCATGAAGACCAACGACGCCGTTTCCCCCACCGTCAGCGCCGGTATGGTGCTGACCACGCTAATCCTGTTCACGGCCGTCTACGGCGCGCTACTGGTCGTCGACGTGAAGCTGCTGTGGAAGTACGCCCGGAACGGTCCGGAGGCAGCAGGCGCGGCCGCCTCAGACCTGGAGTATTGAACCGAGGGAGAGTACCGAGACATGGACCTGAACACCCTTTGGTTTGCCCTGATTGTCGTGTTGTTCACCGGCTTCTTCTTCCTGGAGGGCTTTGACTATGGCGTCGGCATCTTGCTGCCGTTCCTGGGCAGAGACGACCGAGACCGGCGCGTCCTCATCAACACCATCGGGCCTTTCTGGGACGCCAACGAGACCTGGATGGTCACCGCCGGTGGCGCCATGTTCGCCGCCTTCCCCCATTGGTACGCGACGCTGTTTAGCGGGTTCTACCTGCCGCTGGCGCTCATGCTGCTGGCGCTCATCGTCCGGGGAGCGGGGTTCGAGTTTCGCAGCAAGGACGAGCGCCCCGGTTGGCGCAGCCTGTGGGATTGGCTGATCTTCGTCGGCAGCTTCGTCCCGGCGTTGCTGTGGGGCGTGGCCTTGGCCAACGCGGTGCGCGGCGTGCCCCTCGACGCCGACATGAACTATGTCGGCGGGTTCTTCAACCTGCTGAACCCGTACGCTCTCGTCGGCGGGCTCGCCTCCCTCGCCCTGTTCACGCTCCACGGCGCTCTCTTCCTGATCTTGCGCACCGAAGGCGCTCTGCAGGCGCGAGCCCGCGCAGCGGCGATGAAGCTGGGACCGGCAACGGTGGCGCTGCTCGGGCTGTCTGTTGCCTTCACCTACCACGCGACTGACTTCGGCGCGCGCTTCGGGGTGGTGCCAGGCGGAGTACCGGTCATCGGCGGAGCCGCCATCCTGAGCGCCGGGTGGCTCATCCGCAACGGCAAAGATGGGTGGGCCTTCACGATGACTGGTCTCACCATCGCGTCGGCGGCTGTTACGCTCTTCACCACGCTGTTCCCCCGAGTGATGGTCTCCAGCCTCAACCCCGCGTGGAGCCTGACCATCTACAACGCCTCCTCGTCGCACTACACTTTGACCGTCATGT
>PEVN01000452.1:1391-18326 GCA_002779825.1 Armatimonadetes bacterium CG06_land_8_20_14_3_00_66_21 | reverse complement strand
CATGTCCTTCGTCGCCCTGCTCTTCGTGCCGGTGATGCTTGCATACCAGCTCTGGACGTACTGGGTCTTCAGGCAACGGGTCAGCCGGCCGGTCAGCGAGTGACCGCGGTGGTCCGCAGGAAGGCGGCGCCCGACGGCAAAACAACTGCCTGCAGCAGCTTCGCCGTCCCTTGAGGCTGCCTCGAAAGCGAGAACAGCCATGCGAAACGCAAGCCGACGTGGTGGTCTTCTTGTAGCTTGGGCCGCCGTCCTGTCAGTGCTGCTCACCCTCGGAACAGCCGCCGCCCAGGGAGGCGGGCAGCAGCAGAACGTCACCCTCAACGGAGCGCTCGTGCTGCCGGAAGGCGAGAAGCCCGGCGACTGGCAGGTGGCCGTCGGCCCGCGACTGCTGGCCGAGCTGACTCCCGACACGCAGACTCGTGCCTCCACGGCGAAGCCGCATGCCGACGGGACGTTCTCGTTGCAGGTCACCGGCTCCGGGCAGCAGTATGTCTGCGCGTATGCCGGCGGCAAGCTCGACGTTGACAGCGTCGTCCCGATCCGCCTGGCGCCGGGCGGCGAAGCGCCCACCGACCTCAAGCTCAGCCCCAAGGCGCCCCGCGCCCAGGTGGCGTTCGTCCTGCAGCGCGAAGACGGGACGCCTTTGGGGCGCAAGGTGAAGGTCCATCTCTACAACGTCCACGGAGAACTCGCCGCGCCTGCGCTGGAGTCCGATGAGAGCGGCGTTGTCAAGCTGGAACGGCTCCCTTCGACCCGGTATGACCTGTGGCTGGAGGGCGCGGCCGAGCCGGGCGCGGCCGAACGGCAGCGACTGGCCGCCGCCCTGTTCAGCGGGATGGACGTCACGCCGGGTAGCGAAGTGCAGACCTTCGAGCTGAAAGTGCCGCCGGCTGCCGCCGCCAAGGGCCGCCTCCTCCTGCCGGACGGGAAGACCCCGGCCAAGGGGTACGTTGTAGCAGTTCGCAGCGGCACAGTGCCTGTTGAGGGTGAGCGCCTCGAGAAGTGGCCGGCAGCGTACGCTCGCGGCGCCCGGGGCGACTACGCAGAGACGACGGTCGCACCCGATGGCTCGTTCACACTTACCGGACTGACGCCGGGCGAGCACGCCTTCGACCTCCGACCGCAGGGCGAGCGGGAACCATGGAGCACCCTCACCGCCGTTGCAGTCCGCGCCGGCAAGACCACAGACCTCGGAACTGTGACCGTGGCCCGGAACGGGTGGCAGCGGCTGTTCGACCGCCGCTCGCTCGACGGCTGGAAGGAAGCCGACTTCTGGGGCAAGAAGGAAGTGCGGATCGAGAATGACCGCGTCGTGCTGAGCAGGGGCAACGACATGACCGGCATCACGTGGACCAAGGAGCTGCCGCGGGTCGATTACGAGGTCACACTGCAGGCCATGCGCGTCGCCGACACCGACTTCTTCTGCGCGCTGACGTTTCCGGTGGCGAAGGACCCGTGCTCAATGATCCTGGGCGGCTGGGGAGGCGGGGTCGTCGGTCTGTCCAGCCTCAACGGCTTCGACGCCTCGGAGAATGAGACCTCGAAGTTCGTCCAGTTCGAGAACCAACGGTGGTACCGCGTTCGATTGAGGGTCCGACAGGAGAAGATCCAGGGGTGGGTCGACACCGACAAGCTCATCGACGTGGACCTGGAAGGGAAGACCCTCTCGATCCGGCTCGAGTGCGAGCCCTCCATGCCCTTCGGCTTCGCAACCTGGGAGACCACCGGCGCCCTGCGGGACATCCGGCTCCGGCGGCTGGATCCGGGCGAGAGGTGAAAGCGGGCGGCGCAGGCGGGGCAGGGCGTGGTTTGGCGCTCGCGCACGGCCGCCGGCAAAGCCTGACAGATCGGATCGATCAGACGGATCAGACGCCTGCGCCCTCCGCTACGAACCCGCGTGGGGCACCAGCAGCCGCTTGACCACCTTCCCCGAAGGGTTCCGCGGCAGGGCGTCGCGGAACTCGAACGTCTGCGGCACTTTGTAACTGGCGAGGCGCTCGACGCAATGCCGCTTCAGCGCCCACTCGTCAGCGTCGGCGTCGGGTCGCAGCACGACAAAGCCTTGACGACCTCACCCAGAATGGCGTGGGGCCTCCCAATGACGGCGACCTCGGCGACGGCCGGGTGCCGGGTGAGCACGTTCTCGACCTCAACTGGGTACACGTTCTCCCCCGCGACGATGACCCTCTCCTTCTTGCGGCCTTGCAGGAAGAGGTAGCCTTCCTCGTCGAGAGACGCCGTATCGCCGGTGTGGAGCCAACCGTCGACAATCACCTCCGCGCTGGCTTCAGGGCGGTTGTGGTAGCTCTTCACCACGCTGGGTCCCTTGACCAGTAGTTCGCCGATGGCATTGGCGGGGAGTGGGTCGCCGTGGTCATCGACGATCTTCAGCTCGATTCCGGGCGGCGGGAGACCCACCGACTCCGGCCGAACAAGCGCCTGTTCGTCCGGCAGCACCGTGGTAACCGACGTCGTCTCCGTCAGGCCGAAGAAGTTGTGCAGCCGCACTCCGGGGAACAACTCCCGCAACCGCTGAATCGCTCGCAGCGGCATCGGCGCACCCGAGTAGGCGATGAGGCGCAGGCTGGACACGTCGTGCTGCTCGACGCCCGGCGTCTGCGCCAGCAGGATCATCGTCGTCGGCACGGCAAAGAACGTGGTGGCGCGGTGGCGCTCGATCAGGGCGAGGATGTCGCGCGGCGACTGCTGCGCGGTGACCACCAGTGTCGCGCCTTGGTGGAACGCTGTCGGCATGATCGTGTTCAGCCCGGTCACGTGGAATAGCGGCACTATTAGCGTATGGACGTCGCCCGGCCGGAAGCCGCGTCCGCTGAGGGTGGACTGCACATGGACAGCACGTTCGCGTGGGTGATCAGCGCTCCCTTCGGCAGCCCGGTCGTGCCCGAGGTGTAGATGATCGCAGCAACCTCGTCTGGTTGCGCCGGGAACGGTTCCGTCCGCTCAGCGGGCACGAGCAACTCAGCCACCGGCACAACGCCAGACTCGTCGAACTCGACGCCCACCACGCGCTTCGCCAACTCGGTACCGCCGATCGCCTCCCGCACCGTCGGCCAGACGGTCTGGTGCACCACCACCACAGTCGCGCCCGCATCCCCAAGGATGAACCGCATCTCCTCTGCCTTCAGCCGCACATTGACCGGCAACGCAACGGCGCCAGCACGAATCGCACCCAGGTAGCAGACAATCGAGTGCAGGCAATTGGGCATCACCAGCGCGACGCGGTCGCCAGGCTGGACACCAAACCGCGCCCGCAGCCCGGCGGCGAACGCATTCACCAGCGCCCCCAACTCGGCGTAGGTGTAGCTGCGGTCCTGGTAGACCACCGCCGTTCGCTCGGGGAACTCGGAGACGGCTTGGGTCCAGAGGTCACTGAGGTTGCGCATTGTCCGACGACTGCTCCTTTGGCCCGGCAACAGCGTTGCGCCGCGTGTCGGCAGATCGGCTGTGAGGATACGCGGCCCCGACGGACAATGCAAGGAGGGAATCGATGCCGTTCCGAATCGCTTGCCAGACCATCACCTTTGGCCCCAGCCAGTATGAGTGCTTCCCAGACGTCTTCAGTGCTGTGAAGGCGGCAGGCTACGCCGGCGTCGAAGTCGGCTACCGACACCTGGCGAACCACCCCGCCAACGTCCTCGGAGACATGCTGGCCGATCAAGGACTGGAGCTTGCCGCGTCGCACCTCGGTGGCAACCTGGAGGACGCCGGTCAGGCCGAGGGCGAACGAGGGATGCTCGATAGCATCCTCGACTACCTGAACGAGCTGGGCACCGCGCTGCTGATGTACTCTGGTCCTCAGTACGAGACCGACGACCAGTACGCCCGCTTCGTCGAATCGCTCGGCCGTGCCGCAGAGAAGTGCGACGCGCGCGGTGTGGCGCTGCTCTACCACAACCACTGGTGGGAGTTCGCCAACGAGTGGCGCGCGATGAACGCCCTCTTCGAAGGCACACCCGCAACGCTCGGCTTCTGCCCCGATGTAGGTTGGGTGTGCAAAGGCGGCGCCGACGTGGTCGAGTTCCTCGACCGCGTCAACGGCCGCCTAGGCGCCGTGCACTACAAGGACTTCCTCACGCCCGCCCTCGAGCCCAAGGACTTCTGCTGCCTCGGCGACGGCGTAACGCCCTTCGCGGCGACAACCGCCTGGCTGCGGAACCACGCCCCCGCCCTCTGGGTCATCGCCGAGCAGGACGCCGCGGATGTGCCTGCTGAGGAAGCGGTTGCGAGGAACGCCGACTACCTTAGGCGCGTGGTTCTCGGCGGCTGAGCGGAAGACCGACCCGTTGCCGGTCGCGAAGTAACCCCGATGCTCAACCCGCTTTCCATTGCCGGTCTGATCTGCTTCTGGAGCTTCCAGGAGCCTGCCGACCAACCACGATTGGCGCAGGGACCGTTCTCGTATGCGCTGGCCGAACAGAACGGCCCGCTCGAGCGGGTGGCGGACGGCGTGTTCGGCGACTACGCCACGGTCAGTGGCTCAAGCTCGCCCGAAAGGAGTGCCCGGCGCTCAACCCCCATGGTCCCACGGCCCAGGTGACAACGGCAAGCGCCAATACTGCCTGTTCCTGAACCTGGGCATCTGGAACAGCGCCGAGCAGGTCTGCGCACACGTCTCTTCCATCGGCGGCGCGACTCCTGGCTACAGGTACTGCATGGACGCAGCGATCGGCAAGACGCCGGTACCGTTCGACCAGTGGGAGTGCGTGGGTACGACCTTCGACGGCACGTTCGCTCGCGCCCATCTGAACGGGAAGCCGGACGAGCGCGGCGACCGGAACCCCTACCGATACGAAGGCGGTCTCTTCGACGGCGGTCCCGACGGCGCCGACTTCACAGTCGGCGCGGTAGCGCGACCCGAGCGCGTCGACGAGAACCGAGTACCCCACGGCCACGCCATCGCCAACAACTTCGCCGGCTTGCTCGGCGGGCTGGCGGTGTTCGGACGGGCACTGACCGAGGACGAACTGGCCGGGCTGGCGGCATGGACCACGCCGCTTCCCGCCTCGGCCGGCAACCAGTGAGCCGGTCTTGACACCCCGCACCGGGAGCCGGCCGCGACGCGGTTGGGGATGGGCTACGGCACACTCACCTCCGCCAGGTAGATCGACGCCCGCGCCTCACCGGTGCCGCTGCCTTCGTGGCTGGAGTAGTACGAGAGAAGTCCGTGCCGGTCGTCGAGCTCGATGAAGCCGGGGTACGAGTTGTCGCCGCCGCTGGGGAGTTCTGTGAGTTCGTGGAGTTGGTCGTCGATCAGCCAGTAGAGCGTGGTGACGGGGGCGTTGGGTCCGAGGGTCTTTCGGCCGCCGACGAGGTAGCGGTCTCCCCACTTCGCCAGCAGCGGCCCGCCGACGTTGCGGTCCAAGTTGGTGAGGGTCCATTCGCGGTAGGGCGGGCGCGAGCGGCACACCTGCGCGGGACGCGACCCAGCGCCGCGGTGGAGGGCGAGGAGTGCGCCGTTTGGCTCGAAGAGGAAGGCCGTTTCGTCGCCGTGGTCCTCCGTGAACAGCCCGACGTGCCGCCAGAGGAGGCCGTCTTCGCTCTCCAGGAGGGCGGCCTGGGTGAGCGCCGTCCCGTCGCCGGGGTCCGCACTCAGCGCGAACGCCTGCTTCCGGCGGCCACACAGGTATGCCTTGCCGCCGTGTGCGGCGGCCCGCCAGACGTAGTGGCCGTACGTTCCCTCAAGGACCTGCGGTCCGTGCCATGACTGCCCGTCGGCGGTCCAAGCGCCGTAACCGAGGTGGTCGTTCAGGTCGCGCTGCCTCGGCCGTTCGGGGTCGCACAACCAAGTGCCTGAGTAGACGAACAGCTTGCCGCCGAAGGTCAGGAAGTGCGGGTCGCGCACGTCGCGGCTGGGGGCGTTGAAGCGGAAGACTTCACGCCAAGCTCCCCCGTCGTCGCTGGTCATCACCAGGATCCACGACGTGGGGAACACCATGTGCCCGTCGGGGCAACTGCGGAACGTCAGGTAGAGCTTGCCCCCGAATCGGCAGAGGTCGGTGAAGGCGTCGTGGTTGCCGTCATCGAAGAGCTGGCGAACGGAGTCTACGCGGAGTTGAGGGAACGCGGCCATGGTCACCCCTCGTTTCGTTTGCGGGCAGTCTCGAATGGTTGTACGCACAAGGGGCGAATCCCTTCGTCTGAGATCAGCGAATGCTCTCTGGTCACACGAGCCGGCGAGCCCCGGGGGCTTGGCCTGCTGGCGTTCGTGGAGTACCATCGGAGCGTCGCCAACAGCCCACACCCGCGAGAGGAGTTACCAACCGATGTGCAGGCAACCCACGCTCACCTTGTGCTGCTGTCTGCTGCTTACAGCAGCCTCGTGCCGCGCTCGCGCGATCACCCTCACGCGCGACGGCAAGCCGACGGCAACCGTCGTCACGGCCGCCGACCCAACCGAGAAGACGAGGGCTGCCGTGGCCGAACTGCGCCACTACGTCCAGGCGCTCTCCGGCGCAGAACTGCCGGTCGCCACGGAGGCCGACGGGGCTCAGGGCGCACTCGTCCTGGTCGGCAGAAGCAAGCTCACCGACGCAATGGGCGTGCGCGTGCCGTCGGGCCTCACGAACAACCGCCGCGAGGAAGGCCTGGTCGTCGTCTGCAAAGGCGACCAGTTGGTGCTGGCCGGCAACAACGACGGTCCGTACCATGGCACCGAGTACGCCGTCTACGAGTTCCTCGGGCGTTTGGGTGTTCGCTGGTATATGCCGGGCGAGTTCGGCGAGGTCGTCCCGGAGCAGCAGACGATCGCGTTTGCCGACGCAGAGGTTCGCCAGCAGCCGGCCTTCGTCATGCGCAACTGGTGGCTGCACACCACGCCCGAGATGGCTGCGCTGGAGCGGCAGTGGAAGCTGCGCAACAAGCTGAACCCGGAGCAGGGCGGCATGTTCGCCACCCCGGGGGACTCCTCGGCTCGGAACATCGTCGACGCCAAACTGTTCGCGGAGCACCCCGAGTACTTCGCCCTGAACGCCGACGGCACCCGCAATCAGCACCTGCCGTGCCTGAGCCACCCCAAGGCCGTCGAGATCGCAGCGAACGTCATCAAGGCGCACTTCCGCCAGAACCCCGACGCCAACTCCTACGGCTTCGCCCCCGACGATGGCTTGCCGCGCGACTATGATCCGGAGACCCTGAAGCTCCACCAGGGATTCACCGACGTGCTGGGCCGTCCCGGCGTGGCGGCCGAGGCGAGCACCAGCGAGGAATGGTTCACCTTCGTCAACAACGTCACCGCCGAGGTGCGCAAGGAGTTCCCCGACAAGTACCTCGCGACCAACGGCTACGCCAACCGCAACCTGCCCCCGCAAGGCATGAAGCTGGACGACCATCTGGTCGTCATGTTCGCTGCCATCTGGAGCGACACGCTGCATGCCTACGACGACGCGAAGAGCTGGCAAGCCGTGCGCCAAGGGCAGTTGCTGAAGCAGTGGTGCGCGCGATGCCCCAACGTGTGGATCTACGGCTACAACTACGTGAACCTCGTGTCTGGGCTCACCCCCGTGCCGCGCGTCCGCAAGCTCGCCCGCGACTTCCCGCTGATGAAGCAGTGGGGTGTCATGGGCTTCCTCGACGAGACACGCAACGTCTGGGCGGAGTGCGGGAGCATGACGCGCTACGTCCGCGCGAAGCTGGAGTGGGACGCCGACACAGACGTGGGCGCGATTCTGGACGAGTTCTACCCCGCTTGGTACGGCGCGGCCGCCAAACCCGCGCGCGCCTTCTGGGAGGCTCTGGACGAATGCCTTGAGCAGACACCGAGGCTCGGCCACGAAGACCGGATCATGCCGTACGTCTACACGCCCGCTCTCCTCAAGCAGCTCGAAACGCTCGTCTCGGAGGCGGAGCGGCTGGCTGACACGCCGCGAGCGAAGCTACACGTCAAGGCGGACCGGCTCATCTACGACCACCTCCTCGCCTACATGGCTATGCACGCCGCCGAGTTCCGTGGCGACTTCGCCGAAGCTGCCAAGCAAGCGCAGCGCATGCTCGACCTGCGCCCGCAGTTACACGCGATCAACTCGTTCTTCATCCTGCCGGACGAAGAGGGCTACAAGTCGGGCGTGTGGTACTGGAAAGTGAGCGACCGCCGGGACTTCTACCAGTCGCTCGCCGACAAGACCACCGGGAAGACCGGGGACTTGGTGGCGGTGCTTCCCGAGCGCGCCCAATTCCGCACCGACCCGCACGACGAAGGCCGCTTCGCCGGCTGGTTCGCGCCCGACTGGGTCGATGAAAGCTGGGGCTCCGCACTCACCACCAAGCCCTTCTACTGCCAGGGCTACCAGGATGCCCAGGGGCACCCCTACGTCGGTGACCTGTGGTACCGAGCCAAGGTGGCCGTTCCCCAGCAATTCGCGGGACGGAAAGTGACCCTCTGCGTCCCCGCCCTGGAGACCGAAGCCTGGTGCTGGGTCAACGGCCACTACGTCGGTCACCGTCCCTACCGCGAAGCCTACATCCGGCCCGCCGAGATGGAGGTGGACGCAACCAGCGCCATTCGGCCAGGCAAGACCAATGTGGTCGCCCTTCGCGTCAACACCGGGCTGTGCGAATCGCAGGCGGCGGCGGGGCTGACTTCGCGGGCGTTTCTGTATGCGCCAAGATGAACTGCGGACGGCAGCGCTACGCGACCCAGTCCAGCCCAGTCATCCGCGCCAGCCGACGAAACAGCTCTCTGTGGTGCCCCCGGAACACCGCCACATGGTGCGGCACGCCTTCGTGGCACAGCGTGTCGAACCACTCGCGAGGGTCCCGGTCTGTGAGGCGCACCAGACCGTTCGTGCCCATGAGGTGACGGCGCGGGGCCAGGCTCTCCGCTTCGCAGGCTGTCAGTCTGTATGCGCCGCCCAAATGCCAGAGCCGACAGAGGGTGACGGGCATTCCGGGCTTGAGCGTTGACTCGATCACCGCCGGCTTCCGGTTGTTGAAGTGCAGCGCGAGCTGCGGGGAACCGGGCTGGCCCGGTTCCGGCGACAGCGACAGGGGCAGCATGCCGCCGTGCCACAGCGAGATCGTCTCGGCGTCATGCTTCAGCCAGTCGGACAGGTAGCACGGACCGCTCCCGAGGCATTCGCCCAGCAGCGCCGTCAGCGCGCCGTCGACATCGCCCTCGCAGGCGGCCGAGCTGCCTTCGTCCGCTAACCGAGACAGCCCGAGGTACGGCCATTGCCCGGAGAGGTTGGGCAGCTCCGGCCAGTCGCGGACGGCGAGGGCGTCGCAGCCGTCGCCAGCGGGTCCGGCGGGTCCGCTGAAGTAGTGCTTCATCGCCAGATAGAGGCGCGAAGCCATTGGCAGGATGTCGTCCGTCGTGTCTTTGTGGGGCAGACTTAGCGCCTTCACCTCGGCTACGTCCGCCGCGACGGCGTCGTCGGTAAGCCCGTTCACCACGTCGGCGAACTCGACCAGACTGACAAAATCTACTTGCGCGCCCAACGCCTGCGAAACGGTCAGCGGATCGGCGCCCATCGCGAAGAAGCCCGGTGCCTGCCCGCCGATGAGCCCTACCCGAGCAGAACGCAACCGCCGGGTCGCATACGCCAACCGGACGGCTTGGCTCAGTTGGATCAGCATGCTCTCGTCGGCCGGGTCGCCATACACAACCTCGAACGGGTGGTTCCTCTGCCGCAGAATCGACGCCCAGCAGTGCGCGCCCACCAGTGAGCAGGAGCTGATCATGTCGCCTTCCTGCTTCTCGGGCGTTGCCCAAAGCACGATTGGGTGCGGCCAGAGCTGCGCGAAGGGTTGCGTCAGCCGGGCGTCGGCCATGGTGGTCTGGAGTGCGACGATTGTGTCTACACCAGCCTGCCCGCACGCTGCCAATGCTGCGCAGAGCGAGGGGGCGTCGACCACCTTGTCCGGCGGCTCGAAGACTGCAAACTCCGTCTTCCGCACCGCCGCGCCGACGCGGTCCGCCATGGCCGCGCCCCATTCCGGGTCGAAGCCAGGGCGCTTGCGGCCAAGGAAGACAAGGCCGAGTTTGGGGGGATGGGGGCGGTTCCTGTCGCTCATGGTCTGCTGGGTCCCTTCGGTCCAGGGGGTCGCACGCGAACAGGATAGCACAGGATGCCGCGGACCGTCGCCGCTGGCAGTCGGCGTTCCATTCTCTGCCGGAGAACCCCGTGACCTCGCGCTCCTGTCCGCACCAGGAGTGTACCCACCCAGTTCTTGCGCTCAGAGGGCGTCTTGGCGGGAGAACGGGCCGTATCAGCGGCCAACGGCATCCTGCGTTGGCCCAGCCAGCACCACGTCCTGCGCAGGCGGACTTGCGGAGCAGTTGGGTCGCTGGCAGGAATCTACCGGCGATCCGCCAATAGCTACCCCGTGAGCACCCGGAACACGCCCGGGAGAGGGTGCCAGCTTGAGCCGTCCCGGGAGTCGTACCGACGCCAGCGGCGGCGGAGAACCCGATCTGGGAGGCAGTTCGATGTCCACGCAAGGGATAGTCCGGCTTGGTGTGATCGGTTGCGGCAGCATGTGCAGGAACCACCTGAATTCGGTGGGCGGGGCCTCGGCCGCAATCGCACAGGAGTACCGCCCCTACGCCGAGAGGGTCGAGGTGCGCGGCCTGGCAGACGTGGATCTCGCGAAGGCGGAGGCATTCAAGGAGCAGTACGGTGGCGCGTACGCGACGACCGATCCAGACCGGCTCTTCGCCGATCCGGACCTCGACGCCGTCATCATCGCCACCTGGCACGACACCCATGCGCCCTACTCGCTGAAGGCGACCGCAGCCGGCAAGCACGTGCTCATCGAGAAGCCGATGGCGATGACGGAGCCGGAGTGCGACGCCATTGTCGAGGCGGTTGACCGGGCCGGCACCAAGTACATGGTCGCTTTCCGCTGCCGGTTCGGAAAGGGCGCTCAAGACGTGAAGCGGGAGATCCCCAACCCGGACAATGTCATCGCTCATGCCCGCTACACCAGCATCTGGCCGGAGACAAGCTGGGCGCAGGACCCACTCAAAGGCGGCGGTCAGATCCTGTCACAGGGGTGCCACATCGTGGACCTGATGTTCTGGCTGGCGGGTTCGGACCCCGAGTCGGTCTATGCGACTGGCGGTGTGTTCCACCACGACAGCCCCGAGGTCATCGACACGATCAATGCCTCGCTCCGCTTCAAGAACGGCAGCGTCGGCGCGTTCCTGGGAGGCGATGGCGGCACCGGCCGGCTGATGATGCACCATCCGCTGCCCTGCGGTTGTCCCTTCTGGGTGCTGGCCGTTGACAAGGGACGAAGCGGTCTCGCTATTGACCACGGTCACGACGCCCGCTTCGAGTCGTGCGTGCCCGCGGCGACCTGGACGCCGCCCTACGACGCCAAGGTGTACTCGCAGGAGGAAGGCGCCGACGTGTCCAGCGGCGTCCCCAACATCCTGCCCGCGTTCGCAAAGTCGATCCTCAACGACGAGGAATCGCCGGCGCCAGCGGCAGACGGCGCCCGCACAACGCGGTTCATCCTGAAGTGCTTCGAGTCGGCCCGGACCGGCAAGGTGATCCAGTTCGGCTGATCCCCCGCGGAGGACAGGAATGGCAGACACAATCCACATCGGCCTTATCGGCGCAGGCGCGAACACCCGCGAGCGGCACCTCCCGGGACTGCAGGCGATCAAGGGAGTCGAAGTCGTTAGCGTCTGCAATCGCAGCCGCAAGTCCGGAAAGGCAGTCGCCAAGGCGTTTGGCATCCCCAAGGTGTGCAACACCTGGGAAGAGGTCACCAGCGACTACGACCTCGACGCCGTGGTGATTGGCACCTGGCCTAACATGCATTGCCTGCTGACCTGCGCCGCCTTAGCGGCGGGCAAGCACGTCCTGTGCGAAGCACGCATGGCTCGAAACGCCGACGAGGCCCACGAGATGCTGGAGGCGTCGCAGCAGGACCCGTCGCTCGTCGCGCAACTCGTCCCCTCGCCGTTCACGCTCAAGTTCGACCGGACGATACAGGAGTTGATTGCCAGCGGGTACCTGGGCGATCTGCTATCCATCGACGTTCGCGGGCTCGGCACTGCGTTTCTCAACAAGGCGAGCCCCCTCACCTGGCGCCAGGACTTCGACCTGAGCGGCTACAACACGCTGGCCCTGGGCATCTGGTATGAGGCGCTCATGCGCTGGGTCGGCGAGGCGCGGAGCGTGATGGCGATGACAAAGGTGTTCGCGACGCAACGCCAGGACCTGGAGGCTCAGCGCCTCGCCGCAGTTCGCGTGCCGGAACACGTGGAGGTGCTCGCCGACATGGTCTGCGGCGCCCAAGCGCACCTGCAGTTCAGCGCAGTCACTGGGCTGGCTCAGCACACGCAGGACGTCTGGCTGTTCGGCAGCGAGGGCACACTGCACCTCGACGCCAATGGAGGCAAGCTCTTCGGCGGAAAGCGCGGCGACAACGGACTCCAAGAGATCCCGGTCACGCCAGCAAAGGAAGGTACGTGGCACGTGGAGAGCCAGTTCATCGGAGCAATTCGCGGGCAAGAGGAGATCAAGCTCACGACGCTTGCCGACGGCGTCAAGTACATGGAGTTCACCGAGGCGGTGGCACTCAGTGCCGCCAAGGGACAGGCGGTGGCGTTGCCACTGCTGTGAGGGAGGCAGGGCGCTGAGTTCCCTTGCCACCTGAGTACGTCCACCTGCACCACAAGCAAGCAAGGAGTCCTATTCCATGGACCGCAAACCTCGCGTGCTGATCGTTGACGATGAAGAGCCGAATCGCTTCGTCCTCTCCGAGATGGTCCGTAATCTTGGCTACGAACCGGAGGTCGCGCAGGATGGCGTGGGCGCGCTGGCCATGGCGAAGCTGGACATCGACCTGGTCCTGCTGGACGTGAACATGCCGGGCATGGACGGGTTCGAGGTGGCTCGCCGGCTCCGCGAGGACCCGCAGACGGCGGACCTCCCGATCATCCAGATCACCGCGCTGGCGGGCAGGGAGGACCGCCTGCGGGCGGTCGAGGCGGGCGCTAATGACTTCATTGCCAAGCCGGTCGAGATGACGGAGTTGCGGGTGCGGACGGCTTCCCTGCTCAGGATCAAAGAGCAGCAGGACGCCATCCGGCGGCACAAAGCGGAACTCGAAGCTACTGTCGAGAAGCGCACCACCGCGCTGAGGAACGCCCTCGACGCCATGGCGGAGGCGCAACGCCGCACCCATCAGGCCCACCTCGACACGATCCAGAAGCTGGCGCTGGCAGCGGAGTACAAAGACGAGGACACCGCCGCCCACATCCACCGAATGAGCCGCTACAGTGAGCTGCTGGCCCGCACGGCAAAGCTCCCCCCCGGCGAGGTCGAGACCATTCTGTATGCCAGCCCGATGCACGATGTGGGGAAGATGGGGATCCCCGACGGGATCCTGCTGAAGCCGGGCAAGCTGGACCCGGAGGAATGGCAGCTCATGCAGCAACACACCACCATTGGCGCGCGCATCCTCCACGGCTCCGCCTCCGAGTTGCTGCAACTCGGCGAGGTCATCGCGGTTACGCACCACGAGAAGTGGAACGGCAGCGGCTATCCGGAGGGACTCGTCGGCGAGGACATCCCCATCGCAGGTCGAATCTGCGCCGTTGCCGACGTGTTCGACGCGCTGACGACCAAGCGCCCGTACAAACTGGCCATGCCCAACGAGAAGGCGTACGAGATCTTGCACGAGGGGCGAGGCACCCACTTCGATCCCCGCATGCACGATCTCTTCTTCGAGAACCTCGACGAGGCCGTGGCGATCCAGCAACAGTTCCAGGAGGGCGCGTCGGAGGAACCCTACGCGGAAGAGCTTCGGTGCGTGCGTCAGACGGGTTGGGTCGCTCAGCCTCGAACGGCGCTACCGCTACCTGGTCACTGAGCTACGCTCGCGAGGACGCCGCCTTCACCAGTGCCGCGAAGTCAGCCGCCTTGAGGCTGGCGCCCCCAACGAGGCCGCCGTCGATGTTCTCCTTGGCGATCAGCCCCGCGATGTTGTCCGGCTTGACGCTGCCGCCGTACTGGATGATCGTGGCTTGGGCCACGCAGTCGCCGTACAGCTCGACAACGGTGCTCCGCACCACGCCGCAGACGCGGTCCGCCTCGTCGGCTTCGCAGACCTCGCCGGTCCCGATTGCCCATACCGGTTCGTAGGCCAGCGTCACGTCGGCCATCTGCTCCGCGGTGATTCCCTGAAGGGCCGCCTTGATCTGGCTGACGACGACCGCGTCGGTATTGCCAGCCTGTCGCTCGGACAGCAGCTCGCCGCAGCAGACGATTGGCTTGAGGCCCTGGTCGAGGGCAAACAGCGCCTTCTTGTTGACCGTCGCGTCGTTGTCGCCGAAGACGGTGATCAGCTCCTCGGTCACGTCCTTGTCCGGCACCCCGAACCGCCCGCGTCGCTCGGAGTGCCCGAGGATGACGTAGGTGCAGCCGACGTCCTTGAGCATGCCGGGCGACACCTCGCCGGTGTACGCCCCTTCGGTTTTCCAGAACATCCCTTGGGCGCCCAGGGCGATGTTGGTGTTCCGGAGCGCCTGCCCGATAGGCTGCAGGGCGGTGAACGGCGGGCAGACGGCGATGGTCACGTCCTCGACGCCCCACACCATGTCAGCCAACGCCTTGACCAACTCGGCTCCTTCGCCTACGGTCTTGTTCATCTTCCAGTTGCCGGTCATGAATGGTTTGCGCATTGTTGTGCTCCAGGGCCTTTGCGAGGTTTGGTCTGATCGGTCGGGCGACTCCTACTGGTCCAACGCCACCACGCCTGGCAGGTCCCGGCCTTCCAGGAATTCCAGCGAAGCGCCGCCGCCGGTCGAGATGTGAGTTATCTTCTCGGCGAAGCCCATCTGGGCGACGGCCGCTGCGGAGTCGCCGCCGCCGATAACGGTCTGACCGGGGCACTTCGCCACGGCTTCCGCCACGGCGCGCGTTCCGGCGGCGAACAGTGACACCTCGAACCGCCCCATCGGGCCGTTCCAGAACAACGTGGCTGCGGACTCGGCGACCGCGGCGAATGCCTTCGCGGACTCCGGCCCGATGTCCATCCCCATCATGTCCGCGGGGATTCCGTCGGCGGAGACAATCTTAGTCTGCGCGTCCTCCCCGTCCTTGTCCGCCGCGAGAATGTCCGTGGGAAGCAGCAGGTTCAGCCCTTTGGCCGCGGCGTCGGCCATGACTTGCCCGACCGTCCCGATGCTCTCGGCGTCCAGAAGCGAGTTGCCGATCTCGTAGCCCTTGGCTTTGAGGAAGGTGTAGCTCATGCCGCCGCCGATCACAACCGTGTCGGCGGACGAACGGCGTCCGTTCGCCGTGCCCAGCAGGTTCCTGACCACGCCGATCTTGTCGGCGACCTTCGCGCCGCCGAGGATCACCACAAAGGGCCGCTTGGGGGCACTTAGCAGGTCACCCAGGATCTCCAGTTCCTTCGCCATCAGGAAACCCGCCACGGCGGGACGCACGTAATCGGCAATGCCAGCGGTGGAGGCGTGGGCGCGGTGCGCCGCCCCGAAGGCGTCGTTCACGTAGACCTCCGCCAGCGACGCCAACTGCTGCGCGAATGCGGGGTCGTTCTTCTCTTCCTCGGCGTGGAACCGCAGGTTCTCCAACAGCAGCACATCGCCGGGCTGAAGCGCGTCACACAGCGCCTTGACCTCATCGCCAACGCAGTCGGGCGCGAGCTGCACGTCTTTGCCCAGCAACTCACCCAGTCGCTTTGTCGCCGGCGCAAGGCTCATCGCCGGCACCACCTTGCCCTTCGGCCGGCCGAGGTGCGCAGCCAGGATGATCTTGGCATTCTGCTCGACGAGGTACCTGATGGTCGGCAGTGTCTCGACGATGCGCGAGTCGTCGGTGATGTTCAGATCGCCGTCCAGCGGGACATTGAAGTCCACTCGGACGAATACCTTCTTGTTGGCAACGTCGACGTCTCTCACGGTCTTCCGGGTGCTCATGCGTGTGTCTCCCGACAACGTAGTGAAGGCTGTGGCGGCCTGCCACGCTTCGCCTTGCCCGCTGCCGGATCCAGCCTGTCTGCGGAAGTCCGGATCCAGCCAGCGTCGGTTTGTACTCCAATGAATTCGCCGCTCGACACCTCCAGGCTTCGGGGCTCCCATCAGTGTTGCCTGCCGCGCGGCGCAAGGAGAACGCCGCCCCGAAGGCGAACTCCTCCGCCAACCGGACAGCCGTGCCCTCTGCGGACAGGGGGAATCTCGGAGAGCCGTAGAGCGGGGCAGCTTGCCCGCTCCCACCCCGACGCATTCTGCAACGGCTGAGCGCGAGCGGGCAGACCGCCCCGCTCTACGTTGCTTCCAAAGGAGTCTTGCCATGGCAACCCGCGGCACCCGCCGCACCAAGAAGGTCTTCCTCTCGGTCGATCTCGAAGGCATCAGTGGCGTGGTGGACGAGGAGCAAACGACGTCTACAGGCAAGGACTACGCGTTCGCCCGGGAGTGGATGGTCGGCGACGCCAACGCCGCCATCGAGGGAGCGCTCGAGGGGGGCGCCGCGGAGGTCGTCGTCAACGATTCCCATGGCTCCATGCGCAACCTCGTCTACAGCCAAATCCATCCCGGCGCGGTCCTGGTGTCCGGCGGCGGCAAACCGTTGAGCATGCTCCAGGGAATCGACGAGACCTTCGACGTGGCGTTCTTCATCGGTTACCACGCTCGGCGCGGCACGCAGAACGCCATTCTGGACCACACGTACACCGGCAGACCCTCCGACGTGCGGATCAACGGCAAGTCCTACGGAGAGACCGGGATCAACGCAGGGGTCTGCGGCCACTTCGGTGTGCCGGTGGGCCTGGTGACCGGCTGCGTCGCGCTGTGCGCCGAGGTCGAAGAGACGCTTGGGACGGCGTTGACGGTTGCCGTCAAACAGGGCGTCGCCCGCACTGCCGCCAAGTGCTTCCCGCAAGCGCAGGTGCGACAGCACATCCGAGAGACCGCCGCCAAAGCGGTGAAGCGGTCGA
>PEVN01000452.1:0-1361 GCA_002779825.1 Armatimonadetes bacterium CG06_land_8_20_14_3_00_66_21 | reverse complement strand
CGATGCCGCCGCGCGCATCCCAGGTGTAGAGCGGGTGGCTGCACGGACGGTCCGCCTGGTCGGCGACGACTACCTCGACCTGTACCAGAAGCTGCGACTGTGCGTGTGACGAGTGCCGAAGTCCACTGGCGATTCGAGGAATCGCTGCTCCACATGCGTGAACTGGGGACGTTGCGCGGTGTCGCCAGTGGGCTGGTCCTCTTGGGACGGGCGGCGGCCGCCGAGGGCGACTACCGGGGAGCCGTCGCTGCCTTCGAGGAGTGTATCGCGATCCGCCACACCATTGGCGAGCACTGAGGGATGGCTGCCGCCCTCGAAGAGCTGGCGCAAGTGCAGCGCCGGTCGGGTCACTTGCCGCAAGCCGTCCGCCACTACGCCGCCGCCTCCCTGCTGCGGCAGGCAACGGCGCCGGCCGAGGCGCCGCCGTCAGTATCGGAGTCGGTCGCGGATCTGCAGTCGGAGTTGGGCGCCGACGCGTTCGACCGCGCCTGGGCCGAAGGGCTCGCCCACGGCAAGCGCCTGCTGAAACCGTAGGATAAAGCGCAAACTCTCCGAGTTTGACCAGCTTTGTCCGGCAGCCTTCCCCGTCCTATGCGTCCTTGGCGTCCTTGGCGTCCTTTTCGTCCTTCTACCCTCCCAACGACCAAGGACCCAAAGGACAACAAGGACGGCAAGGACACCCCACCTGCCCCCGACACCTGCCCCCTGCCCCCGAACATCTTTTCGCCCTTGTGGGAGTTCTGTGGGAGTTCTGTGGGAGTAGCGTGTTATGCTCTCTCGTATGATTCGCAGTCTGGCGGCAACAACGCCCACCAGCGAATGCCTCGCCGACCGTGCGCCAACGGCGCCGGTGCCGGCCCGCTCGCGGCTCCGGCTGCCAGCGGCGTGGGTGCACTACTTGCGGTTGACGAGACGGCCGCTGCGGGCGCGGTTGCTGGTATGCCGCGCGTGGCGACGCCTTGCCCGGCGCGTCCGGCAGCAGTCGAGCCTGTCCGATCCGTCTGATCGGACCGATCGGTCGGATCCGTCCGACGCAGGGCCCACCAGAAGAGCGGAACCGCCAACCGAAGCTCACAGGAGGTGATTGCTGGACAACACAACAGCAGGGGCGATAGCCGCAGACGGACCCAAACAGGAACCTGAACAGGAGAGAAGTACGATGAGAAGACTCACACAAGTTGGATTGCTATTGGCGATCTGCGCCGCGTTCGCACCGAGGAGTGAGGCGGCCAACCGCTACGTGGACGCCTCAGCCACCGGCGCCAACAACGGCAGCAACTGGACCGATGCGTTCACCGACCTGCAGTCCGCTTTGGCTCTCGCGACGAGCGGCGACACGATCCACGTCGCCCAGGGCACGT
>PEVN01000298.1 GCA_002779825.1 Armatimonadetes bacterium CG06_land_8_20_14_3_00_66_21 | reverse complement strand
CTTCTTCCCCGCCACTTTCGGCCACACGCTCCAGAAGCCCGCCAAGTTCTCCTGCCGCCAGTTGGCGAGGTCCGCGATGAGGTGTTCGAGGGCAGCGCGCTCCTGTTGCCGGGCTTCTTCGTCCGGCATCAGGCGCGTCATGTAGTCCTGAAGGAACTGCGTGTAGACGTCCGCATCGTGGACGTTGCCCAGGGCGTCCTGGATCTTCACACACTGCTTGATCAGGACCGAGAAAGCGCTGTCGAAGCAGGGGTCGACGAACTCCGCCGCGTAGCGCAAGCGCTTGCAGGCGATCCGCAGGTCATGCAGTTGCTGGCCGCTGGCGTACGGCGCCGACTTGCGGTGCTGACTCACCTTCTTCAGGCGCTTGCGGATCACTGCAGGCGCTGCGGCCAGAACCGTTGGCGCAGCGGCGCCTTCGACCACGGCGAGCTCCGGCTCGCCCAGGAACGCCTCCGACTCTGTGACGAACGCGCGGTACCGGTCGCTGTCGAGGGCATCGAGGAGCGCCTTGCGGTACCGCGTCCGTTCTCGCCGCCGATGACCCACCAGTTGGTTCAGGACTGCCTGGTCTTCGGCCGGAGCGCGTTGCCCGTATTCCTCCAGGAACTCAAGGAACACGTCCCGGTCGCGGACAGCGCCCAGTGCGGCCGCCAGCCAGCGGAGACCCTCCAGAAAGGGCTGCAGCCGGTCTGCCGGCAGGTACCCGCCAAACACGCGGAGCGCAGAGCGCATGCGGCGCGTGGCGACCCGCATGTCGTGAAGCTGCTCGATGTCTTCGCCGGCGCGCACCCCGGCTTCGCATGAGAGGCACTTCCGCAGGTGGTGCAACAGCACTTTGCGCCCGGCTCCGCCCATCGTGTCGGTGGGCGACATGAGCACCGGCCGCCGCTGCGCCTTTTCGTGGGCGGAGAGGTCTTCCACGATCAGCGGGAGCGGGAAGAGCGCGTTCCACAAGTCAGCCTTCGCGCTGGCTTTGCCCACGTTCCTGGCGGCATTCCCGGCGGCCGACTCGACCAGCAGCGTGACCGACCGAATGGTGCGCTCGCAATCGACGATCTCAAGCTGTTGGTCTTGCGTGTAGTCCAGGCCGTCGGCAATCCGGACCATCGCGGCCAGGCGCAGGGCAGCCACTCGCTCTGCCGGTGTCAGTTCCGTTAGCAGCGGATCCAGCTCCAGCGCCACCTTCTTCCGGTGGTAGCCGGCCATGAGCGCGACCATCTTCGCCGCCACGCTGGGGCTGTCGCCGGCCATCTCAAGGATCCTCTTCCGCCCGCGAAGGTGATGCTTCTTGACGCCGCCCGCGAGCCCCACGTTGCGCAGTCTCGCTCCGGCCACGAGAATGGGAAGGTAGTCCGCCGACAATCCGTGCAGGCCCGCGGTCAACCCAAAGAGGCGCTCGGACAACCGGGCTACATGGAGGTCGTGTGGTCCGGGCGCTCCAAACGCCGCGATCAGCGCAGCAACATCCGCCTGGGGTGCCTCGCACTCCATGGCCAGCTCCCTCCTTCAGGCAGGAACACGTCCCGACAGCTATCTACAGTTCCAATCCACGCCCCCCGGGGGGCGACTGGGGCTGCGGTCTCTTGCGTGTACAGCGCGATCGTGTCCCCGGCGGGACGACTCCGGGAGAGAGATTATACACCACTGGCGCCAGGTGCTGTACGTGCTTGAGCGATCCTGATACCCGTGGAGGTGGCACCGGGGCGCCCTCGGCGGCACCGGGTAACGGCCACCTTGCCCGTCCTTCCGCGCCCGTCGAGGGAGCGCACAGTGGCCCGGCTGTGCGGGGTCTCGTCGCCATTGCCCCCGGGGCATCGCCATAGCCGGGCTGGTGGAGAGCCCGGCAGCAGGGATCCTCACGATGGTCACCTTCTTTGTGCTGCGGCTGGTCCCGGGGATCCGACTCGCGCCGCCTGCAGCGCCTCGTCCTCAGGCATCGCCTGCCCGGAGTTCGAGGTTCACTGGCTCCAAGGGTTCGGAATGCGTGAGGCTGGTGGTCGGCACGTCCTCGCCAACGGGCTCGAAGCAGGGGGCGTTGATCCAGACCTGCCCCGTCCCCGACAGCAGCACCCCGAAGGCGATGGCGTCACTCTCCTCCGGTACGTCGAGCACCACATCGTGCCTCGACCACCCGGTGGTGCCCTTGACCGCTCTGTCCTGCATGTTGTCGAACTGCAGGGATCGGCCTCCAGCATCGACGCGCATCCACAATCCTGCCCACTCCCCGATATCACTTCCCTTGACGTTCGCGGAGAAACGGATTCGCTTGCCCCGGTACTCGTTGGCCAAGATCATCTGCATCAGGGTTCCGAACCCTGACGCCTCCGCTACCTTGGCCTTGAGCGTGGCGGAACTCCCCGCGACGTCTGAGACGGAGGGATCTACACCCATCCAGTACTCGCTCGGATGGCTCCCCGCTGCGTGCCAGCCTTTCGGAATCGCGTACTCGCTCATCTCGTGTCCTCCTTTGGGAGTGCGGCGCCAACTCCCCGACAGGAGAACGGATTCCGCACAGCCCAGCATTGGCGCCAGTGTACGGTGGACCCGTGGGTCTGTCAAGGGCGCGGGTGTTGCGCGTGCCTGGAACTGTGGAACCGGTCAATCGGGGTCATCGGCCTCCCGTCGCCGTGGCGTCTGAGCGCAAAGACGAGGGTAGACCATCCCCTCGGGCCCGTAGCGAGCTACTTCCCCTCCCCAAAGCACGACACCTTGCCGTCCAGCGTCGCCAGGTAGAGCCGACCGTCGGCAGCCGCCATGCCGTCGAAGACGGGCGGGGAATCGAGTGGGTACTGCGCGAGTTCGGCGCCGTCGGTGACAGAGAAGGCCATGAGCAGCGCCCCCCGGCTGTCGTCGCCACCCGCCAGGCTTTCCTCCGTCTCGGCGGGGAGACCGGCTACAAACAGCACTCTGTCGGCCAATACCATCGCTCGGACCTGAATCGGCACGGGCTTCGCCCATCGCTCCGCTCCGTCGCTCCGACTGACGGCAAACAGCCGGTAGGGTCCATCCTGGAATTGGTTGGACCAGTGGACGCCCTTGCGTCCGTAGCCGTAGATCGTCGAGTCGTCGAACGCGAGCACGCGCCCGTAGATCAGGTCCTTATCGCGACCACTGCAGCCGCCGGCGACCGAACAGCGCGTGCCGAAGATCCAGTAGGAGCGGTGCGGCCAGGTGTCGTCGAGGAAGTCGGTCACAGTCAACAGGTGGGGCTTGCCCTCCGGCTGGCTCTTCCCGTCCTTGTCGAACACCAAGTCGCGCAGGTAGACGTGCTGGTCGTCGCTGACGAGGATGTCCGACCGGGCGCCGGGCATGGCAGCCGGTCCATACTGCTGGGGCTGCTTGCCGGTTTCCGGGTCGGGGCTGTAGAGGGGCGTTCGCGACACGACCTCGCCCGTCTCCACCTGAATCCGACACAGGTCGATGCCGCCGTCCAGGTAGGAGGACCAGCCCGCGGTCGCGTAGGCAATCCCGTCGCGGACCAGCACGCTTCCGTGCGAGGGCGAGGCGGATTCGAGTTGTCCGCAGACCACGACGCGCCGTTCGCTGCGCGCGGCGCGGAGACGCCAGGCCAGCGCGCCATCGGAGGCGCGCACGCTGTACACGTAGCCGTCGCGGCCGCCAAAAAGCGCTCGGTCGCCATACAGCGTCGGCGGCGAGTCCACGCGCCCGCCCGCGGTGAACTCCCACGCGGCCTTGCCGGAATCAGCGTCGAGGGCGC
Source organism: Armatimonadetes bacterium CG06_land_8_20_14_3_00_66_21 (assembly GCA_002779825.1). Taxonomy (GTDB): domain Bacteria; phylum Armatimonadota; class Abditibacteriia; order CG2-30-66-41; family CG2-30-66-41; genus CG2-30-66-41. The sequence goes on along the minus strand of PEVN01000298.1, from coordinate 4,857 downwards.
TGACCCTGTGCTCGTCCACCGACGACACGAACACCTTGCCGCCGGCAACCGTCGGACTGGTCAGCCGGCCGCCGACCGTTGCCTGCCACTTGACGCGCAACGCGGAGGGAACGGCGGCCGGCGTGAAGCCGCTGCGCTGGGCATCGTGGCGGTAGGTAGACCACTCCGGGTCATTTCGGATGTCGGATGTCGGATGTCGGATGTCGGATGTCGGACTTGGCCGTAGGCTGGTCCCTTCTCGAGGGGCTCCGGTGCTGATGGCTGACCGCTGACTGCTGACTGCTGCTCTGCCGGCGCCAGCGCGTTGAAGCCGGACAGCTTCACCGTCGCGTAGCAGCCGCAGGCATGTGGCGGAGCGTAGAGCAGCCCGTTGGCCGGCATGACGCCGTACATGCAGACCCCACGCGCCCAACTGTTCCACCACACCTCACCGGACTGGAGGTCAATGAACTCAGTCCCCCGCCGCCCGCCGACGAGGTACCGGTCGGTCGCCTTGTTGGAGTAGCAGCGGTGGTGGTGGTTCGGGTTCTCGGGGTTGATCTCCTTGAGCACCTTGCCGGTGGTCAGGTCGTGCTGGGTCACGAAGTACGGCCCCCACACGGGTCCGCGCTTCCCGATGTCGCTCCCCGCCAACGGTTTGAACCCGCCCAGCCACAGCGTGTCGTTGATGAGGAAGGCATCGCGGATCTCGCACAGCAGCGGAGCCTGGCTCCACAGGGTCTTCCCGGTATCCGCCGCCAGCGCCGCGACGGTTTTGCCGTCGGCGCAGACGACGGCGCGGTCAGAGGCCACTCGCATCGGCGCCGGGGCGGGCACCGACCACCGCTCCTCCCCCGTCTTCAGGTCGAAGCAGACGACGTTCCCGCTTCGCTGGCAGAACACTCGCTCGCCGACGGCGGATAGGCTGACAGCCCGCAGCCCGGCGGCGTCTGCGCCGGTCTTCCTCCAGAGCGCACGGCCTGTGTCGGCTTCGAGCGCGACCACCGCGACTTCCGCCTTGTTCTCGATGCCGCGCAGCCGTTGGAGCAGCGGGTCCGCGGTCTCCCTGACGTACAAGGGGGAGCCCTTTTCCCTTGAGAGCTGCGCCCACGCCTTCAGTTCGGAGGACCGCTCTTCGGTGACGGTTCGGACGGCGAGCAGCAGGACGCCGTTGTGCCAGACGATCTCCTCCGTGCCGCGCGTCTGGTCGTAGGTGCGGACGGTCTCGCCCGTCGCCGCGTCCAAGGCGCACAGGTCGGCGTGCAGGCCGAGGGTGACGTAGACGCGGTCCCCGACGGCCACGAGTCTCCGTTGGAGTTGGCGAGGTCCGGCGGTCCAGCCGCAGATATGGGGCCACCACTGGGCGATGGTCCGCCGCCAGAGCAGCACTCCGTTGTAGGCGTCGCGAGCGACGACCTGCCATTCGGGAGAGCACAGCAGGGACGACGCGGGCGCCTCATCAACGATGTAGAAAACCCGCCCGGCGGACGAGACGACAGCGGCGACGCTCGGCGTGTGCTCGTGGCTGCGCGCGTACTTCGGATCCTCCGTCCACTGGAGGAGACGGGGCGGTCCGACGATCTGGTGGTGAGCCACCGGGTTGCCGCTGGCGTCGTGGAGGAAGTGAGTCCACTCGTCAACGCCTCCGGGACGCGGTTTGACGGTCTTGCGCCACGCGTCGCCCTGTTTCAGGTACGCCACGCCGCTGGGTGCGAGCACCCGCAGCACTTCGGCCATCGGTACCTTGCCGAGATCGGCTGACACGAGGAGAGTGACCAGGTTGTCGGCATAGGGCAAACGGCTTCCCGTCCAGCGTTCGACGGACACCTTTCCGTACAGCCCGAGCGACTGAATGTGCGCGCGCGCCCTGGCAACGTTGCCGGTCTCTGCGTCCAACCCATGGACGAGGTAGCTGTCATTGGGCCGCAACGCGGCAGTCAGCTTGCCATCGCCGCAACCGAGGTGGACGATGAGTCCGCCTTTGACTCCAGTCGCATCGCAGATCTCCCGCGCCTGCTCCTTCTCCGCGGCGACGACGGCGATGGTGGGTACCGTCATGAGCAGCGCGCACAGTGCAGACGCGCTGCCTCCCAATGTTGACAGGCTCATCGCACAGCTCTCCTTCCGTCTGCTCTCTTTGAGTCCGGGCAGCGAGAGGGCGCCGCCCAGACGGCATGAGTGGCGCTGCCGCTCGGTTCGGCGCGCAGGCGCCCTGAGGGCGCGCGTCACCCCTCACCGTCACTGCTCACCTGCCGGGCTCCCCGGCGCCGGACCTTCGCCAGCAAACCACCGAGGTCGTCGAACAGTGTGTAGACGACGGGGATCACGACGAGCGTGAGCACGGTCGAGAGGAGCAGCCCGCCGATGACGGCGACGCCCAGCGGGGCGCGCTGTTCGGCGGCGCGGCCGAGCTTCAGGGCGATGGGCAGCATGCCGAAGATCATCGACAGAGTGGTCATCAAGATGGGGCGCAGGCGCGTCGGCCCGGCCGTCAGGATCGCCTCGGCGCGCTCTAAGCCGCGCTGCCGAAGCGTGTTGGTGTAGTCCACGAGCAGCAGCGCGTTCTTCGTCACCAGCCCGACCAGCATGATGAACCCGATCAGCGACACGATGTTGCGCGTCATGCCGGCCAAGACCAGCGCGATGATGGCGCCGACCAAGGCCATGGGCAGACTGAGCAGGATGGTGAAGGGATGCAGCCAGCTCTCGAACAGCGCCGCCATGAGCAGGTAGACCAGGATGATGCTCAGTCCCAACGCCCAAGTGAGGTAGGTCGTGCCCTCAGCGCGGCTCTCGGCTTCGCCCGCCCACTTGAGGTAGACGTTGCCCAGCTTGATGTCGCTGATCGCTTCGGTCACCTGCTTCTGAGCGTTGCCGGCGGGCACTCCGGGGCCGAGGATGGCCGAGACGCTCACGACCCGCATGCCGTCTCGGCGCGAGATGGTGGTCGGTCCCAGCCCGTGCTCCAAGGTGGCCACGTCGCGCAGGCGCACGGCGCGGCCATCCACCATGCCCACGACCACGTTGGACACGTCTTCCACGCTGTTCCGGTCGAGTTCCGCCGCCTGGACGCGGATGTTGAACTGGTTGCGGCCGTCGCGTAGCTTGGCGTTGATGTTGCCTTCCAGTGAATCGCGCATGGCCTCGGCAATGTCCGTGACGGACAGACCGTACTCGGCGGCTCTGACCCGGTCGATGCGCGCCTGGACTTCGGGCTTGCCCTCGCGCCAACTGATGTCCGGGGCGATCAGCCCGTCGATGCCTTTCATGCGGTCGCGGATCTCCTCCGCGACGCGCACGATCTCGCGGTTATTCATGCCGCGAAGTTCCATCACGATGGCGCCGATGGTGCTGCTGAATCCACCGCCGCCGACCATGCGCGACAACCCCGAGGCGCTGTTGTCGGCGTTGGCGCGGAGCATGACCGGACCGGGGATGGTGAGGAGCCGCTGCTGGATTTCGGCCGCCACTTCCTGGTCCGCCCGGGTGCGGATGTAGCCGTGGTAGTCGCCCTTCCCCAGGAGCCGCTGGAACGGCGCCTGGAGCTTCTCCAACACGCCTTGCTTCGGGTAAAGCTCGACGCGCAGCATGCCGCTGTTCCGCGCGCGGCCCCCGCCGCCGAAGCCGATGAAGCAGGAGAGGGTCCGGATCTCGGGAATGTCGCGCAGGCGCCGTTCCGCCTCGCGGAACACCTGATCGGTCTTCTCCAGGCGCGCGCCGGGAGCCAGTTCCATGGAGACGCGGATCTGCCCCTGATCCACCGGCGGGAAGAACTCGAAGCCCAGTCGCGGCCAGCCCCACCAGAAGACGGTAAGCAGGACTCCGACGCCGCCGGTCACCACCTGCCACCGGTGGTGCAGCGCCCACCCCAGCACGCGCCGATAGCCACGGTCCAGGGCGTTGTAGAACCGGTCGAAGTGCGCCCAGAACCCCACGGTTGCCTCGGTCTCCTCCCCGCGGCGGTAGAGGCGGGAGGCCAACATGGGCGTCAACGTGAACGACACGAACAGCGAGAACAGCGTCGCCGCCACCACCGTCAGCCCGAACTCCCGGAAGAACTGCCCGATCACGCCGCCCATGAACGCGATGGGCGCAAACACCACGACGTCGGTCAGTGTGATGGCGACGGCGGCAAGGCCAACCTCGGTGCGCCCGTTGAGTGCCGCCGCGCGCGGTTCCTCGCCGGCGTGCAGGTGCCGGAAGATGTTCTCCAGCACCACGATGCTGTCGTCAACCAAGATGCCGATGACCAGCGAGAGCGCCAGCATCGTCATCTGATTCAGCGAGAAGTGCCCGAAGTACATGACCATGAAGGTGGCGCTCAGCGAGGGGGGAATGGCCAGCGAGACAATGATCATCCCGCGGAGGTTGTGGAGAAAGACGCACACCACCAGCACCACCAGCAAGATGCCGAGGAAGAAACTGACGCTGACGTCCTCCAACGCCGCCCCCACGTCGGCCGACTGGTCCCGGGAGTACGTGACCTCGAGGTCCTTGGGCAGTTCCTTGAGGAGTCGGTTGACCTCCGCCTTGACTGCGTCCGCAACCTGTACCGTGTTTGCCTCGGGCGTCTTCACGATGGCCAGCGACACTCGAGGCTGCCCATTGAGCCGCGCCAGGATGGTTGGCGCCTCAAGGGTGTCGCGGACCTGGGCAAGCTCTCCCACCCGCATCTTCGCCACGCCCCGGGCAGTCTTGAAGTGCAGGACGGTATTGCGGATGTCTTCGGCGTCCCGGTACTCGCCCAGCATGCGGACGGCGAACTCCTGCCCGGCCTGCTTCACGGAGCCGCTGGGCGAGTTCAGGTTGCCGGCATCCAGCGCCTGGGCGAACTGGGTGGTGGTCACCCCATATGCCTCCAGGCGCTCGCGGTCGACG
>PEVN01000176.1 GCA_002779825.1 Armatimonadetes bacterium CG06_land_8_20_14_3_00_66_21 | reverse complement strand
AGCAGTTTTCAAGAGACAAGTTACACGTGAACGTGGGCACCATCGGCCACGTGGATCACGGCAAGAGCACGCTGACCAGCGCGATAACCAAGGCACTGGCGCTGAAGAAGCTGGCGAACTACGTGGCGTTCGATGACATCGACAAAGCGCCGGAAGAGCGCGAGCGCGGAATCACCATTGCCACCGCGCATGTGGAGTACTCCTCCGACAAGCGCCACTACGCCCACGTGGACTGCCCCGGTCACGCCGACTACATCAAGAACATGATTACTGGTGCGGCGCAGATGGACGGCGCAGTGCTGGTGGTGTCGGCGGCGGACGGGCCCATGCCCCAGACTCGCGAGCACATTCTGCTGGCGCGTCAGGTCGGCGTGCCCTACATCGTCGTCTTCATGAACAAGGTGGACCTGGTAGACGACGAAGAGCTGCTGGACTTGGTGGAACTGGAAGTTCGCGACCTGCTGTCCAAGTACGAGTTCCCCGGCGACGACATCCCGGTGGTTCGGGGTTCGGCGCTGGGTGCCATGAACAGCGAATCGACGGATTCAACGGCGCCCGAGTTCCAGTGCATCTACGAGTTGGTGGAGACGCTGGACAGCTACCTGCCGGATCCGCAGCGCGAGACCGACAAGCCGTTCCTGATGCCGGTGGAAGACGTGTTCACCATCAGCGGTCGCGGTACCGTAGTGACCGGGCGGGTGGAGCGCGGCATTCTCAAGCGCTCGGAGGAAGTCGAAGTTGTCGGTCTGCGCGACACGCGGAAGCATGTGTGCACTGACATCGAGATGTTCCGGAAGCTGCTGGACCAGGCGCAGGCAGGCGACAATGTCGGGCTGCTGCTACGCGGCATCGACCGCGACGACGTCGAGCGAGGCATGGTCGTCGCCAAGCCCGGTTCCATCAAGCCGTACACCAAGGCGAAGGCGGAGTGCTACGTGCTGACGAAGGATGAAGGCGGCCGTCACACGCCGTTCTTCACCGGCTATCGGCCGCAGTTCTACTTCCGAACCACCGACGTGACCGGCACGCTGAACCTGCCGGAAGGCGTAGAGATGGTCATGCCGGGCGACAACATCGCCATCGACATCGAGCTGATCGTTCCCATCGCCATGGAGGAGCAACTCCGCTTCGCCATCCGCGAGGGCGGTCACACCGTCGGCGCCGGCGTTATCACCGGCGTGGTAGCGTAAGCGCGCTGTAAGGAGCCAACGCATGCAGGGCGATAAGATCCGTATCAAGCTGAAGGCATTCGACCACAAACTGCTGGACCAGTCCGGCGAGGAAATCGTGCGGACGGCACGCCAGACTGGAGCCGGAATCTGCGGCCCGGTGCCGTTGCCCACGGACAAGAACATCTACTGTGTGATTCGTTCGCCGTTTGTGAACAAAGAGTCCATGGAGCACTTTGAGATCCGGACCCACAAGCGGCTCATCGACATCCTGAACCCCGAACAGCGGACGGTGGATGCGTTGATGCGCCTTGACTTGCCCAGCGGCGTGGACATTGAGATCAAGTTGTAGAGTCAGTCGACCCGGTGGAGATACGTAGATGGGTGAACTGAAAGGCATACTCGGACGGAAAGTGGGGATGACGACTGTCCTCGAAGAGGGCGGCCGAGCCACGCCGGTCACAGTGATCGAGGCCGGTCCCTGCTACGTGGTTCAACGGCGCACTCGTGACCGTGACGGATACGAGGCGGTGCAGTTGGGCTTTGATCCGTACCGACCGGCGAAACGCCGGACGGAGCAGAGCGGCACCCCGATCAAGCGGGGGCGCGCCCACCATCGAGGTCACGCAGAGGCTAGTAGGCCCGAGGCGGGCCAGTTCAAGGCGATTGGGGTGGCTCCGCTGCGGCGGCTGGCAGAGTTCCCGGTGCACGAGGGTGAACAGCTTCTTCCAGGCGCAGAAGTGAAGGCTTCCATCTTCACCGCCGGGGATGTCGTCAAAGTGCAAGGAGTCTCCAAGGGCCGCGGCTTTGCAGGAGCGATGAAACGCCACGGCTTCAAGGGGCAAGGGGCTTCTCACGGCTCCAAGATTCACCGGAAGCCTGCCTCGGCTGGCGCCACGGACGCTGCTCGCGTGCCAAAAGGCAAGCGCAGTCCGGGCCAGATGGGCAACCGGACGGTGACTGTCCGAGGATTGCGCGTCGTTGGTGTTGACGCCAACCGCAACATTCTGCTGGTGCAGGGCGCCATTCCAGGGGCCCCCGGCGGCTACGTGCGAGTCGAGGTCCAGTAGCGAAGATGGTTCCGCGAGCAGGCGGAGGAGCGACGATGCCCGAAGTTGACATCTACAACATGGCTGGTGAAAAGAGCGGCAGGCTGGCTCTTAGTGAGGCTGTGTTCGGTCCAGCCCCCAACGAAGCTGTTCTGCATCAGGTGATCACTGCGCTGTTGGCAGCGAAGCGCCAAGGCACAGTGAACACCAAGACCCGGGGTGAAGTGAGGGGCGGCGGCAAGAAGCCCTGGCGACAGAAGGGAACCGGCCGAGCTCGGCACGGCTCTCGGCGGGCGCCGGACTTCCGCGGCGGCGGCACTGTTCACGGGCCGCATCCGCGAAGCTACCGCCAAGCGGTATCGCGCAAGCTCCGGCAGGAGGCATTGCGAAGCGCCTTGGTCTCTCGCTTGGGCGATAACGACCTGTGTGTGATCGACGCGCTTCGCACGGAGGAGCCCAAGACCAAAGTGGTGGCCCAGATGCTTTCGGCTCTGTCGGCTACCGGGCGCGTTGTCTTGGTGACCACGGGGATGGACCAGCCTACCTCGCTTTCCGTCCGCAACCTGCCCAAGGCGAAATCGGTGCACGCTCAGCTCCTCTGCGCTCTCGATGTACTGAACTGTGACAAGATCATCGCCACTTGCGAGGCGGTCGCCGCCCTGGAAGGAAGGCTGAGCTGATGTCTGAGCTGACTCTCATCCTGGAGCGCCCGATCATCACCGAAAAGAGCGTTGCGGCTGTTCAGCAGAACAAGTACACGTTCCGCGTTCGGGGTGCTGCAAACAAGATTCAGATACGTCGCGCAATAGAAGAGATGTTTGAGGTGCACGTCACGCAGGTGAACACGATGAACTACCGGGGCAAGGGCCGGCGCCTGGGGCGGTTCCAGGAAGGCCGGACGGCAGCCTGGAAGAAGGCGATCGTGACCCTGCAGCCGGGCGAGACCATCGCGATTTACGAGGCGTAATGCCTGCGCCCGCGCTGCTGGCGCGGGGCAACGAAGCGGCGCGAGCGAGAGCCACTTGTGCCGACCGCTTCTCCGTCAGCAAGGGAGAGCCTGGAATGCCGATAAAGCAGTTCAAACCGACGAGTCCCGGCCGCCGAGGGATGAGTGGGTACACCTTTGAGGAGATCACACGGACGACCGCCGAGAAGTCGTTGCTACGCCCGCTGACAAAGACCGCGGGCCGCAACAATCAAGGACGCGTCACCCAGCGCCGGCGAGGCGGCGGACACAAGCGGCGCTACCGGGTGGTCGATTTTCTGCGGAACAAAGACGGAGTGCCGGGGATTGTCCACGCCGTTGAGTACGACCCAAACCGGTCTGCGCGCCTCGCCCTTATTCACTACGCTGATGGTGAGAAGCGGTACATACTGGCGCCGGAGCAGCTGCGCGTGGGCGAATCCGTTCTCTCCGGAGAGAGCGCTTCGGTTCGCGTCGGCAACGCTCTGCCGTTGAGCCAGATCCCGTTGGGGACGACCATTCACAATGTAGAGTTGACCCCCGGCCGAGGCGGCCAGCTTGGTCGCAGCGCCGGTTCCAGCGTGCAGTTGATGGCGCGGGAGGGCAAGTACGCTCACCTGCGGCTCCCGTCTGGCGAGGTGCGGCTGGTTCATGTAACGTGTCGCTGCACCATCGGCCAGGTCGGAAATCTGGAACACGAGTCCATCACGCTGGGCAAGGCCGGGCGAAACCGGCACCGCGGCCGCCGGCCGAAGGTCCGTGGAAAAGCAATGAATCCCGACTGCCATCCGCACGGCGGCGGCGAGGGCGGCACTTCCGTAGGGCGGCGGAAGAGCGGCCCCGTCAGTCCGACGGGCGTCCCGGCCATCGGCTATCGGACGCGTCGTCGTAAGCCGTCTGACAAACTGATCGTGCGGCGACGCTACGGTAAGTAGCAGGAGTAGCGCTGCGCGGAGCGTTAGCCGCCACCGGCCGCTCTGCGAGGAGGAAAGCCACGCATGCCCCGCTCGTTGAAGAAGGGCCCTTACGCCGAACCGAGTCTGCTGGAAAAAGTCGATCGCATGAACGAGACCGGCGAGAAGCGGATTGTCCGCACGTGGTCTCGGCGGTCGACAATCTTCCCGGATATGGTCGGTCACACCATCGCCGTACACGACGGTCGGAAGCACGTCCCGATCTACGTCACTGAGAACATGGTGGGCCACAAGTTGGGCGAATTCGCCCCGACTCGGACATTTCGGCGCCATGGCAGTCACACAGAGCGTTCGACCACGTTGACGTAACTCGTTGGACTTTGGAGCGAAGGAAGTACCCATGGCGGCGAAAGCAAGCTTGAAATTCGCGAGAATTCAGCCTCGGAAGATGCGGCTGGCAACGCAGTTGGTTGCGGGCAAGCCGTTGGCTGAGGCTGAGACGACCTTGTCACTGCTCCCGAACCGGGCCGGCCGCGTGCTGGGCCAGGTCTTGCGCTCGGCGGCAGCCAATGCCGAGAACAACCACGAGATGAACCGCGACGCGCTGTACGTCCTGACGGCTACCGCAGACCAGGGCCCGTCGTTCGGGCGCATGAAGCCCCGGGCGCGCGGTCGGGCGGACGTCATCCGGCGACGCATGACGCACGTGACGGTGGTGCTTGAGGAGCGCGGTGCGGAGAGGAGTGGAGCGTAGATGGGACAGAAGGTACACCCTACCGGTTTTCGGCTTGGCATCAACAAGCCGTGGCGCAGCAACTGGTACTCTAAGAAGCAGTACCGCGAGTTCCTGCTGGAGGATGCAAAGATCCGGCGGTTCTTGGTAGGTCGCATGGAGAATGCCAGCGTCTCCGGGGTGGACATCGAGCGCGCCGCCAACCGGATCAGCATCACCGTTCACACGGCCAAGCCCGGCGTTGTCATTGGGCGTGGCGGCAAGGGCGTCGAGGAAATCCGCAAGGATCTGGAGAAGGGCGTGGGCAAGGAAGTCCACATCAACGTGGAGGAGATTCGGCAGCCTGAGTTGGACGCGTTTCTGGTGGCCGAGTCGATTGCGTTTCAGCTCAGCCGAAGGGCTTCATTCCGGCGGGCGATGCGTACCGCGGTTCAGCGCACTATGAAAGTGGGGGCGGGAGGCGTCAAGGTCACCTGTTCCGGTCGTCTGGGCGGCAGCGAAATGGCCCGCACTGAGACCGTCGGTGAAGGCAAGGTGCCCCGCCATACCTTGCGCGCCGACATCGACTATGGCTTCACTGCTGCGAAGACTACGGCCGGCAACATCGGCGTGAAAGTATGGATCTATAAGGGCGAGATCTTGCCCGTGAAGAAGGTCCCGCCGGCGCCGCGACACGTGGAACCTCTGGCCCTTGAAGAAACGCCGGTGGCAACGTCAGCGGCGGCACCGGTGGCTGCGGCGCCTGGGCCCGTAGCGGACCCTGTGCCCGTAGCGGAGACCCCGGCCGTTCCCACACAGCAGGAGGGTGCGGCACATGTTAATGCCTAGTCGTACCAAGTACCGCAAGTCTCATCGAGGCAGGCGGAAAGGGAAAGCGCAGCGCGGCGCCGACGTTTCCTTCGGCGAGTTTGGGCTGCAGGCGCTGGAAGTGGGTTGGTTGACCTCACGGCAGATCGAGGCAGCCCGCGTAGCTATGACCGGCCATGTCAAGCGCCATGGCAAGATCTGGATCCGTATCTTCCCGCACAAACCGGTCTCCAAGAAGCCCGCTGAGACGCGCATGGGCAGCGGGAAAGGTCCTACAGAGTACTGGGTAGCCATTATCAAGCCCGGCCGCGTTCTCTTTGAGATGTCTGGGGTGGCGCCTGAGCTCGCTCGCGAAGCGATGCGGCGGGCGGCCCACAAGCTGCCGCTGAAGACACGGTTCGTTAGCCGGGAGGAGGCGCAGAGTGGCTGAGGAAAAGGTACGTGAAGTGATGGCCCGTTTCCGGGAGACGGGCACGGTGGAGTTGGGACTGGAACTGTCCCAGTTGTGCAGGAAGCTCACCGAGCTTCGGTTCCAGGCTTCCCGGAACCAACTCGTCAATACCATGGCCATTCGGGAGTGCCGCAAGAACATCGCTCGCCTGAGGACCGTTTTGCGCGAACGGGAGCTGGCGGAGCAGACTTGAGCCGCGGCGTCGCACGCCCGGTGCATTTATTGGCAAGGTGAGAAGCTCGGATGGAGAATCGTCGTCAACGGAAAATGCGAGAAGGGCGCGTCGTTAGTGATCGCATGGACAAGACGGTTGTCGTGTCCCTTGAGCACGTCCGCCGCCACCCGCTCTATGAACGGGTGATTCGGCGCAGCCACAAGGTGCAGGCCCACGATGAGCGGAACGAATGCCATGTGGGCGACTTGGTGCAGATCGCCGAGACGCGACCGCTTAGCCGGAACAAGTTCTGGCGGGTAGTGAAGATCGTAGAGAAATCGCGCGGATGACTCCATTCGCTTCCTCCGGTTGACCGGGGGGCGTGAAAGGGAATGGCACCCTTGGATATTCAGCAGCTCCGGAACATCGCGATCGTCGGCCACGGCAGCGTCGGGAAGACTACTCTGGCGGACGCCTTGGTGCACCAGTGTGGCCAGACCTCCCGCTTGGGCAAGGCCGCCGAAGGCACGAGCCTCTTCGATTACCTTGAAGAGGAGCGAAGCCGAGGCATCAGCATCAGTGCTGCGGTGGGAGACGGTGAACATCAAGGCCATCGCCTGACCTTTGTGGACACGCCGGGGTACGCGGACTTCTTTGGCGAAGTGTGTGCGGCACTGCGAGTTTGCGACGCTGCGGCCCTGGTTGTCTGTAGCTACATGGGCGTTGAGGTGCAAACGGAGCGCATCTGGCGTCGGCTGCAAGAGTCAGGCAACGCCTGCGTGGTTGTCCTCAATAAGGTAGACGCGGAACGGGCTGACTTCCCGGCGGTGGTGCACCAACTCAGTGAGCGGCTGGGTATGCGTGCGGTCCCGATTCTCGCGGCGCTGGATCAGGGCCCCGAGTTCCGCCACGTCCTCGACGTTGTCGCGGAGCGAGTGTTTAGCTACGAAGGCGGCGCAAGCACCGAAGGTGCGGTGCCTGCGGAGGCTGCGGAGGAACTGGCGAGCTACCGGGAGGCGCTTTGTGAGGCTGCCGCCGAGGGCGCCGACGACCTGCTGGAAAAGTACCTGGAAGAGGAAGCACTCACCGTTGACGAGATTTGGCGCGGCTTGCGCGGCGCGGTCGCGGCAGGAAGCTGCGTGCCGGTCGTTTGCGTCTCGGCCGAGAAGCAGGTGGGGCTCGACCGGCTTCTCGATATCATGGTGAAGTGTCTCCCGGCGCCGGCCGGAGAGGGCCGCGACGTTGTTGGCACCAAGCCGGAGGGCGACGGCGAGGTAGTGCGGAAGGGGACGGCGGCTGAGCCGTTCTCAGCTCTCGTCTTCAAGACCATCACCGATCCCTATGTCGGTCGGCTGAGCTATTTCCGCGTGTGCTCCGGGACCGCCAAGGCGGATCTCCAAGCGTTCAATTCGGTGCGGGGAGAGCGCGAGCGCCTGACGCAGGTATTCCGGCCGCAAGGGAAGGAATTGCAGCCGATCGGCAATGCCGGACCGGGAGAGTTGGTCGCGGTAGCTAAGCTGGAGACGACGCGCACAGGGGACACGTTGTGCACGGAGGACGCTCAGCTTGTTCTCGCGCCGCCCGATTTCCCGCGCCCGTCGCTTTCTCTCGCGATCTCGGCTGCGAACCGTGGCGAAGAAGACAAACTGGGCGTTGCCATGTCCAGACTTGCGGAGGAAGACCCCACCTTCATCTGGCGCCGCGATCCTGTCACCAGCGAGACCATCATCACCGGGATGGCGGACCTGCACCTTGACATAATGTGTAAGCGGATGCAGGAGCGCTTCGGCGTCGACGTTGAGACGCGGGCTCCACGGATTGCCTATCAGGAATCCATCCGAGGTGCCGCGAAGGCGCAAGGCCGCTTCAAACGGCAGACGGGCGGCCGCGGCCAGTTCGGAGATTGCTGGCTGGAGGTTGCGTCTCAGCCTCGGGGCGAAGGTTTTGAGTTCGTGAACGCCATCGTTGGCGGCGCAATTCCAGGGAAGTTCATCCCCTCGGTGCAGAAGGGCGTCGAAGAGGCGCTGATGCAAGGGGTAGTCGCAGGGTATCCGTTTGTGGACGCGAAGGTGACGCTGTACGACGGCAGCTATCACGCTGTCGACTCGTCCGACATTGCCTTCAAGATCGCCGGCTCGATGGCCTTTCGGACTGCCGCCCAGCAAGCTGGGCCGTACCTGCTGGAACCCATCATGGACTTGGAAGTCTGCGTTCCGGAGAGTTCGGTGGGCGATATCATCGGTGACCTCAACGGGAAGCGCGGCCGCATTGTGGGGGTGGATCCACAGGGCGCCGAGCAGGTCATCCGCGCCCAGGTTCCCTTGGCGGAGATCCAGCGGTACACTACCGACCTGCGCTCGATGAGTAGCGGTCGGGGGAGCTTCACCATGGAGTTTTCGCACTACGAGGAAGTGCCCGCACACCTCACCGACCAGATCGTCGCAGAGGCGAAGGGACGCGAGGAGGGGAGCTGACTCTGGTGAGTCCCGCTCCCCACCATTCAGTCAAGACGCTGTCGGGGTAGGGTAAGCAAGTTCGTAGTGTTCGTGAGAAAGAGACCTCGATGATCACACAAGAGACCCGTTTGAAGGTGGCAGACAACTCCGGGGCGCGCGAGCTATTGTGCATCCGGATCGTCGGCAGCTCCAACAGACGCTACGCGAACATTGGTGATGAGATCGTCTGCGCAGTGAAACAGAGCAGCCCCGGTTCCCCCGTGAAGAAGGGGGAAGTGGTCCGGGCGGTGATCGTGCGGACCCGACGGGGGATCCGCCGTGGCGATGGCTCTCACATCCGCTTCGACGAAAATGCGGCCGTGATCATCGACACCCAGGGCAATCCGAGCGGAACCCGGATCTTCGGCCCGGTAGCGCGCGAATTGCGAGATCGCCGCTATATGAAGATCGTTTCGCTCGCGCCGGAAGTCTGGTAAGAGCCGGCCGGTAGGCGCCGACCCGGAGGCATGCAGGTGACAGGACAGAAAGGTTCAAACGTGGGCCGTCAAGGCTTAGGAATCAAACGCGGTGACGAAGTCGTTGTCATATCCGGCGACGACTCCAAGCGCCGCGGCGAAGTGCTCCGCGTGTTGCGCGCGCAAGGCAAGCTGGTGATTCAGGGCGTCAACATGGTGACCCGACACCGTCGCGGCGGTCGCCGAACGAGCGTCCAGCAGATGCAGTCCGGCCGCATAGAGATGCCGGCACCCGTCGATGTCTCGAACGTGCGCCTGGTCTGCCCGCGGTGCGACCGACCAACCACGGTGCGGTACGTGGCGGCTGGAGACGGCGGGCGCACCCGGGCGTGCAAGAAATGCCAGGAGACTCTGGACGACGTCTGAGCAGGACGACCCCGCCAACCGGGGCCGTCGATGGAGAAGTATAGATGGCAAGACTGCAACAGCGCTATCGAGAGGAAATCGTGCCGCAACTGAAGCAGCAGTTCGGGTACGGGAACCTCATGCAAGTCCCGCGACTGGTGAAGGTCGTGGTGAATATGGGTGTCGGCGAGGCAAAGGACGACGCCAAGTTCCTGGATGCCGCCGTAGAGGAACTCACGATCATCACCGGGCAGAAGCCGCGGATCAACCGCGCGAAGCGCTCCGTTGCCGCGTTCAAAGTGCGGACCGGGATGGCGATCGCGTGCCAGGTCTCGTTGCGCGGGCTGCGGATGTACGAGTTCGTTGACCGGCTTTTCAATGTGGCATTGCCTCGTATTCGCGATTTTCAGGGGCTACCGATGCGGGGATTCGATGGTCGAGGGAACTACACCATCGGTCTTCGCGAGCAGTTGATCTTCCCGGAGCTGGACCTGGACAAAGTGGCTCGCGTTCGGGGCATGAACGTCAGTCTTGTGACGTCTGCGAATAGTGATCAAGAGGGCGCTGCCCTGCTGCGTGCCCTGGGTCTGCCGCTCCGGGCAGCCGACCAGGGCACACCCTGAGCCACAGAGGAGAGACACGGTGGCGAAGAAAGCGCTGATTAACAAATCGAAGCGTACTCCCAAGTTCAAGACGCGCGGCTACAACCGGTGCGGCCTCTGCGGTCGGCCTCGGGCGTACATGCGCAAGTTTGGCATCTGCCGCATCTGCTTCCGCGAGAATGCGCATCGCGGACTGATCCCTGGCGTGACGAAGTCCAGTTGGTAGACGGCCGCCGCTGGGAAGTGAACGGAGGACCTCTTTGGGAGCCATAGCCGATCCAATTGCTGATATGCTAACGCGCATTCGTAACGGCGCGAAGGCGAAGTTCGACGAGGTCAACATGCCGTCGTCGGGCACCAAAGTCGAGATCGCCCGTATCCTGCAGGAAGAGGGCTACATCCGCGGGTACCAGGTGGTCGAAGACACCAAGCAGGGAGTGCTGCGCGTCATGCTGCGCTACCTCGATGAGGGGGTCCCCCCCTTCAGTGTATTGCGTCGGCTCAGCACTCCCGGCCGCCGTCGCTATGTACAACGGACCGGCGTCCCGCGGGTGGTTGGCGGTATGGGCGTCGCCATCTTGTCCACCTGTCGCGGTGTTATGACGGACAGCGATGCGCGCCGATTGCAGATCGGCGGGGAGCTGCTCTGCGAGGTATACTGAGGCGTTTGCCACGTTGGCGAGCGCTGGAGGTTCACGATGTCTCGAGTTGGAAAAGTCCCTATTCCCATTCCGGCGGGCGTGACCGTACAGTGTGAAGCCGGCCACGTGACCGTGAGTGGCCCCAAGGGGCAGTTGGACCGCTCCGTGCCCGCGGTGCTTGGGGTGCTGGTGGACGATAGCGCGATCCGGGTGACTCGTCCCAGTGACGAGCGGCAGGATCGGGCCCTGCATGGTCTGGCGCGGTCGCTGATTGCAAACATGGTTACCGGCGTTACCGAGGGATTCACCCAGATTCTGGAACTCCGTGGAGTCGGCTATCGTGCGGAAGTCCAAGGCCGCAAGCTTGTGCTGCAAGCGGGGTTCTCCCACCCGGTGGAGCTGGTGGCACCGGCCGGTATCGAGGTAGAGATCCAACAGCTCAGCCCGACGGCGGACAGCGGCTACCTGGCGGCGGTGATTACGTGCCGGGGAATAGACAAGCAGCTTCTGGGCGATTTCGTGGATTCTGTCCGTTCGGTTCGGCCGGTGGAGCCGTACAAAGGGAAGGGCATTCGCTACCGGGGCGAGCGCATTCGGCGGAAGCTCGGCAAGGCCGCCAAGACCGGCGGTTGAGCCAGCCATATTGACTTGAGACGAGAGTAGCATCGGTTATGCGCATAGACCTGAAAGAACAACGACTACTGAAGCGTAAGCGCCGAGTCCGGCATCGCGTCCACGGCACTGCCGAGCGACCTCGGCTCTCGGTCTACCGCAGTCTACGACACATCTACGCGCAGCTCATCGATGACGATACCGGTCAGGTGCTGGCGTCGGCTTCGACTCTGGATCCGGCGCTGCGCCAGGAAGGCCGGGCCTCGGGGAATGTAGCTGGTGCGGCCGTTGTCGGGGAACTGGCGGCGAAGCGGGCTCTGGAGAAGGGCCTCACCAAAGTAGTCTTCGACCGCAACGGGCGGCTGTATCACGGCCGACTCAAGAGCTTGGCGGACGGAGCCCGGGCGGCCGGGCTGGAATTCTGATCCCGGCAAGTCTGGTCTGGAGGAGAACGAGTGCCAAGAATCGATCCGGATAGTCTGGAAGACCTGGAAGAGCGACTGGTCGACCTCAATCGCGTCGCCAAAGTGCACAAGGGCGGGCGCCGCTTCAGCTTCAGTGCGCTGGTCGTTGTCGGCAACGGCAAAGGCATCGTCGGCGCGGGAGTTGGCAAGGCCGCTGGGGTTCCAGAGGCGATCCGCAAGGGCGGCGAAGCCGCCAAGAAGAGCCTCTTTGAGGTTGCGATGGTTGGGCGCACGATCCCCCACGAAGTTGTCGGCCGGACCGGCGCCACCCGGGTCATGCTAAGGCCAGCGGCGCCCGGCACCGGTGTTATCGCCGGTGGCCCAGTTCGCGCTGTCGTGGAAGCGGCGGGCATCAAGGACATTTTGACCAAGCGACTGGGAGCCAAGAGCAAGATCAACGCGATTCGCGCCACGGTGGATGGCTTGCAGCGCTTGTTCCGGGCGGAACAGGTCGCCCAGGACCGGGGGAAATCGGTGGACGAACTCCCGATCCCGCGCTATTTTCGGCTTGAGGAGGAACTGCTGACTCATGAGCAGCCAGTTGAAGATCTCGTTGATCAAGAGCCCGATCGGCTCCAAAGAGCCCCACAAGAGAACGCTCAGAGCCCTGGGACTGACCAAACTGAACCAGACGGTGACAAGGCCCGACAACCCGTCGGTCCAGGGGATGGTGAATCACGTCCGGCATCTGGTGACGGTGGAAGCGACGAGTTGACGGCCACGCCGGTAGAGGAGCACGCCAGTGAAGTTGGGTGAACTTAGACCCCCTGCAGGGTCGAAACGTAACCGAAAGCGTGTTGGCCGTGGAACCGGGTCGACCTTAGGGAAGACCTGCGGCAAAGGCCAGAACGGCCAGAAGGTTCGGCGGGGCGCGTCGATCCGGACCGGCTTCGAAGGCGGGCAAACGCCGTTGCATCGGCGTCTGCCAAAACAGCGCGGCGTCAGTGGCGGCGCGATGCCCATTGGCATGTTCCGCCGGGAGTATGCCGTGCTCAATGTCGGCCGCCTGGAAGCGTTTGAGACCGGCACCAAGGTGACTCCTGCGTTGCTGCGGGAGCAGCGGCTCATGGATCGCCGGCACGTAGGTCTCCGCATTCTGGGAGACGGTGAGTTGACCAAGCCACTCACGGTAGTCGCCCATCATTTCAGCGCCGCCGCTCGGGAGAAGATCGAGTCTGCCGGCGGCGCCGTCGAGGTAATCTGACGTGTGGCAATCGCTGGTTAAGGCGTTCGCCCTTCCGGATCTTCGCAACCGGATGCTCTACGTGTTGGGGATGCTCGCCGTCTTCGTTCTCGGTTGCTGGATGCCGGTGCCGGGAATCGACCGGAGCAAGATGGCGAACCTGTTCTCCGGGAACCTCCTGGGACTCATCAACACGTTCTCCGGCGGCGCCCTTCAGCGCTTCTCCATCTTCGCGATGGGGATCATGCCCTACATCAATGCGTCCATTATCTTCCAGTTGCTGCACATCGCCGTTCCCGCCATTGAGGAGCTATCCAAAGAGGGCGAGTACGGCAGGCGGAAGATCTCACAGTACACTCGCTACTTGACCGTAGCGCTCGCCTTCGTGCAGGGCTTCGGCGTAACCACGTGGCTCAAGGGGATGCAGGTGATCCCGCGCAGCACGAGCCCGCTGGTCATGCTGAAGATCGTGCTCACCGTAACGGCAGGGACTGCCTTCCTGATGTGGCTGGGTGAGCAGATCACCGACAAAGGCATCGGGAATGGCGTGTCGCTGATCATCTTCGCAGGCATCGTCACGGACATGCCGAGTTACATTCGCAGCACGGCGGAACTGCTGCGGACGGGCGCCATCGGCTTCCTCAATATCCTGCTATTGCTGATCATCTTCGTGTCAACCATCGCTGCAATCGTTTGCGTCCAGTTGGGAGAGCGAAGGATTCCGGTGAGGTATGGCGACCGAATTGCTGGGCGGAGGGTGATCCGTGGCGTACGGACTCACTTGCCAATCCGCATCAACCAAGCGGGCGTCATCCCGATCATCTTCGCGATTTCGGTGTCGCTGTTTCCGGCAACCGTCGCGCAGTTCCTGCCGAACTCGATTCCCCTCGGCGGCCGAGTCATCGACATGGCCGGGGTGAAGCAGTTCGTGTTGGACATGTTCACGCCGGGCCAGAGCGCAGTCGCCGCTATCCTCTACGCGCTGCTGGTGATTGGCTTCACCTATTTCTACACGGCGGTGATCTTCAACCCGCGGGACGTGGCGGACCACCTGAAGAAGTACGGCGGCCAGGTCCAAGGATTCAGCCCAGGCTTGCCGACGGCCCAGTACCTCGACCGCGTCATGACCCGGGTGACGTTCGGCGGCGCCCTCTTCCTTTGCGTGATCGCGTTGATGCAGTACTACGTCCCGGACTGGACTCGAGTGACGACCTTCAAGGGCTTAGTCGGTGGCACCTCGCTGCTCATCATGGTCGGCGTAGCGTTGGACACGGTGCAGCAGATCGACCAGCAGTTGAAACTGCGGCAGTACGAGGGCTTCACCAGCTAAGGGAAGCAGCTATGCGACTCATCTTGCTCGGCCCCCCCGGTAGCGGAAAAGGAACGCAGGCTGCGAAACTCGCGCAGACCTTCTGCGTACCGCAGATCTCGACGGGGGATCTCCTCCGCGAGGAACGAGCGGGCGCGACAGCCCTCGGCAAGCAGGCCGCTGCGTGCATGGACCGAGGCGAGCTGGTTCCTGACGACTTGGTGCTGCAGATTCTGCAGGTGCGTGTCTCCAAGCCTGATTGCGACAAGGGCTTTCTGCTGGACGGCTTCCCGCGGACCGTGCCTCAAGCGGAGGCCTTGAGCGCGATTCTGGAGGCGCTTGGCGTCCAGTTGGAGGCCGTAGTCGATATCGAGGTTCCTGACGGCGAGATCGAGAGCCGAATCACTGGTCGGCGCTCCTGCCCGGTCTGCGCCGCCATCTACCATGTGGTGACGCAGCCGCCCAAGACCGACGGCACGTGTGATCGCTGCGGCGGTGCGTTGACGCAGAGAAGCGACGACTCCGCGGAAACGGTGCGGAATCGACTGAGAGTCTACCACGAGCAGACGCAGCCGCTGATAGAGTTCTACCGAGCCACTGGTTGCTTGCACGAGATCGACGGCGTGGGCGATCCCGCCGCCATCGCGGCGTCAATCCGCGAGGCGTTGGGCGCGTAGCCGGACCGGAGTGGGATTTCGCTGTGAGCCACAAGCCGCCGCTGGTGCTGAAGTCGCCTCAAGAGCTCGCCTTGATGCGCGAAGCCGGAAAGGTGGCGTGGCAGGCGCTGTCCCTGATGGAGGAGGCTGCCCGCCCCGGCGTGACATTGCTTGAGTTAGATCGGTTGGCGGAGGAGTTCTTGCAGAGCGAGGGGATGACGCCCTCTTTCAAGGACTACTCGCCTCCATTCAACCGGGAGCGGGCGTACCCCGCAGCCATCTGCGCGTCGGTAAACGAGCAGGTGGTGCACGGTATTCCCACCGACCGCAAGCTGGTGCGCGGCGATATTGTCGGCCTGGACTTGGGTGTCTGCTTCCGCGGA
The DNA here is from genome assembly GCA_002779825.1 of Armatimonadetes bacterium CG06_land_8_20_14_3_00_66_21. GTDB lineage: Bacteria > Armatimonadota > Abditibacteriia > CG2-30-66-41 > CG2-30-66-41 > CG2-30-66-41. Next base: position 18,000 of record PEVN01000176.1, on the reverse strand, counting down.
TACCACGCCGATTCCGCCCGCACCGTGGAGGTCGGACGCGTCGGCAAAAAGGCGCGACGGCTGATGCACGTGACGTTCGAGTCATTGCAGGCGGCCATCGATCAGTGCCATGTCGGGCGAACGATGCGCGACATTTCCCGGGCGATCCAGCGAACCGCGGAGAGCGGCGGCTACTCCGTTGTGAGACAGCTTACCGGCCACGGCGTCGGGAAATACATCCACGAGGCGCCGGACGTTCCGAACTTTGTTTCAGCCGGGCCCGGACCACGTTTGGTTCCGGGGATGACGTTGGCCATCGAGCCCATGGTCAATCTCGGTCACTATGATGTTGTGTCCGAGGACGACGGGTGGACCGTGTCGACCGCGGACAATAGCCTGTCGGCGCACTACGAGCACACCGTGGCCATTACGGAGACAGGCCCCGTGGTGCTGACGGGGGAACCGGAACCCGAGTGAGGTTCCCTGTCCCAGCGGAGAGCGCGGGCCCGAGAGAGAGAGCTTATGCCCAAAGAACAAGCGGTGAAAGTCGAGGGCACCGTCAGGGAGACGCTCCCGAATGCGCAGTTCCGCGTGGAGTTGGAGAACGGCCACGAAGTGCTGGCGCATGTCTCGGGGAAAATCAGAATGTACTACATCCGCATCTTGCCGGGGGATCGGGTGCAGTTGGAGCTCTCGCCTTACGACCTGACGCGCGGGCGGATCACCTACCGGTTCAAGTAATTGTCGTCGGCCGGAGTTGGTTGAGTCGGTTCCTGGCTCGAAAGCCGCGTTGCGCGCGCCCAAGTTACCGAAAAGGATACGAACATGAAGGTTCGCACGTCCGTGAAGAAGATGTGTGACAAATGCAAGATCATCCGGCGTCGCGGAATTGTCCGGGTGCTTTGCGAGAAGCCGAAGCATAAGCAGCGACAGGGCTGAACCGCCCTCGGCAGTGACCGACGCACAGGAGGTGCCCCGGAGTGGCCAGAATCGCGGGCGTTGATTTGCCCAAAGAGAAACGCATTGACATCGCGCTGACGTATATTTACGGTCTCGGCCGCGCCAGCAGCCAGAAGATTCTGGGGAAGGTCAAGATCGACCCCGGGACGCGCGTGCAAGACCTCGCCGATACCGACGTAGCGAAGCTGCGCGAAGAGCTCGAGTCGGCCTACACGCTGGAAGGCGACCTCCGCCGCGAACTCACCGCCAATATCAAGCGGCTCATCGAGATCGGGAGCTACCGTGGATTACGCCACCGTCGCGGTCTGCCGGTGCGCGGCCAGCGCACTTCCACCAACGCCCGGACACGGAAAGGGCCGCGGAAGACAGTCGGCATCCGCCGGAAGAAGTAGTCCAGTGAAGATTCGGTCTGCAAGGAGACTAAGACATGGCTGAAGCCGCTGCCCCCAGTCGCAAGCGCGGAAAGCGCGTCGAGCCCCGCGGGAAGGCCTTCATTCGAGCGACGTTCAACAACACGATCGTCACCCTCACCGACACGCGAGGGAACACAGTCGCTTGGGCCAGCGCCGGAACCGTCGGGTTCAAGGGCACCAAGAAGGGAACGCCGTTCGCCGCCCAGTCGGCCGCGCAGGCAGCCGCTCGGCGCGCCTTCGACATGGGCCTTCAGTATGTCGACGTATTCGTCAAGGGGCCCGGCTCTGGCCGAGAGACAGCGATCCGGTCGCTGCAGTCGGCCGGTTTGGACGTCGGCAGCATCAGAGACGTCACGACCATTCCCCACAACGGTTGTCGCCCCCGCAAGCGCCGCCGGGTATAGCAGCGCGTTGAACCATACCCGGCGCAGCAGTCGCCGGGGGTTGAAGGAGAAGGCCATTGGCCAACTACCGAGGACCCAAGTGCAAATTGTGTCGCCGCGAAGGACAGAAGCTGTTCCTGAAAGGCGATAAGTGCTACGGGAAGTGCACCCTGGACAAACGTCCCGAACCACCGGGAAAGGCTGGTCAGCCCGGCGGGCTGAGAGCCTCCGGGAGAGGCGGCGGCCGCGCTGGAGGCGCCCGCGGCGCCGCCGGTGGCGGGCGCTCGCCTGCCGGCGGCGGCCGGTCCGGCGGCAGGCGGTCCGGTGGCCGGACGCGCATGTCAGACTACGGCATCCGGCTGCGGGAGAAGCAGAAGCTGCGGCGGACGTACGGCGTCCTTGAGCGGCAGTTTCGCACCTACTTCCAACGCGCCGAGGGAATGCCGGGAGTCACCGGCGGGAACCTCTTAGGCTTGCTGGAGTGCCGCTTGGACAACGTCATCTTTCGACTGGGGATTGCGGCCTCGCGGCCGCATGCTCGCCAGTTGGTGACCCACCGGCATGTGCGTGTCAATGGTCGACCGGCGAATGTGCCGTCGATTCTGCTGTCGCCCGGCGACCGCATCGAGCTGAAGTCCAAGAGCCGGACGAGTCCCTTCGTCCTGGAGATCATCCAGTCTGGATCCAGGCGGGACCTGCCTGGATGGATTGAGCGCGCCCCTGACGGCTTCTCCGGTCGAGTGCTTGGCACGCCGACCCGAGACCAGATCGACACCGACGTACAGGAACAGCTCATTGTTGAGTACTACTCGAGGTAAGACCCGACGCGGCCCGACCGGTGTCCGGCAGGAGGGACAGGTATGATCCACGATTTCGTCGAGGCGAAGATCCGCCAGTTGGAGCGCGGCGACCGATTCGGCAAGTTCTTGATAGAGCCCCTGGAGAAGGGGTACGGTGTCACGCTGGGGAACTCGTTGCGCCGGGTGTTGCTGTCGTCGATTCAGGGCGCCGCCATCGCAACTGTGAAGATCGAGGGAGTGCTCCACGAGTTCTCAACCATCCCTGGGATGGTCGAGGACGTAACTGAGCTGATCCTTAACCTCAAGGAGTTGTCGATTCGCGTGAACTCCGGGGGGGACTTGGCGGCCGACCAGTCTTGGACCCTTCGCCTCAGCGCGCAGGGGAAAGGCGAGGTCACCGGAGCGGACATCGAGCTCCCGCCGGACCTGGAGATGTGCTCCCCCGAAGTGCACCTCGCCACGCTCACCCAGGTCAAGGCCAAGCTGGAGCTGGAGTTGACGGTGGAGCGCGGGATCGGCTTCGTGCCCGCCCAGCGCCGCGACCGCGGCGAACTGCCCATCGGCTGCATTCCCATCGACGCAATCTACACGCCCATCCGGCGGATCAACTACGTTGTTGAACCCACCCGTTTGGGGCAGAAGACTGACTACGACCGACTTGTCTTCGAAGTGTGGACGAACGGCACCGTCGAGCCGGCCAAAGCCATCAGCGACGGGGCCAAGATCCTGACCGACCAACTCAAGCTGTTCTTCGACTTCACCGAACGGGAAGAGCAGGAGCGACAGTTCGAAGAGGAAGAGGCCCGCCAGCAGGACCGCGTGCTTGAGTACAAAGTCGAAGACATGGACTTCTCCGTCCGCACGTACAACTGCTTGCGGAAAGAGAACATCGACAGCCTTGGGCAGTTGATCCTGCTCTCCGAAGATGAGCTGATGAAGATCAGGAACTTCGGCCGGAAGTCGCTGAATGAAGTCATCGACAAGCTGGGGAAATTTAACCTGCACCTGAAGGCCTCGCTGACGCAGCCGGACGACCTCCCCGGATTGGACGAAGACGAGTTTGCGGTGGAGTTGGAGATCGACGAAGAGGACATTGTTTAGCCGCGCTGGGCGCAGGAGTCGGGCTGGCGCCCGCAATGGCGCAGTTTCCTGCTCCGAGCCCGGGCGCTGTGCGGCGTTGAGAATGGAGGAAGTGATATGCGGCACCGAGTTGACCACCGAAAGTTGGGGCTGCCAACTGACCAGCGGATGGCCCTGCTCAAGAATCAGGTTAAGCAGCTCTTCCTGCACGAGCGGCTCATGACCACGGAGACCAAGGCCAAGGAAGTGCAGCGTGTGGCGGAGAAACTGATCACCCAGGCGAAGCGCAACACCGAGGCCTCGCGACGGGAGGTCAACCGCGTCATCCAACGACCGCCAGTGAAGCGCAAACGCATGCAGTCGGCCAAGTACCGCTCACAAGAGCACCCGGAGCGCCAGCTTTTCCAGAAGCTGCTGACCGATATTGGCCCGCGGTTCGCGGAGCGCCACGGCGGGTACACGCGCCTACTGAAGGCGCCCCCGCGGCGAGGCGACGGCGCGCCGATGGCTCTGTTGATGCTGGTTGAGTAGCCGAGGGGCACTGAGCGCGGGCGCTGGTTTGGTGTGCCCGCTCCTTGGATCAATGCCATGAGTGCCGATACGGAGCGCACCTTCCGGTTGGTTGTGGCGTACGAGGGCACGGACTTCGCTGGCTTCCAGTCTCAGTCCAATGCCAGAACGGTACAGGACGTGCTGGAGGCCGCGCTGAAGACCGTCCTTAAGGAGGACCGCCGGATTGCGGCGGCCGGTCGAACTGATGCTGGCGTCCATGCCCTCGGACAGGTGGTCCGCGTAAGCACGACGAACCGGATCCCCGTGGACCGGCTGTCTGTGGCGCTGAACCGGGTGCTCCCGTCAGCAGTGCTGGTCCGTAAAGCTGCCTTGTGCGCCGCGCACTTTCACCCGCGACACGATGCTGTGCTGCGGACCTACCGGTACCGGATCGACAACCGCGTGGTTCCAGACGTGTTGAGCCGCCAGTATGTCTGGCACGTTCCGACGCGGCTTGACGTGCCCCGGATGCAGAGGGCGGCGGCCCCGCTGTTGGGGACACGCGATTTCGCGGCGTTCTGCAGCGCGGGGAGTTGGACGGCCTCGACGGTTCGCACGCTCGCGCGACTCGACTGTCGCCGCCGCGGTGCAGAGGTGCTAATCACCGTCGCCGCCAACGCGTTCCTGTACCGAATGGTACGGAACTTGGTTGGCACGCTTGTCGCCATCGGCAGGGGAGCTGTGCCGCCGGAGGCACTTCTGGAGATTTGCGATAGTCGTCGGCGGGATCGATGCAGCGCCCCAGCCCCAGCCAGTGGGCTGACACTCATGAGAGTGGACTACCCGGAGTGACCCGTCGAGTGAGCGCCCTTCAGTCGCCACGGAAAGGTGAAGTTGATGAAAACGTACTTGCCAAGCCCTGATGAGTCCTCTCGGCAGTGGCATCTCATTGATGCTCGCGGACAGGCGCTCGGCCGGCTATCCAGCCACGTCGCGCAACTGCTTCGCGGCAAGCACAAGCCGGAGTTCACGCCTCATTTGGACACGGGAGACCACGTGGTCGTCGTGAACGCCGCGGACGTGGTGCTGACCGGCAGGAAGCTTGAGCAGAAGAAGCGCTACCGGCACAGCGGATGCCCCGGCGGACTGCGCACCATCGCCTACTCCGATCTGATGCAGGATCACCCAGAGCAGGCCGTCCTGATGGCGGTGCGGGGGATGCTCCCCAAGAACCGGCTCGGCCGCAAGATGCTGAAGAAGTTGCGCGTCTACCGCGGCTCCGAGCATCGCCACCAAGCGCAGCAGCCGCAGTCGGCAAGTTGAGACCGGCAGCCGGAGGCGACGTGCAGCGGCCTCCGCAACCGGGTAGAATAAGGCTTTCGTCAAAGGAGCTCACGGAATCGTGGCAGAGCAAGCGAGATTCTACGGAACAGGCCGGCGCAAGGACGCCACCGCCCGTGTTTGGATGTCCCCCGGCCAGGGCAACATCTCCGTCAACGGCCGCCCGCTCCTGGAGTATGTGCATAACCGGAAGGCGCTGGAGCAACTCGTGCTGCAGCCACTGGTTGTAGCCGACGGGGTCGGTAAGTATGACGTGACGGCTACGGCGGCCGGCGGCGGAGTCAGTGGCCAGGCTGGAGCGGTCCGACATGGGATTTCCAGGGCGCTGCTTGAACTGGACGCCAACCTGCGACCGCTCTTGCGCCAGCGAGGACTGCTTACTCGCGACCCGCGCGCAAAAGAGCGGAAGAAGTACGGCCGCAAGCGGGCGCGGCGGGGCTTTCAGTTCACCAAGCGCTAGACCTGCCTACCTCCCCCGGCGCGGGGAGAGGATGCTGTTGTGTCTGCTGAGAACCGCGGAAAACCTCTCTCATGGGGCGCTGTAGGGCCACTCGCTCGCGTTGTGCGGGGCGGCTTGCTCGTCTGGCTATCTGCCGGTTTGACGGGCTTGGCGCTCCGGCCGCTACTGGCTAAGTCGGACAGCGTGCGGGTCTACCGTGTTCAGTCCGGCGACAGCTTGGCGGCCCTTGCGAAGCGGTTTGGCGTCGAGGAATCGGCGCTGCGGGCAAAGAACGGGTTGGTTGCTTCCGCTGAGCTCAAAGCGGGCGACACACTCGTTGTCCCGCTGGGTGCGGGGGCGAGCGGCACAAAGGGCAAGCAAGCTGGCTCGCCCGGGGTCGTCGCGAGCACTCCCTCGAGTGCAGAGACGTTGATCGCTGAAGGCGGAGAGGTCGCTGGCCGGATTCGCCTCTCTCGCAACCACGAGGTGCAGGCCGGAGAAACGCTTGCCACGATTGCCTCTCGCTACGGGGTGTCGGTGGACCAGCTTCTGCGAGCCAATGAGCTTCCCGCAGGGACCCAACTCGCCGCGAGTCAGACGCTAGTGGTCCCCCTCGCAGAGCATGTCGTGCGGACAACGCAGGTGTCCCGAGGGCTCGTCTCACGGTCTCGCCCCACTCTCGCTGTGAAGCCCGGAGGGAAGAACGGTCTAGCCGAGACCGACGACCCCAAGGCGACTCCCGCTGCAGCACCAGCGGCCGCCTCCCCGGAGCCAGCTCCCACCAAGCCCACTCTCACGGCCGCGCCTGCCCCGAAGAAGAAGGTCATCGGGCGGCTCGGAACGATCACCACTCCCGGGGGGATCATCCGGCGGACGCCGAGCCCCAAAGGCGTGGCCGCCTACTCCACGAAGCCCGGGAACCAGTTGGTCATCGGCGGGTACTGGGGCGACTGGTATGCCGTGGTCATGATGGACGGCACCAACTGTTGGATCCCGATGAAGTATGTCCGACTGGACCCGGTTGACTTGGTGGCGGACTCAACCAAGCTCCGTCCGGGAGGCAATGCCGCCGTTGTGCAGGCGGCGATGCGGTACTACGGCTGTCCGTACCGGTATGGCGGCAACGGTTCGTCGGGTATCGATTGCTCGGCACTGGTACGAACGGCCTACGCCGCCGTCGGTCAGGCCTTGCCCAGAACTGCAGCGGCCCAGTTTGGCGTGGGCTACGCCGTGGAGCCGTCTCAGTTGGCGGTGGGAGACCGGCTGTACTTCTCGGCCAGCGGAAGCCGAATCGACCACTGCGGGATCTACCTCGGAGGCGGGCAGATGATCCACGCCTCAGGCAGCGCGGGTGCTGTCGTCGTCGGCAATCTGTTCGACGCCAAGAACTGGGCAATGTTCCGCGGAGCCAGACGCTGACCCTCGCTCGTCCCCTGGCGGTCGCGACGGAACTTCCCCTTCGTCCACCCCTCCCGTTTCGACCCTTTCGCCCTTTGCGCAAGTTGTGCCGCCGCACCGTTGAGCGGACACGTTGGTCTCTTTGCGACCAGTAGGTGAGAACATGTCGGAGTCGGTCAAGCTGCCTGTCTTGGACCTCCCCGGGGGAACGGTGACCTCGCCTGCCGGGTTCCTGGCGGCCGGGGTGCGGGCTGGACTCAAACAGACAGGGCTCGATGTGGCCCTGCTCGTCAGCGAGGTGCCGGCCGCCGCTGCCGGGGTCTTCACCACCTCCAAGGTGACGGCTGCTCCGGTGCAGGTATCGAGGCGCCACCTCAGCAGCGCTGCCGTTCGCGCCATCGCTGCCAACAGTGGGAACGCCAACGCCTGCACGGGGCAGCCCGGTCTGGAAGCGGCAGAGCGCATGTGCGCAATCGCCGCTGAGGCATTGGGGGTGGCACCGCACGAGGTGTTGGTGGCTTCCACCGGGATCATCGGTCACCCACTGCCCATGGACCGGATCGAGCGAGGCATTCGGGATGCCGCTGGCGCACTGACCCCGGAGGGTGGTGCCGACGCCGCCCTGGCGATCATGACCACCGACACCGTGCCGAAGGCACACGCTGTTCGGGTGGCATTGGGCGGTCGCGAGGTCACCGTCGGAGGCATCGCCAAGGGCGCCGGCATGATTGCCCCCAACATGGGCACGATGTTCTGCTTTCTCACCACGGATGCCGCTGTCGAGCGGGAGGCGCTGCAGGAACTCCTCAAGTGGACGGTGGAGCGGTCGTTCAACTCGATCACTGTCGACGGCGACACCAGCACCAATGACACCGTCCTCGCGCTGGCCAACGGCTGCGCGGGGAATGCGCCGGTGCGGCAAGGTACCGAGGAATACGCGGTCCTAACCGCAGCCTTTGCGCGGGTGACGCGGGAGCTGGCAATCCAGTTGGTGCGTGACGGCGAAGGCGCAACCAAGCTCACCGAAGTCGTCGTCCAAGAAGCCGCTTCCGAGCCCGAAGCAAAGCAGATCGCCATGACCATCTGCAACTCGTTGCTGGTGAAGACGGCGCTGTTCGGCGGAGACCCCAACTGGGGGCGCATCGCCGCTGCCGCCGGCCGAGCTGGCGCTGAGCTGGACTTGGAGAATCTGCGCCTGTGGATCGGCGACTTGTTGGTACTGGACGGGGGCACCGCGACCGACTACTCGGTCCGCGAAGCAGAAGCCGCAGTGGCAGGCGACACCGTCAAGATCCGGCTCGCGGCCGGCGTGGGCGAGGCGAGCTGGACCGCCTGGACGTGCGATCTGTCCTACGACTATGTGAAGATCAACGCGGAATACCACACCTGACCGGAATGACCGTAGCGGGAAAGCACGCGAATAGTGTCCCCTCTCGAACGGTGACTGACCGGACTACGGAGCAACTGGTGAACGAGCTCAAACAGCGGGCGGACACGCTAATTGAGGCGCTGCCCTACCTGCGTCAGTTCCATGGGAAGACCCTCGTGCTCAAGTACGGCGGCAACGCCATGACCGACGAGAGCCTCAAACATGCCGTCATGCAGGATCTCGTCCTGTTGGGCTACGTCGGGATCAAGTGCCTCGTCGTCCACGGCGGCGGCCCGGAGATCTCCCGGTTGATGGCTCGCGTCGGCAAGGAAGCCACGTTCGTGGACGGGCTGCGGGTCACCGATGCAGAGACTGTCGAGCTGGTTGAGATGGCGCTGGTGGGCAAGATCAGCAAGCAGATCGTCCAGCATATCAGCCAGCACGGCGGCAAGGCGGTGGGCCTCAGCGGCAAAGACGGCGGGCTGATGCTGGCCCGCAAGCTGGCGACCACCGGCCCCGACCTCGGTCTGGTCGGGGAAGTGGCGGCCGTCGACCCGGAGATCCTCGAGTTGCTCACGGCGAACGGCTACACTCCGGTCATCTCCTCTACCGCGGCCGACGCCCAGGGGAACACGTATAACATCAACGCGGATCACGTGGCAGGCTGGATCGCCGCGGCCGCGCGAGCCGCCAAGCTGGTCATGTTGACGGACATCCGGGGCGTGCTGCGCGACGTCGAGGATGAGTCCACCCTCATCCCCACGTTGCGCGCGACGGAAGTTCGGGAGTTGATGGGCTCGGACCGGATCGCCGCAGGGATGATCCCGAAGCTCGAAGCCTGCCTCCATGCCGTCGAGAACGGAGTGGAACGGGCCCACATCATTGACGGCCGTCTCCCCCACGCACTGCTGATGGAAGTCTTCACCGACCAGGGGATCGGCACCATGATCGTCCCGGACTGAGAACCTGTGCCTTTCATCAAGACGTCCGACGTGTCTGACGCGTCCGACAGGTCAGACACGACCCCTTACCGAAAGCGAGCCGCACCCAATGACCCTCCCCGAAGTCGTCGAGAAGACGGAGAAGTACCTCCTGCCCACCTACGGCCGTCTGCCCCTGGCCTTCGTGCGGGGCGAAGGGTGCCGCCTCTGGGACACCGAGGGCAAAGGCTACCTGGACTGTTTGGGCGGCATCGCAGTGTGTTCGCTTGGGCACGGTCACCCCAAGTTGGCTGCCGCCATCGCCGAGCAGGCGAAAACCCTCATTCACACGAGCAACCTCTACCACATCCCTCCCCAGGCAGAGCTGGCCGAGAAGCTCTACCACCTTTCGGGCGGCTACAAGAGCTTCTACTGCAACAGTGGCGCCGAGGCGAACGAAGGGGCGCTCAAGCTCGCGCGGAAATGGGCTAAGACCAACATCGGCAAGGAACGCTACCAGATCATCACCGCGCTGGATTCGTTCCACGGACGAACGCTGACGACCATCACTGCCACCGGGCAGCCGAAGTACCAGAAGGGGTTCGAGCCGCTGCCGCCGGGCTTTGTCTACGTGCCGTACAACGACTTGGCTGCCGCCGAGAAGGCCGTCAATGCGCAGACCGCTGCGATCATGATGGAACCGATCCAGGGCGAGAGTGGCGTCCACCCCGCCACGCCGGAGTACCTGGACGGGCTCCGCAAGCTGTGCGACGAGCGCGACTTGGTGCTGATCTTCGACGAGGTGCAGACCGGCATGGGGCGGACCGGCAAGCTGTTTGCTCACGAGCACTACGGTGTGAAACCGGATCTGATGACGCTGGCAAAGGCGTTGGCAGGCGGTGTGCCAATGGGTGCCCTGTTGGCGAACGAGCGCGTCTGGGACGGCTTCAAGCCCGGCGACCATGCATCCACCTTCGGCGGCAACTACCTGGCATGTGCCGCCGCCCTGGCTGTCCTCCGAATCTACGAGGAAGACGGCGTGGTCGAGAACGCGGCCGCCGTCGGCAAGCATCTGCGAGCGGCTCTGGAATCGCTCTGTGCCGAGTGTGGCACCGTGTCGGAAGTGCGCGGTCTCGGGCTGATGCTGGCGGTGGAGTTCAATCGGTCAGTCGCCAAGGAAGTTCAGGAGCACTGCCTCGCAAACGGGCTGATTGTCAACGCCATCGGCGAGAACATCCTGCGGCTGGCTCCGCCACTCATTCTGACGGTCGCCGAAGCCGACGAAGCGGCAGCCATACTGCGGCAGGCACTCGCCGCCACGGCGGACGCGGCCTGAGTGTGTGTTCGGGCCATGAGCGGCGCTGTACTGCAATCGAGGGGAAGACAACACGTGATGCGCAAGGATTTGCTGTCCATCGACGACTTGACTGCGGAAGAAGCGCGCGAGCTGCTGAGCTTGGCGGGCCGACTCAAGAGCGGCGCCGCCGAGCACTCGCTGCCCGGGAAGACGCTGGCGCTGGTGTTCGAGAAGCCCTCTCTGCGCACCCGGGTCACGTTCGAGGTAGGAATGACGCAACTCGGCGGCCACGCGATCTACCTCTCCATGCAGGACATCGGCCTGGGACAGCGGGAAAGCGTGTCCGACGTTGCGCAGAATCTGTCCCGCTGGGTGGACGGGATCGCTGCGCGGACGTTCGCGCACCAGTCTGCCGTGGAGTTGGGCGAGCACAGCTCCATTCCTGTGATCAACGCGCTCAGCGACCACGAGCATCCCTGCCAGGCGTTGGCAGATGTGCTGACGTTGCAGGAGCGCAGCAAGGGACTGAGTGGGCTCTCCTTGGCGTACGTCGGTGACGGGAACAACGTCTGCCACTCCCTGCTGCTACTGGCTGCGCTGCTGGGAATGGACATGCGGGTGGCGACGCCGACAAGCTACGAGCCCAACGCTGGCGTGCTCGAACGTGCGAAGGCGTTGGCCGAGCAATCAGGCGGCAGCGTGCTGTTGACGGACGATCCCGCCCTGGCGGTTGCGCAGGCGGACGCTGTGTACACGGATGTGTGGGCCAGCATGGGGGACGAACACGAAGCGGAAGCGCGCGCGGAGGTATTCCGCCCGTATCAGGTCAACAGCGCGCTGTTCGGGCTCGCCAAGCCGACTGCTGTTGCCATGCATTGCCTGCCGGCGCACCGAGGGGACGAAATCACCGGCGAGGTTTTGGACGGACCGCACTCGGTGGTGCTGGACCAGGCGGAGAACCGGCTGCACGCCCAGAAGGCCGTACTCGTCTCGCTTCTTGGCGGTTAGCCAGACGGCCATGTTTGCGTTCGCCCCAGTCTTCCTGGTGGTCACGCCGGGCCAGTTGCTGAGCCTCCTGGCTGCGGTAATCGTGGGGACGTTGGTGCTGGCGGGTCTGGCCGTGTGGCGGCTGGTCGTCATCTGTCGTCGGTTGCGCGAACTGCGCGAGCGCCTGGCCGATACGCAGTTCCAGGCTCGGGAGGGTCTCCGGGACTTGGGGCAGGCCGCCGCCGCCGAAAGGCAAGATGTTGGCAGTTCCGAATAGCTCGCGCAGGGGTTCACCCGCCTCTCGCTCCCCCACTGTCGCAGCTCGAGTGCCCAGCGCGTTCTCAAGGGAGTACACCGATCCATGAAACCAGTGCTTCAGTACCGGGTCGTGCCGCGGCTACCAGAGTCGCTCTCCGCACTGCAGGACTTGGCGCACAACCTCTGGTGGGCCTGGAACCATGAGGCGCTGGGGGTGTTCCGGCGTCTGTCGCCGGAGGGGTGGGACCGGAGCGGGCACAACCCGGTGCAGATGTTAGGCGCCCTTCGGCAGCACGAACTCGAGGAGGCGGCTGCCGACGAAGGCTTCCAGAACCACTTGCGGCGGGTCATGAGCGACCTGGAGAACTACCTCCACAAGCCGCGGTGGTACCAGCGGGAGCATGGGGGAGACGGGCAGCCGCTCTTTGCGTACTTCTCCGCGGAGTTTGGGCTTACGGAGTGCGTCCCGATCTATTCAGGAGGGTTGGGCATCCTGGCAGGCGATCACCTCAAGTCCGCCAGTGACTTGGGCGTCCCGCTGGTGGGCCTGGGGCTGCTATACCAGGAAGGCTATTTCCGGCAATACCTCAACCCGGATGGATGGCAGCAGGAGTCGTACCCCGACAACGACTTCTACAACCAGCCGCTCGCCCTGGCACGGGAGGCCGCTGGCAACGAGCAGCGCATTCACGTCCAGATCGGCGGAGAGACCGTCGCCGCGCGGATCTGGCGGGCTCAGGTCGGCCGGGTCCCGCTGTACCTCCTCGACGCCAACATTCCGGATAACAGCCCTGCAGCGCAGAGCATCACCGGCCGGCTCTACGGCGGCGACCAGGAGATGCGCATCCAGCAGGAGATCCTCCTGGGCGTCGGTGGGTACCGGGCCCTGCGCCAACTCGGGCTGAACCCACGCGTCTACCACATGAACGAGGGCCACTCAGCCTTCCTGGCCCTGGAGCGTATCCGCCACGCGCGTGAGGCCCACCAACTGGGCTTCGCCGGGGCTCGCGAAGCGACTGCTTCGGGGAACGTGTTCACAACGCACACGCCGGTGCCCGCCGGAAATGATGTCTTCCCGCCGGCGCTGATGGACAAGTACTTCTCCGGCTACTACCCGCAACTGGGGATCGACCGAGACGCCGTGCTGGGGCTCGGCCGCGTCAACCCGGCAGACCCCAACGAAGGCTTCTGCATGACGGTGTTGGCCATCCGCCTGTCTGCCTACACCAATGGCGTGAGTCGGCTGCATGGGCAGGTCTCGCGCCGCATGTGGGCGGGCATCTGGCCGAACCTCCCCTCGGAGCAGGCGCCCATCGGCCACGTGACCAACGGCATCCATGTCCCGTCGTGGATCTCTCGGGACATGGCCGAGCTCCTCCAGCGGTACCTCGGTCCGCGGTGGGAGGAAGATCCTGCCGACCACCGGGTGTGGGATCGCGTCACGCAGATTCCGGACGTAGAATTGTGGCGCACCCATCAGCGGCGGCGCGAGCGGCTGGTGGCTTTCGCCCGCGGCCGTCTGTCGGATCAGTTGCGCCGGCGTGGGGCGGTGCCTCAAGAGATCGAACGGGCGCGTGAAGTGCTCGACTCGGAAGCGCTGACCATCGGCTTCGCCCGGCGCTTCGCGACCTACAAGCGCGCGACGCTCCTCTTCCGCGACCCCGAGCGGCTGGCGCGGATCCTCGGCGACCCCGACCGCCCCGTGCAGGTGATCTTTGCCGGGAAGGCTCACCCGCGCGATGACGCCGGGAAGGACCTGATCCGTGCCTTGGTGCATCACTCGCGAGAAGAGCGTTTCCGACTGCACCTCCTGTTCCTCGAAGACTACGACATGACGGTCGCGCGCTACTTGGCCCAGGGCGTGGACCTCTGGCTGAACACGCCGCGCCGCCTGCTGGAAGCCAGTGGGACAAGCGGGATGAAGGTGACGCCGAACGGCGGGCTCAACCTCAGCATTCTCGACGGCTGGTGGGATGAAGCGCACCGGCCGGACACCGGGTGGGCCATTGGCGCCCGCGAGTCGTACGAGTCCGACGAGTATGGTGACGCCGTCGAGGCGAACGCGCTGTACGACATCCTCGAGCAGGAAGTCGTGCCGCTGTTCTACGACCGGACGCACGAGCGGGTCCCCGCCCGCTGGCTGGCGCGGGTCAAGGAGTCCATGCGCCTGATGTGTCCAGTGTTCAACACGAACCGCATGGTCCACGGCTACGTCACCGACTCCTACCTCCCGGCTCTCCACCGCACCACCGAGTTGCGCGCGGCTGACAACGCTCGAGCGGTGCAGTTGGCGGAGTGGAAGCGGCGCGTCGTCGAGGCGTGGCCGGACGTGCAGATCCGCGAAGTCTCGCCGCGTGGTGAGGAAGCCCTCGACCTGGACACGGAACTACGCGTAAGCGCCACAGTGCATCTCGGTCGGCTAACACCGACAGACGTTGCAGTCGAGTTGTACTACGGCCCGCTGGACCAGCAGCGGGAGATCGCTGACGCGCGCTCGGCGCCGGCTGAGTGTGTGCAATCCCTCGAAGGGAACGAGCACCGATACGAGGGCACGGTCGTCTGCCCCCGCACCGGCATGTTCGGTCTGGCCGTTCGCGTTCTCCCGAAGCACCCGGACATTGCGCGGCCCTACTCGCTGGGGCTCGTGACCTGGTCCGGATAGCGCCCCGGCCGGCGCACCCCACCCGAACGACGTCCTCCCAACCTCTCATGGCAGCTCAGTCCCTCCCGTCCCCAACACAACCGAAGTCGCCGGGCGTCACCTGGCGAGCCATCCTGATCGGTCTCCTGCTGATCCCGCCGAACGCGTACTGGATCACGCAGATGGCCATCGTGCGGTACTCGGGCCACCCGACGACGATCTCGCTGTTCTTCAATGCGGTGTTCATCCTGCTTCTGCTGCTGGGCCTCAACGCCGGCATTCGGCGGGTGCGGGAGCGGTGGGCGCTCACCCGGCAGGAGCTGCTGACCATCTACGTGATGGTGGTCATCGCCTCCTCCATCTGCGGGCACGACAACATCCAGGTGCTGGCGCCGCAGCTCTCCTATCCCTACCGGATGGCGAACCCCTCCAACCGGTACGAAGAGCTATTCTTCCGATACCTCCCCGAGTTCCTCGCCGTCAAGGATGAGACGGCTCTGAAGGGGGCCTACGAGGGCGGCAGCTCGCTCTACGAACCGGCGAACTACCGTCCCTGGCTGAAACCAGTGCTCTGGTGGTGCGCGTTCATCTGCGCCCTCCTGTTCACACTGCTGTGCCTGACGAGCTTGTTCCGGCGCCGGTGGGCCGACGACGAAAAGCTGTCCTACCCCATCACCCAGCTCCCCATTGAGATCACTGCGCCGGGGGTGCAGTTGCTCCGGAACAAGATCTTCTGGATCGGGTTCGGCCTCGCCGCGTCGATTGATGTCCTGAACGGCCTGCACGAGCTGTACCCCATGGTGCCGCTGCTGAAGATCCGGGTGGTGCACTTCGACGCGATGATGTCGACCCTGTTCACGGTGCGGCCGTGGACGGCCTTCGCGGGGACCCGGGTTTCGCTTTACCCCTTCGCCATCGGGCTGGGAATGCTGCTGCCGCTCGACTTGCTCTTCTCGTGCTGGTTCTTCTACTGGCTCGCGAAGGTGCAGAACCTGGTGGCAGTGATGGCCGGATGGGACCAGATCCCGCAGTTCCCCTTCATCAATGACCAAGCGTTTGGCGCCTACATGGGGCTGGCCCTGTTCGCGCTCTGGATCGCCCGGCGCTATCTCACGCACGCGGTGAGGGCTGCACTTGGGTTGAAGAGCGAACTGGACGAGGCGCGTGAGCCTATCAGTTACCGAGCGGCCTTGGGTGGAGCCGCGCTGGGCATTGGGTTCCTGCTCTACTTCGCAGGGAAGATCGGCATGTCCCTCGGGGTAGCGATCGTGTTCTTCGCTGTCTACTTTCTCATCTCGCTGGCGGTCAGCCGCATCCGTGCCGAACTCGGCCCGCCGGCGCACGACCTGCACCACGCGGGGCCCGATCAGTTCTTGTCCACCTTGCTCGGGACGGGTGCCAAGAGCGTGCTCTCCCCCCAGAACCAGACGGCCATGAAGATGTTCTACTGGTTCAATCGTGCCTACCGCGCCCACCCGATGCCCTGCCAACTGGAAGGCATGAAGATGGGCGAGATGACCGGCATGAATCAGCGGCGCCTGTGGGTCGCCATGCTGCTGGCAGGGACCTTTGGAACCTTCGCCGCGTTCTGGGCCCAAATCCATAACTACTACGTCTACGGGATGTCCGCGAAGATGCACCCGGTGGCGGTGGGCGCGTTCGGCTCGGAGCCTTACCGCGAGCTGGCCCAGTGGCTGGGCAACCCGTTGCCCGGAGATATGAACCGGGTCGCCGCCATGGTCTTTGGTCTGGCGGTTGCGCTGGTGTTGAACTCGTCCCGGATGCAGTTGCCCTGGTTCCCGTTCCATCCCGTCGGCTACGCCACCGCCACGAGTTGGTCCATGAACTGCCTCTGGATGCCCCTCGGCATCGCCTACTTCATCAAGCTGGCGGTGCTGCGGTACGGCGGGTACAGCAACTTCCAGCGCCTCATTCCCGGCGCCATCGGGCTGATTCTGGGCGAGTTCGTGACGGGGAGTCTGTGGACGATCTACGGCATCATCAAACAAGTGCCGACGTACGGGTTCTGGGTGTAGCGGGCTGCGGTGTGTCCAGCGGACGCTGGGTCTGCTCGAGACCACCCGCTGACGGCTCCCGGCCTGTCGTTGTAGGGCAGGCTCGCCGTCACTGCCGGGCTGTGCCGCGTGCGTGGGGTGTGCACGAGCAGCTACCTGGCAGTGACGGAGAATCTGCCCTGCGTCTGGCTGTCACCCGGCTCCCGGTACCGGCGATGACCCGGCCCCAGCCTTGAGAAGGCGGTCTGCAGACGACGCTGGACTGCTTGAAGGCGCCCGGAGGTTGGCGGCGAATCTCTGTCCTAAGGCTCATCCCCCAAGCCGACGGAGAGGGGATTGCGGCAGCCTCCTGGAGGGACCAACCGTGCTACAGATCGGCTGTGCTGAGGTCGACATTACCCCGCCGCTGGGCATCCGGATGTCCGGCATGTGGGAGGATCGCCACGCGACGGAGATTCTGGACCCGCTCTTTGCCCGGGCGATGGTGATCGACAATGGCGTAACGCAGTTGTGCTTCGTGACGTGCGACGTGCTTTCGGTCCGACGGAGCACCGTCCTCAACGCGCGCAACGCCATCCACGCGCGAACAGGGATCGCGCCCGACCGAATCGCCATCAGTGCCACGCACACCCACTGGGGCCCGGCGACCACGTTCATCTGGACGCATGACCTGGCGCCCGACGAGGAGTACGTCGCTTCCTTTGGGGACAAGATCGCCGAGGCCGCGTGCGAGGCATTTCGCAAACGGCAGCCGGCCGAGATCGGCTTTGCGTGGCGGTTCGAGGGCAAGCTGACCTTCAACCGGCGGTACGTCATGCGCGATGGGAAGACGCTCATGCACCCCGCTCCCGGCAGCACCGACATCCTGTACCAGGAGGGGCCGGTCGATCCCGAAGTCGGCGTCCTCTGCGCGCGTAGCACGGCAGGGAAGACGCTTGGGTACATTGTCAACTTCGCCTGCCATGCCACCAGCGGCAGTGCGGGCACGAAGATAAGCGCCGACTTCCCAGGGCAGGTTGCCGCATACGTCAAGGCAGGGCGCGGCGACGAGTGCATTGCCCTGTTTGCCAATGGCGCTTGCGCGAACCTCTGCCAGCAAGATGTCTATGACCCGGACCGATTACAGGGCGGCCCCGAGCTGGCAAGGATGATGGGTGAGAAGCTCGCCGAGCACGCGTTCGCCGCAGAAGACGAAATGCAGTTCACCGACGAGTTGGCGCTCGACTCG